>JAATGN010000214.1 GCA_015654615.1 Rhodospirillales bacterium
CCGGCGGCGCAGGGCATGCGCGGCGCCATCAATCGGGCCGAAGCGCTGCTGAGCGAGCTGCCCGACGCCATCATGCTGCAGCAATTCGAGAACCCGGCCAATCCGGCGATCCATCGCGCGACCACGGCCGAGGAAATCTGGGCCGATACGGCGGGCCTGGTCGATGTGGTGGTGAGCGGCGTCGGCACCGGCGGCACGCTGACCGGCGTGGCGCAGGTGCTGAAGCCGCGTCGCCCGTCGCTCCGCATGGTCGCGGTCGAGCCGGAGGACAGCCCGGTGCTGTCCGGCGGCGCGCCCGGCCCGCACAAGATCCAAGGCATCGGTCCGGGCTTCGTTCCGGCCGTTCTCGACCGCAGCGTGGTCGACGAGGTGCTGCAGATCAGCAACGAAACGGCCTTCATCACCGCCCGCAAGGCGGCGCGCCTGGAAGGCGTGCCGGTCGGCATCTCGTCGGGCGCCGCGCTGGCCGCCGCGCTGGAACTGGGGGCCCGTCCGGAGAACGCCGGCAAGGTGATCGTGGCGATCATCCCGTCCTTCGCCGAACGCTATCTGTCGACCGCCCTGTTCGACGGCATCGCCTGACGGACGCCTGCCCCTCTTCCTCCCGCATCGCGGGGGAGAGGGGCGGGGTCATAACGCGTCGACGGCCGACCCGTCCCGGAAGAATCAGGCAAAGTGGCACCGGCAGGGACGCCGGTGTCCGCCGCTTGCGCGGCGGAGTCTTTTCACCGGCAGGGACGCCGGTGCCACTGACGCTTTTCTTCAGCGAAAGCGAAACGATCCGGAAGGCAACGGCGGGGGATCAGGGGTGAAACTGAGGAAAGACGAACCCTTCGTGTCGGAACACCAGACGTAGAGCCATGTCCCGATCTTCCAGCCCGGTCCCCGTTCCGCTCAGCAAGGCCGCCGCGCGGCGCATCTGGATTGCCGCCCAGCGGCTCGACCGGCTCCAGCCCTTCGGCGAGGGGGCGGAGGCGGTGCGCGCCGCGGTGGAGCACCTGGGCTATGTGCAGATCGACACGATCCATGTGATCGAGCGCTGCCATCACCACATCCTGTGGACCCGCATCCCGGCCTATCGGCGCGAACATCTGCACCAGGCCCAGGCCGTCGACAAGACGGTGTTCGAATATTGGACGCACGCCTTGTCCTATGTGCCGACCCGGGATCTGCGCTTCTTCCTTCCGGACATGAAACGCCACCGGCAATCGCCGAAGCGGTGGTTCGATTCGGTGACGAAGGCGGATCTGCACAAGGTTCTGACCCTCATCCGAGAAGAGGGCGCCTTGTCGATCCGCGATATCGACGACGACGTCCTGGTGGAGAAGGACCATCCCTGGGCCAGCCGCAAGCCGTCGAAGCGGGCATTGCAAATGGCCTTCCACACCGGAGCGCTGACGATCGGCGAACGGTCCGGCATGCTGAAGAGCTATGAATTGATGGAGCGGCATTTCGGCTGGGACAAGCCGCCCAGGCCGGCTTCGGAACCGCAGGTGGTGGACTATCTTCTCGACCGGGCCTTGCGGTCGCAAGGCGTGGTCGGTCTCGATTCGATCTGTTATCTCGACCCCCGGCGCAAGACCGCCATGCGCGCGGCGATCGAGGCGAGGGTGCGCCGCAAGACGCTGCTGCCGGTCGCGGTCGAAGGGGCGGAACGGGTGGAGCATTGGATGCGCCCGGAGGACTGGGCGGCCATTCCGTCCTCGGCTCCGGACCTGGTCCATATCCTGTCGCCCTTCGATCCCCTGGTCATCCAGCGCAAGAGGCTGGAACTGTTTTTCGGCTATGGGCACCGTTTCGAAGCCTATGTGCCGAAAGAAAAACGCGTCTTCGGCTATTTCGCCTTGCCCGTCCTGGTCGGCGACGAGATCGTCGCCGTCATCGATCTCAAGGCGGACCGCAAGAACCGCGTCTTGCTCGTGCAGCAATGGACTTGGACCGGACGCGGCTCGGCGGCGGCGCACCAGACGCGGATCGAGGAAACGCTGCATCGCTTCGACCATTTCCAGTTCCCCGCCTGACGGACGATCGCCGATCGTCGCGACGGCCGAACGAACGGGAAACGGCGCTCATTCTCAAGCACTCCTCCGCCTTGGAAGACAGGGCGGCCGTCATCTCGCCGGGCGCCGCGCCGGAAACGGATACTGTCCGGCCAGCCCGATTCCAAGCGGCTAAGTAGAATCCGAGGGTATCTATTTGTGTGATTCGATTTTACCGTGAGAAACCACTCGGACATTTCGTCTATGAGTTCAATTCGAGTATTCGCTCGGACAGTGGGGGCGGGACCCGTCAATGCGTGAGGCACCGTACGGGCCATGGTCGGGTTCGACGGATTCGGACGGCATCATTCTTTTTCGGCAGTTGGTCTTTTGCTGTTGCAGGTAATTCCGGCAACGGGGGCGTCTTTCTGACGAAGCACCGCGGGTTTCGGCAGAGACAAAGCTGCGGTCGGGGATCACGACACATTGAGACGGACCGTTCCTCCGGAAAATGCCGAATAGCTGTTCTTTGCAACTGGGGGCGAGCGCTATGCGCGGGAAATATTTCTATATTTCGTTTGGTGTCGCGATGGCGGCATGGTCTCCGTCCGGCTCGGCCCGGGAAATCGTCGCCTTGCCGGGTGTGGACAATTCCGTCGGCCAGTTGAGCGGTATCGATACGACGGGATCGGGCACCCTGACCATCGGGGCCGGCGACAATATCAACACCAGCAACGATCTCGGTGGCGGCATCACGTCGAGCGCCGCCAATACGGCCCGCGTCCTGTTTCTTGGATCGTCGACGATCACCGGATTCACCGGGACCGTCGGCGCCACGCTTCTCGATATCAGAGCCGGTGTCGCGGGCAGCACGGTGACCTTCAACGGGCCGGTGTTCGCGACCACCTTCTCCGTCGTCGGAACCGGAACCGTCACCTTCAATGGCGGCTTTACGAGCAATTCCGGAGACGTCGTGGATTTCGCCGGCGACGGACTGGTCAATCTCGGCGCCGGGCAGACCCTCTCCGGGGCGATCACCAACACCGCCGGCGCCAATTTTGGGACGCTGACGCTCAACGGGGGCAGCACCGTCGTCGGCGCGGTCGGCGCCGCCAGCGGATTGAAGCGCATCAATGTCGTCGGCGGCAATGCCGCCATCACCGGCGCGGTCAAGGCCTACAGTTTCGATCTCGGCGCGAACACGCTGGCGATCACCGGGGCTCTCACCTTGCCGGCATCGTCAACGATCAATACGACGATCGCCAACAGCGTCGTCTACGGCAAAATCGTTCCAAGCGGTTTTTCGACGGTTGGGACGGGGCTGCAGGTCAATGTGATCGTCAACAGCGTCATCGCCAACGGTTCCAGCTACGATATCGTGTCGGCGACGAGCGGAAGCTCGGGAAGCGTCGTAACGGCCACCGACACCAGTGCGCGTTATCTGTTCTCGGCGTCGAATCCGGCGACGGGCATCGTGCGGATCACGGTGGACCGGGTTCCTCTGACCACGATTGTCGCGCCGCCGGGAGGCGGTGATCCAGGCCTCGGCCCCGTTGCGACGACCATCGACAATACGCCGGGATTGTCCATTCAGGATCCGCTTTCGAGTCTGCCGACGGCGGCGGCGGTGGCGCGGGCCGTCGCCCAGCTGGTCCCCGGACAGGTCGTCACCTCGACCAATATGGTGAATTTTCAGGCGATTTCCGAATTCCAAGACCAATGGGCGTCTCGCCTGGACTCGGTGCAGGATCGCTGTCGCTTCGAAGATCGGGCCAATATCCCGGCGGGAACGAAGGCCGAATGCAAAGGAAGCAGCACGCGTGACAATTGGTGGGCCAAAGGCTTCGGAAATTTCGGCAACCAAGGGGCCTCGGGCGGATTCGGCGGCTATGATTCCCAGATCCTCGGGGGCATGATCGGATATGACGCGCCCCTCGAAAACATCAATCCCGATATCCGCGTCGGTTTGGGCGTCGGCTATGCCTACAGCACCCTGAACGCCCAAAATTCGAACAACAACAGCCATATCGGGACGTATCAGGCGACGGGGTACGTTGGGTTCGCTCCCGGACCATGGTTCGTGGACGGCGCGGTCACGGTTGGCTGGGATCAGTATGGAACCAAACGCAATATTTCCTTCCCCGGCTACAACCGCACGGCCGACGCCGATTTTTCGGGACAGCAATATACCGGCATGGTGACCAGCGGCATTCACATTCCCGTGGCTTTCGACTCGACGCTGACGCCGCTGGCATCCCTTCAATATACGCATCTGTCCCTGGACAGTTACCGCGAGAACAATGCCGGCGACATCAATCTGAATGTCAATTCCCAGGGCTACGATTTCGTCGAATCGGGTTTGGGATTGAAGCTGGCCCATCCGGTCTTCGTCACCGACGGAACCTTCATTCCCGATGTCCATACCAAATGGCTTCATGCTTTCAGCGGCCAGCAGATGAAAAATACGGCGACCTTCGCCGGCGGCGGCCCATCCTTTACGACGATAGGCCAGCATGTCGACGCCGATACCTACGATGTCGGCGCCGGCCTGACCTTCATTACCTGCAACTGCAGCGCAAATAACTGGGGGCTTGAAGCCGTCTATGACTACCAATGGAGAGCCGACAATTATTCGGCGCATCAAGGCATCCTGAAGTTTACCTATCGGTTTTGATCGTCAGGTTTCTCCGGCCCTTCCCCGCTTGGGGGAAGGGGATGCGATCGGTCGAGGCTCGCACGGCCATCGCATCCGCCGGAAAATTCCGCTAAAACGGGCGGATGGATTTTTCAGAAGACCAGATCCGGCGCTATGCGCGCCACATCATTCTCCCCGAGGTCGGCGGGACCGGCCAGGCCCGCCTGCTGGGCGCCAAGGTGCTGGTCGTCGGGGCCGGCGGCCTGGGCTCTCCGTTGATCCTCTACCTGGCGGCGGCCGGGGTCGGCACCATCGGCGTGGTCGACGACGACAGCGTCGACCTGACCAATCTGCAGCGCCAGGTGCTGCACGGCACCGACCGCATCGGCTGGTCCAAGGCCGAAAGCGCCAAGGCCGCCGTGGCGGCGATCAATCCCGATGTCAGCGTGGCGGCGCACCGCTTTCGCCTCGATGCCGGCAATGCGCTCGACCTGGTCGGCCGCTACGACATCGTGGCCGACGGCAGCGACAATTTTCCCACCCGCTTCCTGGTCAACGACGCCTGCCGGCTGGCCGGCAAGACGCTGGTCTCGGCGGCGGTCCTGCGGTTCGACGGCCAATTGGCCACCTTCAAGACCGGCGGCCCCTGCTATCGCTGCCTCTACGCCGCGCCGCCGCCGGACGACGAGACGCCGACCTGCGCCCAGGCGGGCGTCTTGGGGGCGATGGCCGGGGTCATGGGGTCGCTGCAGGCGACGGAGGTCTTGAAAGAAATCCTCGGCATCGGCGACAGCCTGTCGGGGCACCTGCTGATCATCGACGCCTTGTCGACCACCATCCGCAAGATCCGCCTGCGTCCCGATCCGGCCTGTCCGCTGTGCGGCGCGGCGCCCTCCATCCATGATCTGTCGATGCACCGGAGCACCGCCCATGTCTGCGGATGAGGCGAGCGTCGACCGGTTATCGCTGGTGTTGTTCTCGGGCAGCTTCGACAAGGTCCATTATGCCCTGGCGATGGCGGCGGCGGCGCTGGCCAGCAACCGGGCGGCGACGCTGTTCTTCACCATGGGGGCGGCGCGGGCCCTGTTGGCCGGCGACGCGGCCGGACCGGGATGGCGATCCCTGCATGCCACCGAGGACGGCGTGGCGCCGCTGGCCGCCGATGCGGCCCTGACCGGAAAAGGGGTGGGCGGCTTCGAGGAATTGCTGGCGGCCTGCGTCGCCCTGGGGGCCACGGTGATGGTCTGCGAGATGGGCTTGCGGGCCTTGGGTCTCGAACTCGCCGCCCTGCGTCCCGACGTGCCGGTGGCGCCGGGCGGACTGGTGTCCTTTCTGGCCGATGCCTCGCGGCATGGCGCGGTGGTGTTCGTTTGACGCCGGCTACAACATGCTGGCCAGAACGCGATCCGGCGGATTGTGTCCGTCGATATGCGTCTTGATGTTGATCAGCACCTTTTCGCCCATGTCGATGCGGCCTTCCAGGGTGGCCGAGCCGAGATGCGGCAGCAGGACCACATTGTCCATTTCGAGCAGTTTCGGATTGATCGCCGGCTCATGTTCGAACACATCGAGACCGGCGCCGGCGATTTCCTTCTTTTGCAGCATGCGGGTCAGGGCCGCCTCGTCCATCACCTCGCCGCGCGCCGTGTTCACCACATAGGCGTGCGGCTGCAGCAGTTTCAGGCGCCGCGCCGACAGCAGGTGATAGGTGGCCGGCGTGTGCGGGCAATGCACGGAAATGACGTCCATGCGGGCCAGCATCTGGTCCAGGCTTTCCCAATAGGTGGCGTCGAGCTCCTGCTCCAGTTCGGGATACAGGCGCTTGCGATTGTGGTAATGCACGGCGAGGCCGAACCCCTTGGCGCGCCGGGCCACGGCCTGGCCGATGCGGCCCATGCCGACGATGCCCAGGCGTTTGCCCCAGATGCGCCGCCCCAGCATGAAGGTGGGGCTCCATCCCGTCCATTTTCCCGCCCGCACCAGCCTCTCGCCCTCGGCCAGCCGGCGCGGCACGGCAAGGATCAGGGCCATGGTCATGTCGGCGGTGTCTTCGGTCAGCACGTCGGGCGTGTTGGTCACCGTGATGCCGCGCTGGCGGGCGGTGGCCAGGTCGATATGGTCGACGCCGGTGCCGAAATTGGCGATCAGGCGAAGATCGGGGCCGGCCTGCGAGAGGACGGCGGCGTCGATGTGATCGGTGACCGTCGGAACCAGGACGTCGGCCGTCCGCACCGCTTCGATCAGTTCGGATTTTGTCAGGGGACGGTCGTCGACATTCAACCGGGCGTCGAACAATTCCATCAAACGAGTCTCGATGACGTCGGGGAGCTTGCGTGTGGCGAACACCAACGGCTTCTTCGGTGCCATCGTAGAGCCTCCGTCTTTTTGGACATTCGTTGTTGAGAGGCTGTAGCAAGACCAGCCCCTCTTGTCCAGTAACCTGTGGGGAGGGAACAGCGCGCACTTGCGAAGCATCGCCGAAAGGCGATGGCCTTGACCCACCGCTCCGACCCTGGCAAATATTCCCTTACCGAAATGAAGGTTCCTGACATGCCATCTGCGGCGCGACTGATTCGTTGCCTTTTTCCGAGCGGTGCAGCCTTGATGGCGCTGCTTTTCCTGATATCGGCGGCCGATGCGGCCGAAAGCAGCGGCTTGCCGCTGCCACGCTTCGTTTCGCTGCGTTCCGACGAGGTCAATCTGCGGACCGGTCCGGGGGTCCGCTATCCGGTGGATTGGATCTATACGCGGCGCGATCTGCCGGTCGAGGTGATCGCCGAATTCGAAACATGGCGGAAAATCCGCGATTGGCAGGGCACCGAGGGCTGGGTCCACCAAAGCATGCTGGCGGCGCGCCGCATGGTGGTGGTGGTCGGAAACCAGCGCCGCCTGCGGGCCGAACCCGACGAAAAGGCCCTGTCGCTCGCCTTGGTCGACCCCAACGTCACCGGACGCCTGCTCGGCTGTCCGCGGGCCAAGGCCTATTGCCGCATCGATATCGACAATATTCAGGGCTGGATGAAGCGCGACGAATTCTGGGGCGTCTATCAGAGCGAGTATATCGAGTAAATGGGCCTGGGCGCGACAATGTGGGCGATTGCCCTGGCGGCGGCGGTGTTCGCCCTTTGCTGGCTGCGCGAGCGCCGGCCGCGGACCTTCGGCGAGGTCCGGCTGTTTCCCTATGTGCCGGTGATGATGGTCTGTCTGGTTCTGATCCTGGGCCTTCTGGCCCATCTGCTCGGCCTGCTGACCGGCCAGCCAATCGGCTCCCCCCGGTGAGTCCCGCCGCCGTCCGCTCAGTCGTTGACGGCGCGCAGAACCGGGCGTTCCTCGTCGCCTTTTTCCAGCTCGGCGACGGTGCGCATATAGTCGTCCCAGTTTTCGATGAATTCGGCCAGCGCCAGTTGGACGCATTCCTCCACCGTCCGGCCCAACTGGGCCGCGATGCCTTCCAGGCGTTCCCTCACATCGGGAGTCAGGGTCAGCACGAGATTCTGATCACTCATGGTCGATTGCCTTGGGATCGAAAAATTAAGAAAAGTTGACGCATTCTAGCCTTAAATTCGGTCTATGGCTATGTGCCAGAATGAATCGCTTTGTGATATAAGCCCTTCCATGCCTTCTCGAGAGTCAAGTAACAGCGAATCGGGTCTTTGGGTTTCGCCCGAAGATCGCATGCGGATTTCATCGGAACAGCCGTCGCGGCGGTCCGCATCGGCCGGCGGGACGGCTTCGTCTTTGTTTCATCGCGCCGTGAAATCGATGATGGGCGGCCGGCCGGGGCGTCCGTCCCGCCTGGGCGACGCGCCGAAGCCGCCCCCCCCTCCGAAGCCGCCGCGCGGCGGACGGCGGGCGGGCTCGCCGGGCGGCGGCGGCGGGCGTCGTCTGCTCGGCTGGATGGTCAATCTCTCCCTGACCATCGCCATCTGGGTGGCGATCGGTCTGGGCGCCGTCGTCGCCTATTATGCCTATGACCTTCCCGATCTCGAGAATCTCACCGCGACGGCGCGGCGGCCCAGCATCACCTTGCTGTCGGCCGACGGCGAAACCATCGCCGCCTACGGCGACGTCTATGGCGAGCCGGTCCGGCTGCAGGATATCCCGCCCAGTTTGCCGCAGGCGGTGATGGCCACCGAAGACCGGCATTTCTACAGTCATTTCGGATTGGATCTGATCGGACTGGTCCGCGCCATGGTGGTCAATATCCGGGCCGGGCACGTGGTGCAGGGCGGCTCGACCATCACCCAGCAGCTGGCCAAAAATCTGTTCCTGACGCCGGAGCGCAGCCTGAAGCGCAAGGTCCAGGAATTGCTGATGGCGCTGTGGCTGGAGCACAAATTCAGCAAGGACCAGATTCTGACGCTTTACCTGAACCGCGTCTATCTGGGCAACGGGACCTGGGGCGTCGATGCCGCGGCGCGGCGCTATTTCGACGTTCCGGCCGCCAAGCTCAATCTTTATCAGTCGGCGCTCCTGGCCGGCCTGCTGAAGGCGCCGTCGCGCTTCAATCCGCAGAACGACCGCGAGCAATCGGTCAAGCGAACCTCCCAGGTGCTGGCCAATATGGTGGCCTTCGGCGCCATCACGCCGGAGCAGGCCGACGAGGCCTTGAAAAGCGGTCAGGCCTCGGTCAGGCAGATCGCCCATACCGGCCGCTATTTCGCCGACTGGATCCACGATCTGGTCGACCAATATGCCCGCGACGACCGCGACATCGTGGTCCATACCACCCTCGACATGGGACTGCAGCGCAGGGTCGAGGCCGAACTGGAAGCCTCGCTGGCCAAATCGGGGGCCAAGGCCGGGGTGAGCCAGGCCGCCATGGTGGTGATGACCTCCGACGGGGCGATCCGCGCCCTGGCCGGCGGCCGCGACTATGCCACCAGCCAGTTCAATCGCGCGGTACAGGGCATGCGCCAGCCGGGGTCGTCCTTCAAACTCATGCTTTATCTGGCCGCGGTCGAGGCCGGCTGGGACGAAAACGACATGATCGAGGATTCCCCGATCACCACCGGAAAATATCAGCCTGAAAATTTTGCGGAATCGCGCCGTTATGAAGGCTCCATCACGCTGCGTCACGCTTTGGCCAAATCGAGCAATGTGGCGGCCGTTCGCCTGATCGAGCGAATCGGTCCGAAGCGTGTGGTCGCCATGGCCAAAAGGTTGGGCATCACCTCGCCACTGCATGCCGACGCCTCGCTGGCGCTCGGCACCGGCGAAGTCAATCTGGTCGAATTGACCTCCGCCTACGCCACCCTCGCCAACGTGGGCTATGGCGTTTTTCCCTTCGGCTTCACCGAGGTCCGCGACGCGCGGGGCAATGTCGTCTATCACCGCGAAGGCGCCGGCACCGGCCAGATCATCGCGCCGCATGTCCTGCATGAGATGGACGATATGTTGACCGCCGTGGTCAGCGAGAGCGGCGGCAGCGGCCGGGCGGCGGCCATCGATCGTCCGATCGCCGGCAAGACCGGCACCTCGCAGGATTACCGCGACGCCTGGTTCATCGGCTTCTCCGCCGACTATGTCGGCGGTGTCTGGTTCGGCAACGACGACGGCACGCCGATGCGCAAGATCACCGGCGGCACCCTGCCGGCCCAGCTCTGGCACAATGTCATGCTGGCCGCCCATAAGGGCCTGCCCGTGCGTCCCTTGCCCGGTCAGGGCGAAGAGGACGTTCCATCGGCGGACAATGGGGCGCCGCGCCCGTCGCAACCGGCCGAAAGCCTCGACAGCATCTGGAACGGCCTGGTCAAGATGCTGGGCGGTTGACCTGGGATATGTCACATTCATGTCACTAAAGGTTGTAAGTTTTTGTCCTCAGTCCGTCGTTGTTTTTACTAGATTTTCCGTTCTGCTGCTGCGCAGCTCAGGCACCGACCGTTGAGTATCTTAGAAACATCCGTATAGTCATTGCGCATGAAAAAGAGAGCTGCCGATCTGCCGGATTTCCAAAAACCACCCCTGAATGAGGTGGTAATGGGTG
Source organism: Rhodospirillales bacterium (assembly GCA_015654615.1). Lineage (GTDB taxonomy): Bacteria > Pseudomonadota > Alphaproteobacteria > Rhodospirillales > Magnetospirillaceae > Telmatospirillum. The sequence continues at coordinate 10,601 of JAATGN010000214.1, forward strand.
TTCAGTTCGCTCCGGCCGCAGGATACCAACAGATTTTTGCTGGTGGCGTCTGGGATCTGTATCGAGCTGATTATCCTCAGGTCGAAGAGCATCCACCTTTAGCATCGACCTTCGAAACGTTTGGCACCCCATTCGGGGCGCCTGGTAATCTCGGCTTCTTTTCCGGTTTAATGCATGACCGATACTGGTTTCTCTCTGCTAATAAAGACGAGTTGATTCAATTCCAGGCAGACCGTTTGTTGCATAATTGGCGTAAAATTGGGGATATGACCAACGAATATCCTCGCTTTGAGCGCATGGTTGAAAAATTTGAACAGGAACTTAAAACGCTTGAAGGGTATTTTCTTGGGTTTGGTGCATATTCATTATCTTGTAACCAAGTTGAGATATCGTATGTGAACCATATCCGACTCAGTCAAGACGGAGAGTTCAGCAAAACATCTGGTTGGCTTAATTTTATTAATTTTGGTGTGAATGAGCCGGATGACATTTCGATGAGCTCCCGAGAAGTCATCCGTGACGATAAGGGCCAACCTCAGGGCAGGCTTATTTGCGAGTTAGCCAGTACCACTTATATAGATGGCCAAAAAATATTAATCCTGACGCTTATGACGCGGGGAAAGCCTGCTGAAAATACTATTGATTCGGCGATTGATTTTCTGCATCAGGGAAGAGATCTTATTGTTAAGAAGTTCGCGTCTGTAACGACCCCATCAGCCCATGCGTTATGGGAGAGAGTCAGATGACATATGTATCGTCGACGACTGCGTTTTCGCCGAACGAACCAACGTCTATTGTCAGGCCAGCGCCATTCGCTTTTTCCAATCGTTCCATGCGTGAATTGCCGTGGAAATGGATCGATCCGGTCAAGATGCGCCTGAATGAATTGTGCAAGCTGCCGCATGGCTGGGACGGGTATCGTGCTGGCCCCGTTCAATTCACCAAAGCTGATTTTGCCTTTGATTTATTGAAGAAGCTTTATCCTTTCGATGGGCCGGTGCCGCAAATTGTCCCAGGGTTCAATGGTGATTTGCAGATTGAGTGGCATTTGGGCTTATACGATATCGAGCTGCATGTGCTGGATGCCTACAATGTTCATGCATGGCGAGCGACGCCGGTAACCGAGGTTGATGGTGAGGAAGTCGAACTGACCACCGATTTTACCGCCGTAATGGAATGGGTTTCTGCGATGATGGCTGCTCAGGAAGCATTAATTGCCGCTCAGTCCACCGCCGCGTAATGGTCAAGGTGAGGTCGTTCCACACGACCATCCTGAAATTGTATCCACGGATCGGGTAATCCGCCGTATTTCAACCCACTTATGCCCTCCTGACGACGCTGGAAATCGACGGATATCATCGATGGCCTACAAGGCTTCAACTGGTCACGATCAGGGTATGTCTGTCGATCTGGAAACACAGATTATTGAGGCTGGCGTGGACCCGTGCGTACATGTCACGACTCCTTATTGGGTGGGTTCCGTCTCTTTTATTGTCGGTGAGTTGCGTGCTGCCGATTTTCAAGTTGGGTTTGATCCGGATATGCCTGAAAATCCGTACCATGGTCAGATATGGGGAAAGTTTTCGAGACAAAAACAAAGATTTCTTAAAGAAACAGCCAAGTGGTATGTGCCTATTCCCGGTGTCTCTCTTTTATAATTTTTTTTGATGTCGTCGGATGTATATTCTTGAATAAGCAAAGCATTCGCGACAGATTTATAGTGAGCGTAATCGTTAGATTGCGCTACGACTTCTGCGGATCCCGTTTCAGAGGAATCTGCACCAGCACCGTAAAAGCGACCGCCGCGATGACGACGGTCGCGGCGACCATGGCGCTCATCGGCAGGGTGGTTCCGTCGTGCAGCCGCCCGACGATCCAGCCGGCGCCGGCCGCCACCGCCATCTGAATGAAGCCGAGCAGCGCCGAGGCGCTGCCGGCGATGCGTCCATGCGGGGCGATCGTCGCGGCGGTGCCGTTGGGCAGCACCAGGCCGGCCCCCAGGAAGATGCCGATCATCGGGACGAGCACCGCGGCGATGGTCTGGACATGCGCCAGGCTGAGGCCCGCCAGGACCAGCCCGGACAACAGGGCGATCAGCACGCCGGCCCGCACCATGCGCTGCATTCCGAAACGATGGCCCAGGCGGGCGGTGGCCAGGTTGCCGCCCAGCAATCCGGTGATGACCAGGGCGAAGCAGAAGCCGAAATATTCGGGCCTGACGCCCAGGACATCGATCAGCACGAAGGATCCGATGGAAACGAAACTGAACATTCCGGCGAAGACGAAACTGACCGTCAGCGCATAGCCGAGGAAGGAACGATGCCCGAGCAGCAGGGCATAGGTGCTGAGCATGCGGCCGAGCTTCAGGGCGTGCCGGTCGGGATGCAGGTTGGTCTCCCTCAGGCCCTTCCAGACGCCGACGAACAGGGATACGCCGAAAATCGCCATGACGACGAAATTGGCATGCCAGTCGAAGAGCGTGTGCAGCCAGCCGCCGAAGATGGGGGCCACCGCCGGGGCGATGGTGAAGACCGAGGCCATCATGGCGAGCGTCCGCGCCGCCTGGTCCTTGGGAAAGGCGTCGCGCACGATGGCGCGGCTGAGCACCGGCCCGGCGCAGGCGCCGAAGGATTGCAGCAGGCGGGCCAGGATCAGGGTCTCGATGGACCGGGCCGCCAGGCTGGCCAGGCTGGCCAGCAGATAAAGGACGATGCCGGTCAGCAGGACCGGCCGCCGGCCGAAGCGGTCGGACAGGGGGCCCAGCACCAGTTGCGACAGGGCGAATCCGCCGATGAAGATGCTCATGGTCAGCTGGACGTGCGAGACGTCGGTGGCGAAGACGCGGGTCATGTCGGGAAGCGACGGCAGGAAGATGTCGATCGAGACGGGGCCGACGGTGACCATGGCGATCAGCAGCGCCAGCGAAGGGCGGGGGGGCGAGGTCATGATGGCGGGGACCATGTCACGACCGGCCGTAGCGATGCAACTGCGCTCCGTGGCGTTTCAGCCATGCGCGGGAGGGACCGGCATCGGGCACCAGGCTGTCGACCACGCGCCAGAAGGCGGCGGAATGGTTCATTTCGGCCAGATGGGCGACTTCATGGGCGACCACATAGGTCAGCACCCCGGCCGGCGCCAGCAGCAACCGCCAGGAAAAGGCCAGGTCGCCGTGGCGGTTGCAGCTGCCCCAGCGCGACCGCGTGTCCTTGAGGCGGATGGCGCCCACCGGCCGGCCGAGCGAGGCGGCCATCGGCAGGGCGCGGGCGGTGATTTCCTCCCGGGCGCGGCGTTTCAGCCAGTCGGTGAGGCGGCGGCCGAAATGCTCCGCGTGGCCCGCCACATGGATCTCGCCATCGGTGACCCAGACGCCGCGCCGGCCGGCCGGGTCATGGCGCAGCCGGTGGGGAACGCCCAGCAGGGACAGCTCCATGCCGTCCGCGAAGGGAATGTTGGCGGGCAGGGCCGCCAGCCGCGAGGCCAGCCAATCGGCCTTGCTCATGGCGAAAGCCAGGCCATGGCTGGTGGCCAGATGCGGCGGCAGGACCAGCACGACCGAGCCGTCCTGCGGATCGACGCGCAGCGACATCCGCCCGGCCCGGGTATTCCGGCGAATTTTCACCGGCACCAGGCGGCCGTCGACGACGAGTTCGTTCACGCCGGCCAGGTGACGATATGATGGTCGAGGATATCGGCCTTCTTTTCGGCGATCGCCCGGCCGCGCACCGATTGGCCGGCCGCATGGACCGTCTCCGGGTCGCCGGACACCAGCGGATGCCACCAGGCCAGCGGCTGGCCGTTGGCCAGCCGCCGATAGGCGCAGGTCGACGGCAGCCAGCCCAGTTCCAGCACCTTGTCGGGCCTGAGCGCCACGCAATCCGGAACATGGCGTTGCCGCTGGGGATAGTTCGAACAGCGGCAGCTGTCGAGATCGAGCAGGCGGCAGGCCACATTGGTGTAATGGACTTCGCCGGTATCGTCGTACTGCAGCTTGTGCAGGCAGCATTTTCCGCAGCCGTCGCATAGGGATTCCCATTCCGGACGGCTCATCTCGCGAAGCGTCTTCGTCCGCCAGAAGGGTTCCGTCGTGTCTTCGGAGGAACGCGCTGACATGGGTGGAGTCTCCTTGCGCCATCGGCGCCTGTTAAAAATGCCGTCAGGACCGACTTTCGGCGAGTCGATGAGAATTCACCACGAAGGCGCGAAGATCACGAGGGAAAGAACCATTCCCGGGATAAATTGGGTTCCCGTGCCTATAGAATAATAACAGCGTCATTGCGAGCGCAAGCGACGCAATCCAGCAACAGTCGGCGGGATCCTGGATTGCTTCGCTGATCGCTCGCAATGACGAAGGAAAAAGCGGAGCAGTTATTTCCGAACAGGCCCCGATCTTCGTGCCCTTCGTGTCTTCGTGGTGAATTTTTCCTCATATGGTGACCCGGTCGATCAGATGCAGGAAGGATCCGATCACCGATCCTTCGATCTGGCCGGCCGCACCCAGGCTGCGGCCCTGGGCGTCCGTCACGGCGAAAAGCGGCCTTTCGGCCGATTGCTCGACGATGGTGGCATAATGGAATTCGTGGCCGCGGAAACCGGTCCCCGGCGCCCCGAAGACGGTCTCGCCGGCCAGCCGGCACTGCCGGTAGCCGAGGTGCAGCCGGCGCTGGGCGAAGCTGGTCGCCACCGGCAGCAGTCCGGCCATGGCGTGCCGCCGTCCGTCCTGATCCTCCAGGGTTTGCCCCAGCGTCATATAACCGCCGCACTCGCCGTAGATCCATCGGCCGAGGCCGGCCAGCCGGCGCAATCCGGACAGGAAATGCCCGGCCGCCGCCAGGCGGGCGGCATGCAGTTCGGGATAACCGCCGGGCAGATAGACGGCGTCGGCGTCGGCATCGGGTCCTTGGTCGGCCAGCGGCGAAAAAAAGGACAGTTCGGCGCCGGCCCGCCGCCAGCCGTCGAGGACGGCCGGATAGGCGAAAGCGAAGGCGGCGTCGCGCGCCACGCCGATGCGTTGACCCGGCGGCGGCAACGGCGGGACGCGGCTTTCTCCGGCCAGCCCCGACGGCCGGGCCAGGCCGACCAGTCCGTCGATGTCGACGGTGTCCTCGACCAGTTCGGCCGCCGCCTCCAACCTGGCGTCCAAGGCGTCGGTCTCGCCGGCCTGGACCAGTCCGAGATGCCGCTCCGGCAGGGCCAGCCGCGAATCCCGGGGCAGCCATCCGAGCCGCGGCAGGTCCGGGCAGGCGGCGCGGCAGGCGCGATCCACCATCGCCCGATGGCCGGGACCGGCCACCTGGTTGAAGACCACCCCGGCGAGGCGGATGTCCTTGCGGTGATGGCGAAAGCCCTCGATGACGGCGGCGGCCGAAGCCGCCTGACGCCGCAGGTCGACCAGCAGGACGACCGGCCAGCCGGTCCGGGCCGCCACCTCGGCGGTCGATCCGCTGGGACCGTCGTCCTCGACGTCGGCGCCGTCGAACAAGCCCATGACGCCTTCGCAGACGATCAGGTCGGCCGCCCCTCCCATGGTTTCGACCTGTCCGGCGAGATGGCCCGGCCGCATCGCCCAGCTGTCGAGATTGAGGCAGGAGCCGCCGCCGGCGGCGGCATGGAAGGCGGGGTCGATATAGTCCGGTCCCACCTTGGCCGACGCCAGGCGAAGGCCGCGGCGTTTCAGGGCGCGCAGCAGCCCCAGGGTAAAAACCGTTTTGCCGCTGCCCGACGCGGCGGCGCCGATGATCAGCCCGGGTGCGGTCATCAGCCGGCCAATTGCTTCTTCAGGCCGGCGGCGATCTCCTTGGGGGCGGCTTCGCCGGTGAAATGGGCGGCGTATTTGCCGTTCTTGCCCATCACATAGAGAATGGAACTGTGATCGACCGAATAATTGGGATCCTTGCTCTCAACCTTGCGGGCATAGACGCGGAATTCCTTGAGGACCGGGGCGATCTGCTCGGGGCTGCCGGTCAGGCCGACGAAGGCCGGCGAAAAGGCGGCGACATATTGGGCGATCTGGTCGACGGTGTCGCGTTCGGGATCGACGGTGACGAAGATCGGCACCACCTGGGCCTGTTCGGCCGGGCTCAGCAGATCGTAGGCCTGGGCCACATTGCCGAGCGTCGTCGGACAGACGTCCGGGCAAAAGGTATAGCCGAAATAGATCAGCATCACCTTTCCGCGGAAATCGGCGTCGCTGACCGTGCGTCCGCTCTGGTCGGTCAGGGTGAAGGGACCGCCGATGGCCGGACCCTCCGGCGCGCTCTCGAGGAAACGCGGCACCACGCCGACGGCGACGATCACCAGCAGGGCGGCAAGGCCGGCCAGAATGACCGGCCAGGGCCGGGAATGTTTGGGATGTTTGTCGGTCATCGGGACTCTCACGCGACGTGGCGCCAGGCAAGCCACGTCAGCATGCCGGCATTGACCACCAAAAGGAAAGGCGCATAGCGAAGGATCGGAACGCGCCAGCGGTTTCCGGCCAGATGTCCCAGCATTCCGACGGCGAACAGGCTGGGCCAGGTGCCGGCGGCGAAAGCCAGCATTCCGGCGGCGCCGGTCAGCACATTGCCGCTGGCCGCCGCCGCCGCCAGGGCCCCGTACAGCAGCCCGCAGGGAATGAACCCCAGCAGCAGTCCCAGCGTGAAGCCGCGCCATCCGGTGGGTTGGCCGAACAGCGGTCGCGCCAGGCGTTCCAGGGTCCGGCCCCATCCCCCGGCCTCGCCGCCCCGGCCGGTCAGCAGGCGCTTGAGCGACGGCACGGCCAGTCCGGCCATGAACAGCGCGGCGGCCAGCAGCAAGGCGGCCGACAGCCAATGCAGGCCGCCGGCGGAGGTGATGGTTCCGGCCAGGGCGGCGCCCAGTCCGCCCAGGACGGCATAGGTGGTCGCCCGTCCCAAATGATAGGGAAAGACGGCGCCGCCGGTCAGGCGGTGCCATTCGCGCATCTGGCGGGCGGGTGTTCCTTCCAGGCGGGCCGCCACCTGCGACAGGACGAAGGGGCCGCACATGCCGGCGCAGTGGCTGACGCCGCCGACCAGCCCGGCCAGGGCCAGGCTGCCGAGCAGGCCGCCCTCGCCCTGCAGCGCCACATGGCAGTGATGCAGGCCGGATTCCAACAGGGCGAGCAAAAGGGCCTGATCGTTCACCGCGCACTCTCCGGACAGGACGCGGCAGCATAGGACCGGCCGGCCGTATGGATCAAGAGCCGGCCAGCCAATTCAAGTCCCGGCGAAGCCGCACGACCTCGCCCACCACCACCAGGGCCGGCGGCTCGATGGCGTCGCGCCGGGCGCATTCGGCGATGGTGCCCAGGGTGCCGACCAGCACCCGCTGCCGCGGGGTCGAGGCGCGGGAGACGACGGCGGCCGGTTCGTCGGGCCGCCGTCCGGCGGCGATCAGGCGAAGGGCGATTCTGTCGAGATGCTTGAGCGCCATGTAGAAGACCAGGACCGGCACCGCCTTGGCCAGGTTTTCCCAATCGACGCTGTCGGGAACGTCGCCCGAGGCGTCATGGCCGGTGACGAAGGCGATGGCCGAGTTGGTTTCGCGGGAGGTGGCCGGAATGCCGGCGTAGGCCAGGCCGCCGATGCCCGAGGTGATGCCGGGAACCACGCGGAAGGGGACGGCCGCCCGGGCCAGGGTCAGCGCTTCCTCGGCGCCGCGGCCGAAGACGAAGGGATCGCCGCCCTTCAGGCGCAGCACCCGGCGGCCCTCCTTGGCCAGGGCGACCAGGCGGTTGGAAATGTCGGGCTGCTTCGGCGACGGCTTGCCGCCGCGCTTGCCGGCGAATTCGTGGACCGCCGCGGCATCGGCCATCGCCAGCACGCGCGGATCGACCAGGGCGTCGTAGACGATGACGTCGGCGTGCCGCAGCGCGTGCAACGCCAGCAGCGAGAGCAGGCCGGGATCTCCCGGTCCGGCCCCGACCAGCCAGACATGTCCGGGCAGGAAATCGGGAAGGGCAAAAGGCAAACGATCCATGGCCGGGATATTACCGATTTTGCCGGCTTCGGCCAGAGGGGAGTGCTGGAGATTGAGGCAAAAAGATCCCTCCCATGGGGAACGCCTGTTCCTCGGGGCGCTTCATCGCACCGGATACGGAGGAACGAGACATCTTGCCCAATAGGGTGTCACGCGTTACAATGCGTCACGCGTGACACCCTGGAGGCTCTCAATGGCCACAACGGCAGAACGAATGAAGGCTTTGCGATCACGGCGGCGCGCGGACGGGCTGCGCGAGGTTCGGATCGTCGTACCGGATGCCAGAACGGTTATCACCAGGCGTCGGATCGCCGAACAAGTGGCTCGACTGGAGCCGTCCGCCGAAAAGGCCGCCTTGGATTGGATCGAAGAGGTATCCGAGTTCGATGCGGCGGGGTGATGTGGTGGTGGTCGCTGCGGCAGGCGATTACGGAAAACCGAGGCCGGCGGTTGTCGTTCAAACCGATGCATTTCCGGAGCACCATGCTTCGGTGGTGGTCTGCCAGCTGACGTCGGAATTGGTCGATGCGCCCGATTTTCGGATCACCATTGAGCCTCGTCCCGTCAATGGATTACGAGACCGTTCGCAGATCATGGTGGATAAACCCGTGACAATCCGCCGCGAAAGAATTGGCCGGATCATTGGCCGTTTGACGCCGGATGAAGTCGTCAAACTGGACACCGCCGTGGCCTTTGTCATGGGTTTGGCGGACTGACGAAGACAGTAGAGGCTAGAGCGCGATGCCTTAAATCGGCATCACGCTCCGGCTTTTCTTGATGTCCCTTGCCGGACGCGCGCCTCCGCACGTCGCTCTAGACCACGAGGACGTCACAGCTCTTGAAGAGTTGGGCCTGATTTCGCGCGGGTGCGGAAACCGGAGTCCTTTCGGCTGATCTCGATGAAGTGTCCTCGGCTATCAAATTCGCGGCATAGGGGAATCTTCCGTGCGCAGGCTTTCCCCCGGGCTGGCGGCAGGCTACCCTCTTGCCCATGGACAAACCCCTGCGCAAAGGCTGGACCACCGGGGCCTGCGCCGCCGCCGCCGCCAAGGCGGCCTGGGCGGCGCTGGTCACCGGCGATTTCCCGGACCCGGTCGGCATTGTCTTGCCGCGCGGCGAGACGCCGGCCTTCCCCTTGGCGGAATGCGTGCGGGGCGACGATTGGGCCCGCGCCGCCGTGGTCAAGGACGCCGGCGACGATCCGGACGTCACCCATGGGGCGACCATCCGGGTCACCGTGGCGAAGACGGCGGCGGGCGGCGGGCTGACCTTCCGGGCCGGCGAGGGCGTCGGCACCGTCACGCTGCCCGGTCTGCCGCTGGCGGTCGGCGAGCCGGCGATCAACCCGGGGCCGCGCGCCCAGATCGAAGCCAATCTGCGCGCGGTGTCGGGCGACGGGCCGCTCGACGCGGTGGTGACCATCGCCATTCCCGGCGGGGCGGATCTGGCGGCGAAGACCATGAACGGCCGTCTGGGAATCCTGGGCGGCCTGTCCATCCTCGGCACCACCGGCGTGGTGCTTCCCTACAGCTGCGCCGCCTGGATCCATGCCATCCACCGCGGTGTCGACGTGGCCCGGGCCATCGGCCTGTCCCATGTCGCCGGCTGTACCGGCAAGACCTCGGAAGCGGCGGTGCGCCGGCTGCACGGCCTGGAGGAACGGGCGATGATCGACATGGGCGGCTTCGCCGGCGCCCTGCTCAAATATCTGCGCGGCCGTCCGCTGCCCCGCCTCACCCTGGGCGGCGGCTTCGCCAAGATGGCCAAATTGGCGGCGGGCGCCCAGGACCTGCATTCCAAGGCGGCCCCGGTCGATCTGGCCTGGCTGACCGGCCTGGCGGCCGAACTGGGCGGCGGTGCGGCCTTGCTCGAAGCGCTCGGCCAGGCCACCTCGGCGGCCCAGATCCTGGGGCTGGCCGGCCCGGACCTGCCGCTGGCGGCCACGGTGGCGGCCCGGGCCCGCGAGAGCGCGATGGCGATCCTGGCCGGCGGCGTCGCCGTCGATGTGGTCGTGTTCGACCGGACCGGAAGGCTGATCGGCCATGCCGGATAAGATTCTCATCCTCGGCGGGACGAGCGAGGGCGCCGCGGCGGCGCGGCGGCTGGCGGCCTCCGGGGTCGCGGTGGTGACGTCTTTCGCCGGGCGGACCGCTGCGCCTCCGGCCTTGCCCGGGCAGGTGCGCGTCGGCGGATTCGGCGGTCTTGCCGGCTTGGCCGGTTATCTCGTCGCCGAAGGCATCACCCGGGTGATCGACGCCACCCATCCCTTCGCCATGGCGATTTCGCAGCAGGCCCGCCTGGCCTGTGCCGAACTCGGCCTGCCGCTGCAGCGCCTCGAACGGCCCTTGTGGACGAAACATCCGGGCGACCGCTGGCATTGGGCCGACGATCCGGCGATGGCGGCCCGCCTGGCGCCGGGCCTGGGGCGGCGCATCCTGCTGACCGTCGGCATCGGCTCGCTGGCCGCCTTCGCCAAATCGGGCGGCCCGCTCTATGTGGTCCGCCTGATCGCGGCCCCCCGACGGCTGCCGCTGCGCGATTATCGGATCGTCTTGGGGCGGGGGCCTTTTCCGCTGGTGGACGAATTGGCCCTGATGCGGGCCTTCCGCATCGATCTGCTGGTCACCAAGGCCAGCGGCGGTGCGGCGACGGAGGCGAAGATCGTCGCCGCCCGTCAATTGGGGATCCCGGTCCTGCTGATCCGCCGACCTACGTAAACCCTCGCCTGTCCGCGGGAGAATGTGTCAGCAACCATTTCATTCTTGAAAAAGCAGTTCACCACAGAGACACGGAGACACAGAGACGTATCAATACGATGAACCATTGACCATCAGGGTGACCCTCGGATTACCTTAACTCATTGTTTTTTCTCTGTGTCTCCGTGTCTCTGTGGTGCAATTCACTTTTTTAGGTTCATTCCTCCCCGCAGCACATGGGTATGGTCGGCGGCGTAGAGGCGGCTGTCGGGGAAGTCGGGGCTGGCGAAGACCCGGCCGACCAGGATCAGGGCGGTGCGGGTGAAGCCGGCCTGCTTCACCTTGTCGCGGATGTCGGCCAGGGTGCCGCGCAGGATCGCCTGGTCCGGCCAGCTGACCCGATAGGCCACCACCACCGGGCAGTCGGCGCCGTAACGCGGGGTCAGCGCGCGGACCACCTGGGCCAGATTGGTGATCGACAGATGCACGCAGAGCGTCGCCCGGCTGGCCGCCAGGCTGTCCAGGTCCTCGCCGGCGGGCATCGGCGACGAGCGGGTGGCGGTGCGGGTCAGGACCACCGTCTGGCTGATCTCCGGAAGGGTCAGTTCGCCGGCCAGGGCCGCCGCCGCCGCCGCGAAGGCCGGCACGCCGGGCGTCACGTCATAGGGAATGGCCAGCGCATCGAGACGGCGCATCTGCTCGGCGGTGGCGCCATAGATCGAGGGGTCGCCGGAATGGACGCGGGCGACGTCCTGGCCCGCGGCGTGGGCCTGGGCGATCTCGGCGATGATCTGGTCGAGATGCAGGGGGGCGGTGTCGATCACCCGGGCTCCCTCGGGCGCCTCGGCGACCACGGCGGCGGGAACCAGCGAGCCGGCGTAGAGGACGACCGGGCAGCGGCGGATCAGATTGAGGCCGCGCACGGTGATCAGGTCGGGGGCGCCGGGACCGGCGCCGATGAAATGAACGGTCATTGGCCTTCCCACTTTTTCGCATAGCCGCGGGGCGTATAGACCCACAGGCGTTCGCCGCGTTGCACGGCCTTGGTTTCGCTGTTGCCGACCAGAACGATGCTCAGCATGTCGACGGCCGCGGCGTCGAGGTCGGCCAGGCGGACCACGGCCAGCGTTTCGCCGGGGCGGCCCAGATTGCGGGCGATCACCACCGGCGTGTCGGGCGGCCGATGGGCCAGCAGGATGTCTTTCGCCGCCGGCAATTGGTCGCGGCGGCGCCGCGACACCGGATTGTAGAAGGCGACGACGAAATCGCCCTCGGCGGCGGCCCTCACCCGGCGTTCGATGGCCTGCCAGGGCGTCAGCAGATCGGACAGCGAGATGGTGCAGAAATCGTGATTGATGATGGCGCCAGCCCGCGCGGCGGCGGCTTGCAGCGCCGAAATGCCCGGAACCACGGCGATCGCCAGGCGGTTCCAGGCCGCCTTGTCCTCGCGGTCCATCAGTTCGAAGACCAGGGTGGCCAGGGCATAGATGCCGGCGTCGCCCGAGCAGACCAGGGCGACCGAGCGGCCCTCGGCGGCCAGGTCGAGGGCCTGGCGGGCCCGGGCCTCCTCGGCCCCCATCGCCCCGTCGTGGCGGTTTTTGCCGCGAGTGGCCTCGCCCAGCAGGTCGAGGTAAAGGCCATAGCCGACCAGATCGCCGGCCTCGGCGATCGCCCGGCTGGCTTCCGGGGTGCGCCAGGTCGCGGCGCCCGGCCCGATGCCGACGATGGCGAGGCGTCCCTGCGGCCGTCCGACCGCGGCGGCGGCGATGTCGCGGGGCGCCGCCGCGACGGCGCAGGTGGCGCGGGCCGACTTGCTTTTGGCCACCACCAGGCGGCCGCCCGTCCCGGCGGCGGCCAGCGCCGCCCCTTCGGCGACGCCGTGGCAGCCGGTCTCGGCGAACACCACATCCGACGGCGTGGCCAGCCGCGGCGCCTGGGCTTCCAGTTCGGCGGCGGTGAAGAAGCGGGCCGGCACGCCCAGTTCGGCGGCCAGCGCCTGGACCGCCGGCTCGTCGGCCTTGAGGTCGAGCGAAACGACGCAGGCGACGGAGGCGGCCGCCAGGCCGGCCCCGGCCAGGCTGTCGCGGACCAGGGCGGAGAGTTCGTCCGGATCGGTGCCGCGCTCGCAGCCGACGCCGAGGGCCAGCACCGGCGGATGGAAGATCAGTTCGTCGTCGCCCTCCACATCATGGTCGGTGACGCGGATGCCGAGCCGGCCGTCGCCGCCCAGGCCGGGCGCCGTCAGCCAGTCGGCGGCGCCGCTTTCCACCTCCAGGCGGACCGGTTGGCCGCCCAGCAGCGCGGCGGCGACCGGCTTGGTCGCGGCCGGATCGGCGATCCGCCAGCCTTCCGGCGGCTCGTCGAGCGCCAGGCCCAGGGCCACGTCGCCGGCGGTGGTGACGGCGGCATGGCCGCCCAGGGCGGCGGCGATGGCGGCGGCCAGCCGGTTGGCGCCGTGATGGCCGCCCAGCAGCGGCACCACCGAGGCGCCGTCCGGGCCGACGGCGATCAGCGGCGGCTCGCCCCGTTTGTCGGCGAGCAGCGGGGCGACGGCGCGGATCAGGATGCCGGCGGCGCAGACGCCGACGATGGCGCTGCCCTGGCCGAACAGCATGCGCAGATGGGCCGCGGTGTCGGCGAAGGGCATGTCGCCGTCCGGCACGCGGCCGATCAGACCATGCAGGCGGGCGCCGGGCAGGGCGGCCACGATGCGGCGCGCCGTGTCGACGCCGGCGGCGGTGACGGCGACAACGGCGATATCCGTCAGTTCCACGCTTTTCCTCTCCGATGGACCAGAATCATGGCGAAATAGGGGGGGGCCGGGTCGAGGACAGCCTCGGCCAGCGGGCGAATGCGCTGATTGGGCAGTCCGACCCGTTCGATGTAGACGGCCTGCTCCGCCAGGCCGAGACGGCTCAAGACCCGCCAGACCTTCGGCAGATGGCGGCCCAGTTTCATGATGGCGGCGGCTTCGGCCCCGGCCAGCAGGCGTTCGATCTCTTCTTCCGGCCGCGGCGCCGGGATGACCACCAGGGCGTCGTCGCGCGCCGTCAGGGGATGGCCGAGGGCGGCGGCGCAGGCCATCATGGAGGAGACGCCGGGCACCACTTCGACCGGAAAGCGCCCGGCCAGACGGGCCAGCAGATAGAGGAAGGACCCGTAGAACAGCGGATCGCCCTCGCACAGCACGGCGACGTCGCGGCCGGCGGCCAGATGGCCGGCGATGGCCACGGCTCCGGCGTCATAGACGTCGTCGGCCCGTTTGGCCGGATCGAAGGGCAGGCGCAGCGCGATCTCTTCGGCCCCGGCGGGCAGATGGGCGGCGGCGATCGAGCGGGCCATGCTGTCGCCTTCCAGGGGCGCCGGATAGGCGATCACCGTCGTCCGGCCCAGCAGCCGGACCGCTTTCAAGGTCAGCAATTCCGGATCGCCGGGACCGACGCCGAGGCCGAACAGGGTGCCCTTCATGGTTTGAGACCTGAATATTGGGTGACCGGCATCAGGGGATGCCAGCTGTGGAACCGTCCGGTCGTCTCCAGACGGGCGACGGAAAGGCGGGCCAGGCTGCCGCCGTTTTTCGCCTGCCAGGCCAGCAGCAGGACCTCGCCTTCGCTGGTCACCGCATTGGCGACCATCCGGCCGCCGGGACGCAGGGCCGCCCAGCAGGCCTCGATGACCCCGGGGGCCGACAGGCCGCCGCCGATGAACAGGGCGTCGGGGGGCGGGGTGAGGCCGGCCAGGATGCGCGGCGCGGCGCCCTGGCGCAGGTCGAGCTGCGGAACGCCGAGGGCGAGCGCATTTTCGGCGATCAGCCGGCAGCGTTCGGCCGTCCGTTCGATGGCCGTGGCGGTGCCGCCGGCCCGGCACCATTCGATGGCGACCGAGCCGCAGCCGGCCCCGACGTCCCACAGATGGGCCCCCGGCCAGGGGGCGAGCGCCGCCAGGGTGGCGGCGCGGATCTCCCGCTTGGTCAATTGGCCGTCATGGCGGAAGGCCTCGTCGGGCAGGCCCGGCACGCAAGCCAGCGGCGGCCGGCCGCTCCAGCGATCGGGAAGCGCCAGGGCGATGGTATTGAGATCGGCGGTGCGGGCGATCGGCCATTGGGCGGCGGCGGCCGTCCGGCAGCGCTCGGCCGGGCCGCCCAGATGTTCGAAGACGCTGATCGCGGTCTCGCCCAGGCCCGAGGCGGCCAGATGGGCGGCCAGGCGGGCCGCCGAGCCGCCGTCTTCGGCCAGCAGCAGCAGCCGGGCCCCGGGGGTGAGATGCGGAACGATCGTCTCGAAGGGGCGGCCGTGGATCGACAGGCAGCGCGTCTCGTGCAAGGCCCAGCCCAGGCGGGCGGCCGCCAGGCTGAAGGCGCCGGGATGGGCCACGACGCGGACCTGCCCGATGCCGAAGCGCCGGACCAGGGTGGCGCCGGCGCCGAACCACATGGGGTCGCCGCTGGCCAGCACGCAGACGCGGCGGCCGCGCCAGGCGGCCAGGCGGTCGAGATTGTCGGCGAAAGGCGTCGTCCACGCCATGCGTTCCGCCGTCCCGGGCGGGATCAGGGCCAGATGGCGCTCGCCTCCGGCCAGCAGTTCGGCCTCTTCGACGATGCGCCGCGCGATCGGGCTGAGGCCGTCCGGACCGTCTTCGCCGATGCCGACGACGCAGAGCCAGCATTCGCTCATCGGCCGGCTCCCGCCAGGGCGTTGACCGCCGCCGCCGCCATGGCGCTGCCGCCGCGCCGGCCGGGCAGGGCGATGTAGGGAAGCTCGGTGGCGATCAGGGCCTCCTTCGATTCGACGGCTCCGACGAAACCGACCGGAAACCCTAAGATCAGCGCCGGACGCGGGGCGCCCCCGGCGAGCATGGCCAGCAATTCGAACAAGGCGGTCGGCGCATTGCCGATGGCCACCACGGCGTCCTCCAGCCGATCTTCCCACAGGCGCACGGCCGCCGCGCTGCGGGTGGTGGCGCCTGTCTCGGCCAGCCCCGGAAGGCGCGCGTCGTCGAGCCGGCAGATCACCGGATTGCCGGCCGGCAGCCGGCGGCGGATGATGCCATGGGCGACCATCTGGGCATCGACCAGGATCGGCCTGCCGGCGGCCAGCGCCCGGCAGCCGGCCTCGGCGGCCCCGGCGCGGAAGGCCAGGAGAGCGGCGACGTCCGGCATGCCGCAGGCATGGACGACGCGGACCGCCAGCTCCTCCATCGGACCGGAAAAGCGCGAAAGGTCGGCCTCGCGCCGGATGATGGCGAAGGACCGGCGATAGATCTCGGCCGGGTCCTGGATGATCTCGTTTTCAGTGGAATGAGATTGCCCCTCTCCCGCGCGAAAGCGGGAGAGGGAGGGACCCACCGCGTCAGCGGTGGGAGGGTGAGGGATCGGGGGACGCCGGGGCTCCCTCACCCTCCCGCTGACGCGGGCCCCTCCCTCTCCCGCAAGCGGGCGAGGGGCTCTATGGGCTTTCAAAGAATTACCCACCCCGAGGATCCAGCCTTCCTCGGTCTCGACGATGGTCCGTTCCGCCTTGCTCAGCCCCGGATCGCCGGCGAACAGCTCGGCCAGGCGATCGGTCTCGTCGAGCCGGGCGAAATGGCGGACCAGGGCGCTGACCTGGCCGGCGTCCTTGACCGGTGCCGGGTCGGCGTCGATCAGGGACGGATAGACCTCGGCCATCACGATGCCGCCGGGGGCCGGCCGCTCCAGGCGGGCCAGACCGGTTTCGAAGGGCCAGATGCGAAGGTGATCCTTGAGCCAGGGATGCTCGCGCAGCGCCAGAAGGCGGGGAATGCCGAGCAGGGTCTGGCTGCCGACGGCCCCCGACGTATAAAGCTTCCACACCGATTGCACGCCCGGGACGCGGCGTTCGGTCAGGCGAAATTCCGGTAAGGATCCGTCGGCGAAGCCGGCCGGCTTTTTGGGATTGAGCGTCGGACCGGCCGCCGTGGCCGGGCAGCCCCAGAAGGGGAACGCGCCCCCCGACAAACGGGCATTCAAGCGGCCGGCCAAGGCGAAGCGGTCATTGCCATTGTCGTCGTGGTCGGTGACCAGGCCGGCCAAGTGGCGCCACAAGGTGCGCCAATCAGCTCTACCCTCGGTCAATTGGGCGGCGAAGCCCCCGGGAAAGCCAAAATTGAAATCGAACCCCAGCAAGCTGGTCCGTCCCCGCGCCGCCAGATCGGACAGGCGATCGGCCAGCCAGGCGATGGCCGCGGCCCGCGTCGGCGGATTGACCGGAGCCTGTTGGGCAAAGCCGTCCGTGCCGCGCTCCGACAGACTGATCCAGATGCTATCGGGCCCCTGGCATGGTCTGGCGGCGGCCGACCAATCGACCATCACATAGGCGTCGAACAGCGCCATGGCGACGGATCAGTGATCGTGGCTGTGGGGATGGTGAGCATGGCCGTGGTCATGCTCATGCTGGTGCTCAGGGTGATCATGTCCGGGGCCGTGATCGTGCGGATGCCCGTCGGTGCCGATGCCGCGGACATGGTGATGATGACCGGTCTGCACGGCGCCCACCGCCTCTTCGTAGCCCAGGGCCTGCTCGCGGTATTTGCACAGCTGGCAATTCATCGCCGGCTGGCCCTCGAGCAATTCTTCCAGGCGTTCGACGAAGCTGTCGATGACCAGCGGATGGTCGCGCAGATAGGGCGCCTTGAGGAATTCGACGGAAGGATGGCGGCCGGCGGCCTCGTCGGTCCATTGATAGATGCGTTTGACCAGGATTCCGGTGAAAAGGAAATAGGGGAACACCACGATGCGGGCGAATCCCAGTTTTTGAACCCGTTCCAGGGCGGCGTCGACCAGCGGCGTCGCGACCCCGGAAAAGGCATATTCGGCCCAGCCGAATCCCATGCCTTCCCACAGCATGCGGGTCACTTTGGCGATATTGGAATTGGCGTCCGGGTCGTTGGTGCCGCGGCCGACCACCAGCAGCAGGCTGTCGGCCCGCCCGATCGCACGGCTCGACGTCCGTTCCGCCTGCTCGATGCGTTCGGCGGCCGCTTTCAGCAGCTTCAGCTCGATCGCCAGTTCGCGCCCGTATTTGACCTCGATCTGCGGATTGTCGGCGGAGAAGCTGTTGATTTCCCAAGGCAGGTCGTTCTTGACATGGCCGGCGGCGAACAGCATGCCGGGCAAGGCGAGGATGCGGTCGGCCCCCCTGGCTTTCAGCGCGTCGAGCCCGTCCCGGATCACCGGCCGGGCGAATTCCAGGAACCCGCTTTCCAGGTCGAAGGCCGGCAGGCGTCGGCGCAGATGCTGCGACAGAAGGTCGAATTCCTCGATGGCTTGCCGGTCGCGGCTGCCATGGCCGCAAATCATCACGGCGGTCTTGCTGTTGGTCATGCCTGGTCCTTGCCTTCGGGCGATTGTCATGGGACGGCCGCCTGGTCCTTGCCTTCGGACGGCGGGGGAAACTATAGAGGCCCCGGCGGCATTTGTCTCGCGGGTTGGGCGATTATTTCGCGCCGGTCCTCAAGGCGGCTGCGGACGGCTGCGGGCCCCGGCTTCCATCACATGATCCTCGAGCAATTCCTGCAAGCGGCGCACGGCGGCCGATGGCGCGCGCGTCCGGCAAAGCACGGACAACCATAGGTCGGGAAGGGCGGGCAGTCCGGCCTCTTCGCCGAGCAGGCGCATGCCCGGAGTCATCATATCCAGGCAGACCGGGGATATTCCCATGCCGGCGAGAACGGCGCTTCCGGCCGTGGCCCAATTCGTCGCCGTGCAGACGATGTCCCAGGCGGCATCGACGCCGGCCAGGGCGGACAAAGCCATGCGGCGATAAAGATTGCCTTCGGCCGGCAGGACCAGGGGAATTTCGTCATGCCGGGGCAATGCCGCCTGTTCGCCGGCCGCCCATCCCACGGGAATCCGCCGGCTCGTCCCGTTCCCGGCCGGTGCGGAGGGACAGGCGTCGAGTATCACGTCGAGCCGGCCCTCCCGCAGGGCGTTGTCCAGATCGCCGCTCGTCCTTGTTTCGATCACGAGGGCGGCGTCGGGACAGTCGGCGGCGAAGGCTTCCAGGATCTTTTCGAGGCGGAAGGCGGTGTATTCTTCCGGCAATCCCAGGCGAACCACCTCATGCGAGGCCGTCCGTATTTTGCCCATCAATTCGTCGTTGAGCGACAGGATGCGTTTCGCATAACCGAGGAGGAGGTTCCCCTCGCGGGTCAGCGCGACGCCGTCCATTCCACGGGTGATCAACGGAAATCCGACGATGTCCTCGAGTCGTTTGAGACGTAAACTGATCGCCGGTTGGGTTCGGAAAAGTCGATGGCTGGTGGTGGTAAAGCTGCCAGTCACCGCAATGGTGAAAAATGTTCTGAGCAACGATATATCAAGGTCGTGGTCCATACCTTGTTTCCCATGTTTATTGCACCTATAAATAATTTTGACTTAAATATTCAAATTTATTATCGAGTATTCCATATCGTAAGGGGGTATAAGCGATTCATTGCTATGAACAAATCGCTTATACCAGCCTGCGCTGATCGAAACTGATCAGCGCCCCTCAGGCGCCGGGCGGGTTTCTCCGAAACCCTTGGCTTCGCTCGCATAAGCTCGCGGGCCCTCAACGGGCCAGCCGACCTGCAATGAGCCCTGCTCATTGCAGGTCGGTATTATGCTCAAGGGCGGGAAACTTCGTCGAAATCGACGGCGCGGATGCCGTTTCGAGCAATTTCCGGACAGGATGGATCGAGCGGGCTGCCGGCGGATGAGGCGGGCGCGGAGAGCATGTGAAAAAATGCCTTTCAGTGGGGCCGGCGTCCCTGCCGGCCTCCACTGCAAAGCGGCGGAAATGTCCACTTTTCGGCTTCGGCGAATGCCGGTTCCGCTGATTTTTTTCATAACCTCCGGAGGTCCGCCCCACCGGAGACAAGGGCTCATTAAGAAATAATCGCGTCATTGCGAGCGGAGCGAAGCAATCCAGCAACAAGGGGATGGCCCCTGGATTGCCGCGCCTTCGGCTCGCAATGACCGACCTGAAAACAGAGCGGTTAACTTTTAATGGGCCCTAAGGAGCCGAGAGTCTGTCGATGCGTGATCGAATCAGCGGCCATTGAGGCCGCGGCCAAGCGCGCGGAGGCGCGCGCCCGGCGAGGGACATCAAGAAAAGCCAGAGCGTGATGCCGATTTAAGGCATCGCGCTCTAGGCCAGCGTTTCCGCCCGCGGTGGACTGTTTTCGCGCATCATGCCGTGCAGGGCCCGCCGCAGATCGTCGGCGGCGACCGGCTTGTGCAGGATACGCAGGCCGCTGCCATGGACTTGCCGCACTCTTTCCGGCGCCGTATCGCCGGTGATGATCAGGCTGGGAATGGAACGGCCCGTCATCTTGCTGATGGACAGGACCGTTTCGACGCCGGTCAGGCCGGCGCTCAGGCGAAAATCCGAGATGATGGCGTCGGGCAGGCGGCGCTCGTCGATCATGGACAAGGCTTCTTCGCCGCCGGGCGCCGTCATGGTCCGGTATCCCCAATTGCGCAGCATGACGTCCAGGCTGTCGCGCAGCAGGACGTCATCTTCGATGATCAGCACCAGATGCCCCTCCTCCTCGGTGACATCCTCGGCGGCCAGGCTGTCGCCGGTCTGCTCCCGGCGGGTCAGCGGCAGGGTGATCGAAAAACATGATCCGCGGCCCAATGTGGAGCGAACCGAAACGGTCCCGCCCAGCAGGCGCATGACCCGCTTGACGATGGACAGGCCCAATCCCAATCCCTGGGAGCGGTCGCGGGCCGCATTGGCCACCTGGTGAAATTCCTCGAAAATGTCCTCCAGATGATTGGGGGCGATGCCGATGCCGGTATCGATGACGTCGATCCGCACCATCTTGCCCTGGCGGCGGCATCCCATCACCACGCGGCCGGCCGGACAATAGCGCAAGGCGTTTTCGAGCAGATTGCGCAGGACCCGTTCAACCAGGATGGGGTCGGTGCGGACATAGGCCGAGGTCGGCACCCAGCGGAAATCGAGGGATTGGTGTTCGGCGCGCAGCCGATATTCATCGGCCAGCCGGCTGACGAGGGAATTCAGGCAAAGAGTCTGCAAGGCTGGGACGATCACGCCGGCGTCCAGGCGGGAAATATCCAGCATGCTGTCGAACAGGAGGCGGAGCGCGTCCACCGCCATTTCCATCTGATCCACCGCCTTCTTGACGGGAGAGCCGGCCAATCGGCCCTTCAACACCTCGATGAGCAGCAGCAGCGACTGCACCGGCTGGCGCAGATCGTGGCTGGCCGCGGCCAGAAACTTCGACTTCGACAGGCTGGCGCGCTCGGCTTCCGCCTTGGCGATGAAGGCTTCTTCCCGCGCCCGGGCCAGTTCTTCGCGCTGGCGCACGACCGAGGTGATTTCGATGGAGGCGCCGGTCAGCCCGACGACCTTCCGGTCTTCGTCGAAGACCGGTCGGGCCGATGAGACGAAATGCCGCTCTTCCGCCCCCTCCTGCGACCGCAGCGCCAGTTCGGTCCGTTGCGCCTGGCCGCTGGTGAGCACCGAGCGGAAAAACGCGGTCAGGCGTCGGCCCGATTCCTCGTCGAACAAATGCGTCGGCGTCCGGCCGACGACATCATTATCCTTCATCCCGATTTGATTGTTGTAGACCCAGGAATACTGCAGATTGCGATCCAGCTTGAAGACGACGATCTGGTTGACCGACAAGGCCGATTCGAAGCGCTCTTCGATGGTGTTTCGCTGCGCCACCTCCTGTTTCAAAGCCTGCTCGAGGGTTTTCGTCGGGGTGACGTCGTCGAGAAACAGGACCAGGCCCCGGCCGTCGCGCCGGACACGAAGCGCGATCCACCCGGCTTCGACGCCGAAGTGATGTTCGAATTGGCATTCCTTTCCCGTGTCGGCGACCTGCCGGAGTCGTGTTTCCAAAGGAACGGCAATATTGTGGGGAAGGAGTTCTTGCAGTCTTTTACCCAGGATGTCGGCCGTCGGACGGCCGAGAATTTTTTCGGCGGCACGGTTGACCAGGGCGAAACGCAAGCCGCCGTCCATTTCGGCATAGCCTTCGCGCATTTCGGAAAGCAGGCCGTGCAGCCGTCCGCGGGCCCGGGGCCGTCGCGTCTGGCCGGAGAGCACCTCAACCAAGGAAAAAGCGGAACGTCTCGCCGTCACAACAACCAAGGGTCTCGGGGTTACAGGTACCGACACAAATGTACTAAGTTTAATTCGTAAGCGAGACTCAATTATTAGTGATCGTGCGCATAAATGCATCCGGCGTCGCGCGATGGACGACGGGTCGGCGCGTTGCTCTATGGCTCCCCCGCCGCGCGTCGTTCGTAACCGCAATCGACGAAATTCGCAATCCACCGGTTTTTCCGGCCCTTATGGGCCGCATAAAAACTATTAATTTCCGGAAACACGCGCATTGCACGACGCTTGGCGGAAAGCGGCAACTTTTAAGGGCCATTCGCCATGAATACGCGTGCATTTGCTGCAGATCGCGATTTCGTCGCTTCGTCGTTGGACGCTCAGGGAACGTCTTTCCACACGGTCGGCCCGCAATCCGCCAAGGGGCGGCCGGTCCTGGTGGTCGGCGACAAATTTCGGGAATTTTCTACGGGAAAGGCGGTCCTGACCATTTCGCAACTGCGGGGACTGCTCGATATTCCGGCCGGCCTGACCCTGTGCGAGCCGATGATCCTGATCCCCGGTCAGGGATTGGGCGAACAGGACATCGCTTCCGTCCTCGCCCAGGCGGCGACCACCGCCCATCGCGATTGCCTCGATTTCAGTTTGTGGCATGGCGTGCCGAAACGGGCCGAACGGGCCCTATCGCACAAACACCGCACGGAAAACACGCTGATTTCGGCGCCGCGGCGAATTGACGAGGCTTTTTATGAACTCGATCTGCTCGTCGACGAGAATTGCGAACTGATGGGGGACCACCAGACGGGCCAGCACTTCCAGGGCATGCTGGTGGTCGAGGCGGCGCGCCAATCGTTTCTCGCCGTCACCGAGGCTTTCCTCCTGCCTCAGGACGGGACGAAATATTATTTTGTCTTCAATTCGCTGGCCGCCGAATACAAACGCTTCATGTTCCCCATTCCGGCCCGACTGGAATATCGCATCCGCGAGCGGGACGACAGCGGGAACAATCCCCGTTTCGTCGTCGATATCCTGTTCCACCAGGCGGGGCAGGAAACCGCCGCCGTGATCTGCGGTTTCACCGTCATGCCGGATTGGCGCATCCGCAAAGTCGAGCAAACCCTTGCGCAGCAGGCGGTCGACCGGCATTTCTCCGTCCTCCTGCCGACGCCGCCGACCGAGGATCCGATACCGCCGGCGATGCCGGCGGCGCGGATCGGCGAGTGATTTCGCTTGTTCGTCGCCGACCCCGCCGTGTCGATCGTCGAAGCGCGCTCCTACGCCTTTTTCGACGTCGATGAGACGCTGATCGCGGACATCACCATGCTCAGCTTCCAGGACCATTGGTATCGGGCGACCGGAGAGCAGGCCGCGCAAGCGGCCTTTGAACAGGAGATGGCCGCGCTTCAGCGGCAGGGCGCTCCGCGGGAACGCGTGCATCGCCGCTACTACGCGCATTTCGCCGGGCGCGCTGTGGCCGAGGTCGAGCGCCAGGCCGCCGCCTGGTTCGAACATCTCGAACGGAGCCGGACCGACCTCTACCATTCCTCGGTCATTGCCGAATTGCACCGTCATCAGGCGGCGGGACGGGAGGCGGTGTTCGTTTCCGGCTCTTTCCCGGCCTTGCTGACCCGCCTGGCGAGGCGCCTGGAGGTTCGCCATCTGTTGGCGACGACCATGGAGGTGGTGGACGGACATTACACGGGGCGCATCCTCGCGCCGCAGACCATCGGCGAAGGAAAGGCCTCGGCCATTGCCGATTTCCTGGCCCGGAAGGGCGGCTCGGCGGAACATTCTCACGCCTATGGCGATCATCTGTCCGACCTGCCGATGCTGAAGGCGGTCGGTCATCCCACGGTCGTGCGCGGCGACCCGGCCCTGGCGGCCTATGCCGAAACGGCCGGCTGGCGAATCGTCGCGCCGCAATGAAGAATGGCGACGGAAAATGTGCGCGGGAACGCCTCGGCGCGACAATCTGAGGTTGTGGAACGCGCCGTTCCGCCCGCGATGAAAATCGAAGGCTTCATTATCCTTTTTTCTTTTATGGTCTTATCATCATGCCGCCGTTCCTTGGTCGCCCCTGGCGGGCGCCATGCGGAACGGCGCTAAACATGAGGTCAGACCATGTTGACAAGACGTCAAGTGAATACCGGATTGATGGTGGGGGCGCTTGCCGGGGCGCCGGGTTTCGCCGCGGCCCAGGCCGGCAAGACGATATCCCTGCCGGCGCCGCGCACCGAAGGCGGCGTATCCTTGCGCGCCGCCTTGCAGAAGCGCCAATCGATCCGCGAGTTTGCCGATCGTCCGCTCCCCCCGCCGCTGCTGTCCGATCTGCTGTGGGCGGCCTATGGCATCAATCGTCCGGCCAGCGGCGATCGAACGGCGCCATCCTGGCGCCATGCGGCGGTCATCGACATCTATGTGGCGATGGCCGACGGCGTCTGGCTCTATGCGCCGAAGGAACACGAATTGCGGCTGCATGTGGCGGGCGATCTGCGGGTCCAGACCGGCATGCAGGATTTCGTCGGCAAGGCGCCGGTCGATCTGGTCTATGTGGCGCAAGGCGACGAGATGGGCAGCGTCGGCGAGGAGGAACGCCGCCTGTGGGCCACCGCCGATACGGCGTTCATCGGGCAGAACGTCTATCTGCTCGCCGCCGCCGAGGGCCTGGCCACCGTTTTCCGGGCTTCGGTGCCGCGGACGCAATTGGCCGCCAGCCTGGGCCTGGCGGCGCAGCAATTCATCACGGCGGCCCAGACGGTCGGTTATCCGCGCAGCTGAGGACGGCTGTGCGGCAGTGGCGCGGGCGTCCCTGCCCGCGTCTTTTCGAAAGAGGCGGGCAGGGAGGCCCGCCCCACTGATCAAAGTCAACAGTATTGGGCTTAAGGGTCTCTCAGTGCTTCGTCGCACCGGCCTGCGGCACGATGATCTTCGGGGCGGCGGCCTGCTCGGCCAGCTGATAGGCCGGGACGTCGTGCCGTTTCTTCGAGGTTTTGGGTTTTTTCGGCTCGCGGCTGGAGCGCTTCTGACTTTTTGCCATGGTTCATCTCCTGTGCGGGAGCATCCGGTAAGGACCCGCGTCGGCCCGGACAAGGGGGCAGGCACCATAAAGCGGACTCCCGCCGCTCCAGGACCGTCGGTCCCGACATGTCCCGAAGCAACTTAAGAGAATAGATATAGAACACACCTTGGAAATCGCAAGAATGCCCCTGACATGGGTGCCATTGATTGTCCGGGGCTGCGAATTTTGCTATGGTGGCATAGAAAGTGGGAGTGCCGGCACTCTGGGTGCCGGGTAGACCGCTTTGGCCGTCGACCTACCGCGCCGCCGCCTGCCGGGGCGGCGCGTCGGCCTGATCGAGCGCTTGCCAGCCGCCGCCCAGAGCCTTGTAGAAAGCGATCGACTGCTGCACGGCGGACAGGGCGCTTTGCGCCAGGGTATCCTCGGCGCCGTTGAGATTGCGCTCGCTGTTGACCACATTGATGAAGCCGCCGATCCCGTTGCGATAAAGCTCGGTCGCCCGCTGCAGGGCCAGGCGGTTGGCCTCGACCGCCAGTTGCAGGGTGGTTTGGCGCCGCTGCTCGTTCTTCAGCGCCACCAATGCGTCTTCGACGTCCTGGAAGGCCCCGAGGACCGTCTTTTGATACAGCAGGCGATCCTGCTCGGTGACGGCCTTGGCCTTGTCGATGTTGGCCTCCAGGGCGCCGCCCTGGAAGATGGGCTGGTTGACCGAGCCGACCAGGCCCCAGATCAGCCCTTGGCTGGTCAGCAGCTTGTTCATCGTGCCGGCTTCCCAGCCGAGCGACGGCGACAAGGTGAAGCTGGGGAACAGCTGGGCCACGGCGACGCCGATTTCGGCGTTGGCGCTGGCCAAGGTCCGCTCGGCGGCCCGAATGTCCGGCCGGTTGCGCACCACTTCGGAGGGCAGGGCGGACGGCAGGCTGGGCGGAACCGGCGGCAAGGTCCCGGCGGTCTCGATCAGCTCCTCGTTGAGGGCGGCCGGTTCGCGGCCCAGCAGGACGGCGATGGCATGGGCGTTCTGGGCCACCATGGTTTCGAATTGCGGCAGGCCGGCCCGCACGGTTTCCAATTCGGCCCTGGCCTGCGCGACGTCCAGTTCGGATCCCAGGCCGTTGCTGAATTTTTGCTGGGCGAGGTCGAGGGCGTCCTGATCGGCGGCGATGGTCCGCCTGGCGATGCCGATCCGTTCCTGCGCCGAGCGGAGCTGGCAGTAGTCGTTGCCCAAATCGCCCAGCAGGCTGACCAGGACGGCCCGCCGGTCCTCGATCACGGCGCCGAGGGCGGCGTCCGCCGCTTCCACGGTGCGGCGGGTCTTGCCGAACAGGTCGATCTCCCAGGAGGCGTCGAACCCGGCCTCGAAGGTGTTGGAAAGGCTCGGCATCGGCGGAATCGTCAGGTCCTTGCTTTGCTGGACGCGCTGGGCCACGGCGCCGGCCGACAGGCTGGGATAATAACCGGCGGCGGCGATGGCGCGGTCGGCCCGGGCCGCCAGCACCCGTTGCGCCGCGATCTTGACGTCGTGGTTGCCGGCGACCGCCTGTTCGACCAGGCGGTCGAGTTCGGCGTCGTTGAAACTGGTCCACCAATGGATCAGGCGCCGGCCGGCGTCCGGTCCCTGGTCCAGCAGCGGCGCCGCTTCGCTCCAGGCCGCCGGCGCCGTGGTCGCCGGCGGCGCGTAGTCGGGGCCGACGGTGCAGGCCGCCAAGGCGATGACGGCCGCGACGATCGGCAGGCAGGCAAGTGATCTCGACATCTCAATGTCCTTTGGGCAGGCCGCCGCCGGCCTTGAACGGGGAAAACAGCAGGGCCAGCGGGACGAGCAGCAGGGCCAGGCAGGCGGCGGCGCGGAAAGCGTCGACATAGGCCAGGACCGCCGCCTGGCTTTGCAGGGTCTGGTAGAGGTGGCCCATCGCCGCCGACAGCAGATCGGCCGGGGCGGTGCCGAGGGTGGCGAAGGCCTTGCTCTGCTGCTGCACCGTCGCCGCATAGGCATGATCCAGGGGGCTCAGATGCTCCGACAGATAGGCCATGTGGATCTGCGTATGCTCGGTGACGAAGGCCGTCGCCAGGGAAATGCCCACCGATCCGCCGATATTGCGGAACATCGTGTAGAGGCTGGCGGCGTCGCCGTTGAGGGCGGGCGCCAAAGTGGAATAGGCGATGGTGCTGATCGGCACGAAGAGGAAGGCCAGGGCCGCGGTCTGGGCCGCTCGCATGAGGGCCAGCGTGGTGAAGTCGATCATCGGGTTCAAGGTGGCGGCATAGAGCAGGGACATGCCGAGGGCCAGAAAGCCGAAGCCGATGATGAAGCGCGTCTGCGTCCGGCGCATCAGCCGCAGGACCAGCGGAATGAACAGGATGGTCAGGATCGTGCCGGGCGACAGGATCAATCCGGCCCAGGTCGCGTTGTAGCCCAACTGGGCCTGCGCCAGCTGGGGGATCAGCACGGCGCTGGAATAAAGCACCATGGCCATGCCGAAGATCATCAGGCTGCCGAGGGCGAAATTCCGATCGGCCAGGGCCCGCAGATTGACCACCGGCCGTTTCGCCGCCAGCAGCCAGACGACGGCGCCGATCAGGCCGATCACCGCGACCAGGGCGAAGATCTGGATGAAGGGCGAGGCCAGCCAATCCTCGTCCTCGCCGCGGTCGAGCACGACCTGCAGGCATCCCAGACCCAGGGCGATCAGGCCGAGACCGATCTGGTCGATATGGGTCTTGCCGGTCTCGGCCTTGGCCCACGGCGGATCCTCGACCAGGCGGGTGACGGCGAGAAAGGACAGGATGCCCACCGGGACATTCATCAGGAAAACCCAGTTCCAGGAAAAATTGTCGGTGATCCAGCCGCCCATGGTCGGCCCCAGGATCGGGGCGACGATGGTGGCGACGGCGGTGATGGAAAAAGCCGTGCCGCGTTTTGCCGGCTCGAAGGTGTCGAGCAGGATGGACTGCTGGTTGGGCTGCAAGCCGCCGCCGAAGAAGCCTTGCAGAATCCGGAAGATCACCAGTTCCGGCAGGCTGGTGGCGAGGCCGCACAGCAGCGAGCACAGCGTGAACATGCCGATGCAGACCAGGAAATAGCGCCGGCGACCGAAAACCCGGCCCAGCCAGCCGGAGATCGGCAAGACGATTCCATTGGCTACCAGATAGGAGGTCAAGGTCCAGGTGGCGTCGTCCGAGCTGGCCGACAGCGAGCCGGCGATGTGGGGCAGGGCCACATTGACGATGGTGGTGTCGAGGACTTCCATGAAGGTGGGCAGGGTGACGGCCAGCGCGATGATCCACGGATTCGCCGCCGGCCGCCAATCGGTCCGCGTGCGGTCGGTGGCCGCCGCCGCGCTCATCGTTCGTCCACCGTCGCCACCACGGACAAGCCCAGCGGCAGGGGATATTTCGGGTCCAGCCCGCCGGTGATGACGACCTTCACCGGAACCCTTTGCACGATCTTGATGAAATTGCCGGTGGCATTTTCGGCCGGGAACGTCGAGAAGCGCGATCCGCTGCCCATCTGGACGCTGTCGACATGCCCCTCCAGACGGAGCTGGGGATAGGCGTCCGCCGAAATATGGACGACCTGCCCGGCGCGCATGTCGCGCAGCTGCGATTCCTTGAAATTGGCGGTGATCCACACGTCGGGCGAAACCAGGGACAGCAGCTGCTCGCCGACCTGCACGAAGGATCCCGCCTCGACATTGCGTTTCGTCACCCAGCCGTCCGCGGGCGCGGTGACATGGGTATAGGTGAGATTCAAGTCGGCCTGGGCGAGGTCGGCCCGGGCTTGCGCCACCTGCGCCTCGATCTGTTTCACCTGGGCATCGGCCGTGGCGATATTGGGCGCGACCAGCCGCGCCTTGCGCAGTTTCGCCTCCGCGTCGGCCGCCGAGGCCCGCGCGGCGTGTTCGGCGGCGGTCGCGGCGTCGATATCCTGCTGGGTGGTGGCGCGGATATCGACCCGCTTCTGCCGGGCGAGGTCGGCCTGGGCCTTGACGAGATTGGCCGCGGCGGAATCACGCCCGGCTTCGGCCGAGGCGAGATCGGCCGGAAAGGTGGTGCGGGCCATCTCGGCGGCGAGCCGGGTGCTTTCCAGCTGCGCCTCGGCCAGGCTCAGGGTCGAGGCGGCCTTGTCGCGGGCGATTTGAAAGTCGCGCGGATCGATGTCCAGCAACAGCTGGCCGGCCTTGACCCGCTGGTTGTCGGTGACCGCCAGCGTGCGGACATAACCGGCGACCTTCGGGGCGATCGGTATGGCATGCCCGTCGGTAAAGGCGTCATCGGTGCTCTCGACGCCCTGTCTGGAAATGAAATAGGTCAGGCCGGCCCCGGCGATCAGGACGGCGGCCACGACGGCCAGGATACGCGGCGACCGGCGGCGGGCCGGCGGGACCGCCGCCGGATCGGCGCCTTTTTCGTCCCGTTTGTCTCGATCTGGGGCGAGTGCGGTCGGGGACATCGATCGATCCTTTCAACGAAACGGCGGCTTTTCGGCACCGTCGACACCACAACACTGTACCGTTCAGTGCAGTTGATCGGACTTATAGACCCGGCCGACGAATATGTCTAGAATGAACTGTACAGTGCAGTTCA
The DNA here is from genome assembly GCA_015654615.1 of Rhodospirillales bacterium. Classification (GTDB taxonomy): domain Bacteria; phylum Pseudomonadota; class Alphaproteobacteria; order Rhodospirillales; family Magnetospirillaceae; genus Telmatospirillum. The sequence continues at coordinate 39,967 of JAATGN010000214.1, forward strand.
TAATCGGGGCGAGAAACCGAAAGTTCCGCGAGGTGGAAGATGTCGGAGATGATTCAGCCGGAGTCCTGCAACGCCAAAGCCGCCCAGGTGCTGATGGCGGCGCGCGAGCTTTTCCTGGCCAACGGATTCCAACGGACCTCGATGGATCAGGTGGCGGCGCGCGCCAATGTCTCCAAGACGACGCTCTATGCCCATTTCACCAGCAAGGAAGCCTTGTTCCTGTCGGTTCTCGAAGAGGAGAAACGGCGACTCGGCCTGGGCATTCCCAAGGATCTGCCGGCCGGTCCGGTCGAGGTCCGGGATTGGCTGCGCACGATCGCCCGCTCCCTTCTGGACGCGATGACCCAGCCGACGGTCATGAGCCTGTTCCGGCTGGTGATCGCCGAATGCGTCCACGCGCCGGCCCTCGGGCGGACCATGTGGGAAGAGGGCCCGGCGGTCGGCCAGCAGCGTATGGCGCGGCTGTTGGCCCATTTCGCCCGGCAGGGACAACTGAACATCGACGATCCCGATCTCGTGGCGAATCGTTTCCTGTCCCTGGTCCGGGGCGATTTCACCATGCATTGCCTGATGGATGCCCGATGGAGTCCGGCGAAGGAGGCCATCGCCGCGCATGTCGAGCAGAGCCTCGACTTTTTCCTGCAGCACTATGCGGTGAGGTAAGGGGCGTGATTCCCGGCCGTCATGTGGAACGGCATCGAGGCGATAAGGCCGGCCGCCGCTCCAGCGGCCATTGAGGCCGCGGCCAAGCGCGCGGAAGCGCGCGCCCGGCGAGGGACATCAAGAAAAGCCAGAGCGTGGCGTCAGGCCGCGAAGAGGCCGGCGAGGAGCGATGCCGGCGCCCTGGGCAGCACCATGGCGACCTGTCGGTCGGCCAGGCCCAGGTGACGTTCGAGGGCGGTGGCGATCACGCTGCGGAAATCGGTGGTCACGGCAAGGTCGCGCCCCTGGTAGAGAGCGTCCGGGCCAAGGCCCGGCCATTCTCCATGGAGGCGTCCGCCGGCGACGCGGCCTCCCAGCACCATGAGAAGGTTGCCATGGCCGTGATCGGTTCCCCTGTTGCCGTTTTCGCGCGCGGTGCGTCCGAACTCGGACATCACCAGGATCACGGTGTCGTCGAGCTTGGGCCCCAGCCCCTTGGCCAGCCCGGCCAAACCCTCCGCCAGCGGTTGCAGATGGCTGGCGAGTTGCCCCTTGGCGCCGCCCTGGTCGACATGCGTGTCCCAGCCGCCGAGGTCGGCGAAGGCGAGCTGGATGCGTTCGTCCCGGACCAGGAGATCGGCCAGCCGGGCGGCCAGCGCGGGAAAGCCGGCGGGGGCGGGGGCGCCGTTGTCGGCGACGGCGCGCTCGGCGGCGAGATCGTCGACCAGCTCCCGGCGCGCCTCCTGTCCCTGCCGGTAGGCGAGGCTCATCGCGTCGCTGCCCGAATAAAGCTCGGAAAAGGCGGAAGCCACCGCCGCACGGTCGAGCGGCCCCGGCTTGCCGGCATTGGGGCCGAGCGGAAAGTTCGAATTGGGCTGTCGTCCCGCCAGGATGCGGGGCCGGGTGGCTCCCAGGCCGAGGGCCTGAGTCGGACCGTGCGGCGCCGGCAAGGCGGCGATCAGACGATTCATCCAGCCGTCGGCGGTGGCGCGGACCCCCGGCGTGCCGCTTTCCATGAAGTCCTGGGCATCGAAATGCGAGCGGGTGGGATCGGGCGATCCGCAGGCATGCACGAAGGCGAGGCGCCGTTCCCGCCACAGCGGCATGAGCGGCGCCAGGGCCGGATGCAGGCCGAAATGCCCGTCGAGGTCGAGGACGCCGTCGTCGGCGCCGGGAGCGGCAAGCCCGATGGTGGGGCGCATCTCGCGATAAAGGGGATCGCCATAGGGCGCGACGAGGTTCAGCCCATCGACGGCGCCCCGCAGCATCACCACGACGAGGCGGCGTTTGGCCGGCACGGCGGCGAGCCCCCGGCCGGGGCGGCCGGAACCGGTCGCCGCCAGGCCGGCGGCCGCTCCGGCCAGGGTCAGGAAACGTCGGCGATGCATGAGCATGGGCTTGTCCTTTTCATTGCGGGCGGCGTCAGCGCGTCATGAAGTCCGGGCTGCCGAGGATCAGGGCGGCCTTCAGGGGAGGAGCCGCGGCATCCGCCGTGGCCCTGGTTTTCGCCGACAGCTCGAGCAGGGCCTCCAGGCGGCCGCTGTCGAGCGGCGTCGGCGGGACCATCGGCATCGCGGCCGCCGGCGGCGGCGGCGGCGCCTCGTCGACGGCCGGCATCGGCTTGTCGAGCGGCAGGCGGCCGGAGCCCAGGGCCGTGGCGAAGCCGATCCGCAAGCTCAGGGCATCGGGATTGAGCCAGGCGTCGCGGGTGTTCTTGTAGCCGTCCGGCGTCAGGCAGCCGTAAAGCGGCTGGCCGAGGCGCGCCATCGTTCCCAGCAGCGGGCGATAATTCGTCACCGTGGTCCCGCCGGCGCGCACCGCCGAGACGACATATTGGAACGGCGTCTTGAATTTGCCTTCGGAAACGGCGGGCGAACGGAATTCCGGGCTGGCGAACAGCGTCTTCAGCACCGCGCGGACGTCGCCGTCGCTTTTCAGCCACCGCGTGACCAGACGCGCCACGAGAGCCGGCGGCGGGCTGTCCGCGACGAAATACTGCGCCAGCGCGAAGCTGAGGTGGCGCGCCGTCGCCGGGCTCCTGGCCAGGAGGTCGAGCGCGCGCTCGACCTCGCCGGCTCCCTCGCCAGGGATGGTCCGGCCGAGGAACAGCTTGTCGCCGAAATCGTGGCGGTTCGGATCGAAGGCGAATCCGTTGTCGGAAGGCAATCCCTCTTGCGGCCTGGCGATGCCCCAGCCAGTCAGGATGCGGGCGAGCGCGACGACGTCGTCCTGGGTGTAGCCGCCCTCCACGCCCAGCGTGTGCAGTTCCATCAGTTCGCGGGCATAGTTTTCGTTGAGTCCGGCTTCCCGGCCTTTTGCCCCGGGACTTCCCGGCGCGGTATTTTGCCAGTTGTCGAGGTAGAACAGCATGGCGGGGTGGCGGGCGGTGGCTTCCAGAAGGTCGCGAAAGCGGCCCAGGGCGAAGGGGCGGATCGCCCGGTTCTCATAGTCACCGATCCAGAGATGGTCGAGTCCCTTTGGGGCGAACACATTGAAATGGTTGAACCAGAAATCGACCATCACCTCCTGGAGCTGGCGCGGGCTTTCGATGGCGCGCATCAGCCGCGCCATCGACGCCTCCTGCACGATGATTCCGGCTCTCCGGCGCGCCGCCTTCGCCGCCTCGGGATCGGGCCCGCCCGGCCCCCGGCGGGGCGGGCCGTAGCGTTCGAACAATTGGACGGCGTCCCACTTCTGCGTCTCCAACCGGTCCAGCCGCGCGGCGAGCGCGGCCGGCTCGGGGAGGCTCGCGGGATGAAGCTGGCGATCGATCCAGCGGTCGACGCCCTCCTGGCGGATGGCGTTCAGACTTTCCGCATCCGGGCCGAAGGCGAGGCGGTTGAGGACGTGGATTTCCAGGCGCCGATCCTCGGCGATGGCGGGCAGGCCGGCGCAGGCGGTCATCACGAACAGCAGCGCTCCCAGGATTCCGTCGCGTCCCATCATCGATTTCCTCCGCTCGTTGGTCTCGTCGATTTCGCCGCTTGCCACGGAGTCTCGCACGGCATGATGATCAGATTATGGTCGGCCGGACGGAATTCCACGCCGTCCGCAGCATTTTTCGCCCCGTCATGTCGCGGCGCCCAAGCCTGGGTTGACGGTGGTCACCGGTGCGCTCATCCTTCCGCTCATGTTTCCGTTGCACGCCGCGGGCGGGCCGATCGATCCCCTGATGATCCTGGTCGCCGCCCTGATCATCGATGCCGTCATTGGCGATCCACCCTGGTTGTGGCGGATGATTCCCCACCCGGTGGCGATGATCGGCAGCGTGATCCTCTTTCTCGACCACAAGCTCAATCGCGACAAGAGAAGCGAACTCGACCGCCGGCTGCGCGGCGCCCTGGTCGCCGCCGGCATGACGCTGGCCGCCGTCGGGGTCGGCTATTGCGTCGGCGAATTGCGCCGCCGGTGGTTGTGGGGC
>JAATGN010000127.1 GCA_015654615.1 Rhodospirillales bacterium
GCGGCCCGGTCGAACGCATGGCGCCCCTTACCGAAGCGATGTGAAGGGTCTGCCACCGTCATTGCGAGCCTTTAGGCGAAGCAATCCAGAAACCCGAGTGCGGCTGGATTGCTTCGCTCGCGCTCGCGATGACGGTCAAACATCGCTTTGGCCGCCGTTGACTCTTCGGCTCGCACACAGCACCTTGAACCCATGATTCGAATGCATGGAACATGCGTTTTGCTGGCCGGCGCCGGGGTCTTGCTGCGGGGGCCGTCCGGCGCCGGCAAGTCCGATCTGGCGCTGCGCCTGATCGATGGGGGGGCGCGGCTGGTCGCCGACGACCAGATCGAGATCGAACGCCGGGGGGATGGCCTGTCGGTGCGGCCGCCGGCCTCCATCGCCGGCCTGTTCGAAGTGCGCGGCCTCGGCATCCTGAAGATGGACCATGTGGCGCCGGCCCCCCTCGATCTGATCATCGATCTGGTGGCCGCCGAAGCGATCGAACGCCTGCCCGAGGCTCCTCTGACCGAAGACGTCTGCGGCCTGCCGGTGCGCCGTCTCGTCTCCTATCCCTGGGAGACATCCGCCGCGGCCAAGGTTCGCCTTGCGGTTCAGGTGGTGACAGGGAATATAATATCCCTCTGATGACCAACCATGAGTCCATCGATACGCCCCGGCTTCGGGGCGGCACCCGCGCCGGCGACGCCAGTCCCCCCGGCGAGCGGGTCGATTCCCGAGCGGACCGCCGGTCTTCCGGCAAGGTCGTGGTGGTCACCGGCCTGTCCGGCGCCGGCAAGAGCCTGGCCCTCAAATCGCTCGAGGACTTAGGCTATGAAGCGGTCGACAATCTGCCGCTGTCGCTGCTGGCCGCCTTGATCCGCCCCTGCGCCTGCGCGCCGGCCCGGCCCTTGGCGATCGGCATCGACATCCGCACCCGCGACTTCGCGGTCGCCGCCATGCTGGCCGAGATGGATCGCCTGGCGCAGGACAACGACATCGATCTCAGCCTGCTGTTCGTCGTCGCCGACGACGACGTGCTCTGTCGCCGCTTCACCGAGACCAGACGGCGCCATCCGCTGGCTCCCGACCGTCCGCTGCTCGACGGCATCCGCCACGAGCGGGAGCTGGTGTCGCCGCTGGAGGGCCGCGCCGATCTGGTGATCGATACCAGCGCGCTGCCTCCGGCCGAGCTGAAACGCCTGCTGGCCGGCCATTTCCAGCTCGACAGCCAACCCTCCCTGGTGGTGTTCGTCACCTCTTTTTCTTACCGTCAGGGGCTGCCGCGTGAAGCGGATCTGGTTTTCGACGCCCGTTTCCTCGATAATCCCCACTACGTTGCGGCATTGCGTCCCCTGACCGGGCGCGATGCGCCGGTGGTCAGGCATGTCGAGGGGGACCCCGGATTTCCACAGTTCTTTGCGGCGCTGACGGCCTTGCTGGAGCCGTTGCTGCCGCGCTTTGCCGCCGAGGGCAAAAGCTATCTGACGATTGCCATCGGCTGTACCGGGGGGCGACACCGATCCGTGGTGATCGCTGAAAAATTAGCCGATTGGCTTCGCGAACGAGACCAGCAGGTTGATCTGCGGCACCGCGAGCTTGAAGAGGGGAAAGCAAAGTGAAGGCTCTGCGATGATAGGAATGGTCCTCGTAACCCACGGACGCCTCGCCGATGAGCTGGTGGCCGCTCTTGAACATGTGGTCGGGCCGCAGCCCAGCGTGGCCACCGTCTGCATCGGTCCCGACGACGACATGGAACAGCGCCGGCGCGACATTCTGGAATCGACCGCCAAGGTCGACGACGGCGCCGGCGTCGTCCTGCTGACCGACATGTTCGGCGGCACGCCGTCCAACCTGGCCATTTCGATCATGGACAAGGCCAAGGTCGAGGTCATCGCCGGGGTCAATCTGCCGATGCTGATCAAGCTGGCCAGCGTTCGCCATCATGAAAAACTGGCCGATGCCGTGGCCAGCGCCCAGGAAGCGGGACGGAAATACATCAATGTCGCCTCGCGCCTCTTGACCCAAGACAATCATTAACCTGGGTGCAACCGAGCGATGGACATGCCAACAGATCCTGCAGCCGAACCCGCCGCCAACGCCGACCCGAGCGGGGTTTCCCGCAGCGCGACCATCACCAACCGGCGCGGCCTGCATGCCCGCGCCGCGGCCAAATTCGTCAAGCTGGCCAGCCAGTTCCAGGCGCAGATCGTCGTCTCCAACCGCGGCCTCGAAGTCTCGGGATTGTCGATCATGGGATTGATGATGCTGGCCGCCGGACCGGGCTGCAGCATCGAGCTCAAGGGCAGCGGCGTCGACGCGGCGGCGGCGGTGCAGGCTTTGGGTGCGCTGATCGACGCCAAGTTCGACGAAGACTGACGGACGCGATGACCAATCCGCCCGACCGCCCGCGCGTCCTTCCGGTCTCCACTCCGCAGGATGAGCAGATATTCTGCGGCCTGGGCGTCAGTCCCGGCGTCGCCATCGGCGTCGCCTATCTGCACGACACGGGCAAGGTCAACGTCCCCGAATACAAGATCGCCCCCAACGCCCTGGAGGGCGAACGGTCGCGTTTCGTCGAAGCGGTGGCCCGGGCCAGCCGCCAGGTCAGCCTGCTCCAGAGGAAGGCCCGCAGCCTGCCCGGATCGACCGGCGAGGAATTGGGCTATCTGCTCGACGCTTATCAGCAGATGCTCAAGGGTTCGCGCCTGGTGCGCGGCGTCGACCGGCGAATCAGCGAGGAAAGGATCAATGCCGAAGCGGCGGTGCAATGGGAGATCGATCAGATCGTCCACGGCTTCGCCGCCATGGACGACGCCTATCTGGCCGCCCGCATCGAGGACATCCGCGACGTCGGCCGGCGCCTGATCCGCAATCTGACCAAGACGCCCTTCAAACCCTTTTCCCTGCTGCCGAAAAACGCCGTCATCCTGGCCGAGGAATTGACCCCGGCCGACACCGCCCTGCTGGACCCGGCCACCGTGGCCGGATTTGCCACGGTGCTCGGCGGCGGCGCCAGCCACACGGCGATCATGGCCCGCTCGCTGGGCCTGCCGGCCATCGTCGGCATGACCGGCCTGGTGAACCGGGCGAGCGATGGGGCGACCGCCGTCATCGACGGGGCCGAGGGCAAGGTGATCCTCAATCCGAGCGCCGAAACCCTGGCCGCCTATCGCTGCAAGCGCGCCCTTTTCCTGAAACGCCGCCGCCATCTGCATCGCCTGCACAAGGTGCCCGCCATCACCCTGGACGGAACCGGCATCAGCCTGCAGGCCAATCTCGAACTGCCGGCGGAGATCGACGGCGTGCTGGCCGCCGGCGCGGCCGGCATCGGCCTGCTGCGCAGCGAATTTCTCTATATGAATCGGAGCGATCTGCCGAGCGAGGACGAGCAATACGACATCATGCTGCAAATGGTGCAGCGCCTGGACGGCCGGCCCCTGACCATCCGGACGCTGGACGCCGGCGGCGACAAGATGCCGACCTCCCTGGGTTTCGGCGACGGTCCCAATCCGGCGCTGGGGTTGCGCGCCATCCGCCTGTCGCTCAAGCATCCCGAAATTCTGGAGACTCAGCTGGCGGCGATCTTAAGGGTCGGCGCCCACGGACCGGTGCGCATCCTGCTGCCGATGATCTCGGCGGTGGAGGAGCTGCAGGCGGTGCGCGGCGTCATGGAGCAGGTGGTCCGCCGCTTGAAGCGACGCCATGTCGCCATCGCCAGCCCCTTGCCGCCGGTCGGCACGATGATCGAGGTTCCGGGAGCCGCCCTGGCCGCCGACGCCCTGGCCTGGCATTCCGACTTCTTCGCCATCGGAACCAACGATCTCACCCAATATACCCTGGCGATCGATCGGGCCGACGAATCGGTGGCCTATCTCTACAACCCGCTGCATCCGGCCGTTCTGCGCCTCATTCAATTCTCGGCCGAAGCGGCGCTCCGGGCCCGCATTCCGATCTCGATCTGCGGCGAGATTGCCGGCGATCCACGCTATACGGCCCTGCTGCTGGGCCTCGGCATCCGCGAACTGTCGATGGCGGCCACCAATATCCCGCGGGTCAAGCAACGGGTCCGCGGCCTCGACCTGGTGGCGGCGACCGGCCGGGCCCGGGTGATCATGGATCAGTCGGATTCGGCCCGTATCGCCCGCTTGGTCGACGATTTCAACGCCGACGCCCTGGACGTGGACTGAACGCGGCCGTCCTTGTCCTTGCTCCGAAGCCGCGCCGCTGTTATACGCCTGGGGAAATTCATCAAGGAGCAACTCCCATGAGCTTTGCCGATTACAAGGTCGCCGACATCTCGCTTGCCGATTGGGGCCGCAAGGAGATCGACATGGCGGAAACCGAGATGCCCGGCTTGATGGCGCTACGGGAGGAATTCGGCCAAGCCAAGCCTTTGAAGGGCGCCCGCATCGTCGGCTGCCTGCATATGACCATCCAGACGGCGGTGCTGATCGAGACGCTGACGGCGCTCGGCGCCACCGTCCGCTGGAGCTCCTGCAACATCTTCTCGACGCAGGACCAGGCCGCCGCCGCCATCGCCGCCGCCGGCATCCCGGTGTTCGCCTGGAAAGGCGAGTCGGAAGAGGAATTCTGGTGGTGCATCGAGCAGACGCTGAAGGGGCCGGACGGCTGGACCCCCAACATGATCCTCGACGACGGCGGCGACGTCACCGCCATCATGCATGACAAATATCCCGAGGCGCTGAAGGATGTGCGCGGCATCTCGGAAGAGACCACCACCGGCGTGCATCGCCTCTACGAGATGGCCAAGAAGGGCGCGCTTCTGGTCCCGGCGATCAATGTGAACGATTCGGTCACCAAGTCGAAGTTCGACAATCTCTACGGCTGCCGCGAATCGCTGGTCGACGGCATCAAGCGGGCCACCGACGTGATGGTGGCCGGCAAAGTGGCCGTGGTCTGCGGCTTCGGCGACGTCGGCAAAGGCTCGGCGGCGTCTTTGCGCAGCCAGGGCGCTCGCGTCATGGTCACCGAAATCGACCCGATCTGCGCTTTGCAGGCGGCGATGGAAGGCTATCAGGTCGTCACCATGGACGAAGCGGCGCCCCAGGGCGACATCTTCGTCACCTGCACCGGCAATGTCGACGTGATCACCCAGGATCACATGCGCAAGATGAAGCACCGGGCCATCGTCTGCAACATCGGCCATTTCGACAGCGAGATCCAGATCGCCTCCTTGCGGAACTATCGCTGGCACAATGTGAAGCCGCAGGTCGACGAGGTCGAATTTCCGGACGGCAAGCGCCTGATCGTCCTGGCCGAAGGCCGTCTGGTCAATCTGGGCTGCGCGACCGGACATCCCAGCTTCGTCATGTCGGCCAGCTTCACCAACCAGGTGCTGGCGCAGATCGAGCTGTGGAACCATGCCGAGAAATACGAGCGCAAGGTCTATGTGCTGCCCAAGCATCTCGATGAAAAGGTGGCGCGCCTGCATCTCGCCAAGATCGGCGTCAAGCTGACCACCTTGTCGGCCGCGCAGGCCGACTATATCAGCGTTCCCGTCGAAGGGCCGTTCAAGCCGGACACCTATCGTTATTGACGAATCGGCATCGTTGCCAATGCGAGGATCCCCCGGGCCCGAGCCCGGGGGTGACGGAAAAGATCACCGCCATGACCGGGCTTGACCCGGCCGTCCGCCTTTTTCGGCAGACAATACCGCCGTCCTTCGCATGAAATGCCGATGACGATCGGCCCCAACCCTTGTCTTTTTCGGCTTTCCCGGGCACCCTTGGGCGAATTAGGGAGTCCCATCTCCGCATGACGGGCCTTGACCACATTGGGAAGCGACCTTCGCCGGCCGGCGTCATTCTGTCCTGGCGGGGCTGGCTTTTCGCCGCGGTTCTCGGCGTCCTGCCCGCCACCGCCCAAGCCCAAGCCCTCGAATTTCGTTCGGAGGACGTCCTGGCGGTGGCCGTCGGCATCATCGTCCTGTTGCTGGTGATCTTCGTTCCGCTCCTGCTGTGGCTGCGCGGCCAGCTCCGCCAGGCGGCCGAGGAAACGGCCCGCCTGGACGTCGAGCGGACCCGGCTGGGGGAAATTCTGGCGTCGGCGCCGGATGGCTTCTACCGGTGGAATCTGGCGGCCGACGACCAGATCGCCTCCGAGAATTGCTCGCGCCGGCTGGCCGTCCTGCTGGGACTTTACGGCGGGACCGACGCCACCTATGCCGACATTCTGGAGAACTTCGGGACGGAGGCGGCGACGGCGCTCGACACGGCCGTCGACGGCCTGCACCGCCGGGGCGACGGCTTCGAATTGGAGCTGCCGCTGCGCGAGGGGCCGCGCCGCCTGTTGGTGGCCGGCAGCCGCGCCACCGATGCCCAGGGCAATCCCCTGGCCGACGTGCTGTGGATGCGCGACGTCACCGAAGGCGCCACCGCCGTCGAGAGCCTGTCGCATCAGCGGCGCGACCTGGGGGCCGAACGCGATCAGCTGCGCGCCCTGCTCGACGCCCTGCCCTTGCCGATCTGGCTGCGCGACGGCGATCTGGCGCTGCTCTACTGCAACCAGGCCTATGCCCGCGCCGTCGAGGCCGATGCGACGAACGGCACCATGGTGCCGGGGACCGAACTGGTGCCGGGCCCCGGCGTGCGCGAAGCCCGCGCCCTGGCGGCCCGGGCCCGGGCCTCCGGCCTTTCCCGCAGCGAACCGTTCCATCTGGTGATGGAGGGGGCCCGGCGCCTGGTCGAACTGACCGAGACGCCTTTCACGGCCGGCGACGACGGCGGCGTGATGACGGCCGGCATCGCCATCGACCGCACCCGCCAGGAGGACGTGCAGTCCCAGATCGAGCGGCATGTCGCCGCCCATGCCGAGGTCCTGGAAAATCTCGGCACGGCCATCGCCATCTTTTCCGGCGATACCCGGCTTTCCTTCTTCAACACGGCCTTTTCCATGCTGTGGCAGCTCGACACCGACTGGCTGGGGAGCGAGCCGACCTACGGCAATCTGCTCGACGTCCTGCGCGAGCAGCGCAGACTGCCCGAGGTCGCCGATTACCGCGCCTTCAAGGACGAGGAGTTGCGGCGGTTCACCTCGCTGATCGAGGCGCGGGAAGACCTCCTGCATCTGCCCGACGAACGCACGCTGCGCCGCATGGTCACCGCCCATCCTTTCGGCGGGCTGCTCTTCACCTATGAAGACGTCACCGACGCCCTGGCGCTCGAACGCTCGCACAAGACGTCGCTCGCCGTGCACCGCGAGACCCTGGACAATCTCTACGAAGGGATCGCGGTGTTCTCTTCCGATGGACGGCTGCGCCTGTTCAATCCGGCCTACGGCCGCATCTGGAATCTGTCGTCGGAGGAGCTGGAGACCGAGCCGCATATCAGCGAACTGGTCGAACGGCACCACGATTTTTTCTTCACGGCGGCCGACTGGCCGGCGGTGAAGGACTGGATGCTGGCCCTGTCCTCCGACCGCGAGGCCCGTCATGGCCGCATCGAGCGTTCGGACGGGGCCATCCTCGACTATGCCTCGGTCCCGCTGCCCGATGGGGCGGTGTTGACGACCTGGCTCGACGTCAGCGATTCGGCCCAGGTCGAACGGGCGTTACGCGAACGCAACGAAGCCTTGGCGGCGGCCGACCGGCTGAAAAGCGAGTTCATCGCCAATGTCAGCGCCGAGGTCCGCACGCCGCTGACCACCGTTCTCGGCTTCTCCGAGGTCCTGAGCCTCGGCTATTTCGGCACGCTCAATCAACGCCAGCTCGATTACGCCAGGGGCATCACCGAAGCCGGCAACTATCTGCTGCAGGTCCTCTCCGACATCCTCGATCTGGCGACCATCGAGGCCGGCCAGATGACCCTGTCCCTCAATGCGGTCGACGTCCACGCCATGCTGACCGGCGTCCTGCAGCTGACCCGCGAACGGCTGCGCGAAAAGCAATTGGTCATCAATTTCGACTGCCCGCTCGACATCGGCTGGATGGTGGCCGACGAACGGCGCATCCGCCAGGTGCTGTTCAGCCTGTTGTCCAATGCCGTCAAATTCACCCCGGCGCATGGCCAGGTCACCCTGGCCGCCCTGCGGACCAAGGGCGACGTCGGCGAAGAGATCCTGTTCACCGTCGCCGACACCGGCCAGGGAATCGCTCCGGAAGAGCAACAAATGGTCTTCGGCAGCTTCGTGCGCGGCGCCCCGGGCCAGGGTGCCACGTCGGGAAACGGGCCCGCCGGCGCCGGCCTCGGCCTGTCGCTGGTCAAGAATTTCGTCGAATTGCATGGCGGACGCATCGAATTGGCCTCGGTTCCGACGGAAGGCACCACCTTCATCATCCATCTGCCGGCCGGCCATGCCGACCCCCTGAAGGCGCCGCCGCCCCTGGTCCAGCTGCGCAAGCGCGGCAAGGCCAGGGCCGCCGCGGAAGAGCAGGCCAAGAGCAGGACCCCGGCGTGACCGTTGGCGGCCACAGACCAAAGCAACACGGACGACCACGGACTTGCGCCGCAAGGCATGCCTCTCTCTTTCCCACCCGGTAACGGAAGAGAGGACGAGAATGCCTGCGGCGCCCCCTTCTTATCCGTGTCCGTCCGTGGATATCGGCGTTCGTCCGTGTTGCTCTTGAAA
>JAATGN010000465.1 GCA_015654615.1 Rhodospirillales bacterium
CAATTCATCGATGTTCTCGGACGGGATCATCCGTGTCACATAGACGGAGGGTCGGCTCATGATAATGTCATCCTCGGATCGTTCGGTCGCCCTGTTGTATCAAACGGCGCCCTTGTCGGCCAGTTCGGCCGGAACATCGGCCCCTGGCGTCGGGAGAAGGATCCGAAGAACCTTGGATGAATGGCCGGCGTTCCCGCCGGCGCCCGCCGCAATGCGGCGGCGGGCGGCTCGCGCTGGCGGGACCGGCTCGGGCTCCATCCGTCGCAATCTTGTTATCGGCGTTGTTCGGAGCGCTCCCCGCCGATGGTGGAAAAATGCCGGTTCGCCGACGATTGCGGAGCGAAGGACAGCAATTCGTTCACCATGTCGCCGCTTTTTGCGTTCCGCATGTCGCGCCAGCGCGAGACGGCCTGGGCTCGCGCCGAGGCACGCGTCACGCACCATTCCTCATAGGCATGTCGACAAGCCTGGCCGCAAAAGCTCGTCCGCTTCGCCATGACGTCGAGTCTTCCGCCACACCAGGCGCATCTCGGAGAATTCATGATGTCCCTCCCAGGCAAACGGGGCTGCCGCGTCGAAGAGTACTCCGCGAAGAGTACTCTGCGCGGACGGCGACGAGGCGATACCAAAGGATTGTCCCCCCCAGGTCTTCGGTCGCGAAAGACGCAGCCATTGGTTTAGGTCCACCGCCGTTCGCCCGAGGGAACGCGGGCGGCGGGTCGCCGTCAGCGGTCCATCAGGACGTCGAAGGCGCCGGCCGGCATCGGCCGGCCGAAAAGATAGCCTTGCATCGACTGGCAGCCCAATTCGGTCAGGATCGTTTCCTGTTCCCGCGTTTCCACGCCCTCGGCCACGACGTCCATGCTCAGGGCGCGGGCCATTTCGATGATGGCGCAGGCCAGGGATCGCGCCGACGCCGAGACATCGACCTCCCTGACAAAACTTCTGTCGATTTTCAGAGTATCGAATTGATAATTCTGCAGATAACTCAACGATGAATATCCAGTCCCGAAATCGTCGATGGAAATCGAGATATCGAATCCCTTCATGGTATCCAATATTATCTTGGCATTGCCGGATTCCCCCATCAACAAGCGCTCGGTGACTTCGACTTCGAGACAGTCCCGCGGCAGCCCCTCGGCTTCCATGATATCGACGATGGTCTGGACCAGATCCGAATGCCTGAACTGTCTTGGGGAAAAATTCACCGCCAGCTTGAAGTGCGTCAGGGTCTGCCGCCAACGCCTGGCGTCCTTGCAGGCGCGGCGCAGCAGCCAATTGCTCAGGGGCACGATCAGATCGCTCGATTCGGCGATGGGAATGAAACGGTCGGGGGCGATCGCCCCCATTTCCGGATGGGACCATCGCATCAGAGCCTCGGCTCCGATGATTTCCCGACTGCCGGCGGCGACGATCGGCTGATAGAAGACGTCCAGTTCGTTTCTTTCGATGGCGGACTGAAGACCGCTCTCGATGCGCAGACGCGCCTGCGCTTCCTCGTCCATCCTCGGGGTAAAGAAACGAAAGTTGTTGCCGCCGCGCTCTTCGGAACGCAGCGACGCCGCGTGGGCGTTGCGGATCAGGACCGATGGATCGGCCCCGTCCGAGGGATAAACGGTCATGCCGATCCGCGCGGCGAGGGAGATGTTCCGGCCATCGATCGGATAGCTCTTGCGGCAATCGTCGAGAATGCGGAGCGCCGAAATCTCGGCGACGGCCGGCGCCCCGATATCGCCGACGACGATCAGGAATTCGTTGCCGCCGAGCCGCGCCAAGGTATCGGAATGGCGGACCAGGGCCTGCAGCCGCTGGGCGAAGGCGACGATGGCGGCGTCGCCGGCCTTGAAGCCGAGCGAGTTGTTCACCTTGTCCAGGCCGTCGAGGACGACCAGCATCACCACGATCATATTGCCGGACCGGCCGGCCGCGGCGATCGCCTGCCACAGTCGATCCGAGGCCAGGGCCCTGGTCGGCAGGCCGGTCAGGGCGTCATGGCTGGCCTGATGCCGCAGGCGGCTTTCATATTCCTTCCGCAAGGTGATGTCCTCCTTGACGGCCAGGAAATGCGTGATGACCCCACTGCCGTCCCGGACCGGCGAAATGGTCGCATATTCCCAGTAAAGACCGCCGTCCTTCTTCCTGTTGCAAAGCTCGCCCTGCCACATGCCGCCGGCCGATAGCGTCGACCACATCGCGCGGTAGACCTCGTCCGGGACCTGCCCCGATTTCAACAGCCGCGGATTTTGGCCGATCGCCTCACCGGCCGAGAAACCGGTGATCCTGCAGAAGGCGCGATTGACATATTCGATCAGCCCGTCCCGGCCGGTCACCATCACGGTCACCGGCGCCTGTTCGACGGCCATCGAGAGCCGGCGCAATTGCGCCTCGCTTTGCCGGCGCTCGCCGATATCGGAAATCCACGCCAGATTGACCGCCTCGCCGTTCAGCACGGCGGCGCGGATGGTCAACAGCGCCCAGATCGGCGCGCCGTCCATCCGCTGGAACGCCATGTCGACATTGTCGAGACCGCCGTCCCGCTTCAAACTCCGGACGATTTCCGCATGCTGCCCGGCGTCGCTGAAATATTGGCGGGCCGGTGTTCCGACGAAGCGTTCGCGAGCATCGCCCATCAAGTCCGCGAAACGGCGATTGACATAAATGATGACGCCGTCCCGGCGCCGCGACATCGATATCCCCATCGGACTTTCGTCCAAGATCGCCAAGAATCCGTTCAGATCGTCATCCAGCATGGCGTGGTCGTTCCAGTCGTCCGGGGTTCGGGAAACCATTGGTAGCACGTTGCAAATTCGTGCACTTTTGGTTGAAGTATTGATGAAAAACAGACAAGAGGAAAATATATGAATTTGTATCCAAGTTTTTATATTATATTTTCTTGAATTATGAGCGGCACGGAAGCGTATGTGGCGTTGCTCCGGAATACCCGCCGAAGAACACAACCATTGATCATGTCGGTTCGTGGAAGCCGGATATTTCCGCTACGACTCGGACACTGTCTTCGGAACGGTGCCGGCCGATTCCGCCGACATCGGGACATGACAACTTAAAATTGAGTTTCCCTCCGACAAAGTGCGAAATGGCTTCGCGGCGTTTCGCCGGCCCGACGCCGCTCTCTCCATTCATGCAATGCTTCCTTAAATCCCTGCACAACTTCCGGTTTTTTTGATCTTCAAACCATGGCACCATCCGCCGCAGATCGAGATGATGGGCAATGACCAGCTTCGATTTTATCTACTATTACGTGTAATCTTCGGCGCGTCTATGCCGCACTCGCGGAGGAAGGGCAGATGACATCTCTTTCGGTCAATGGAAAGACCTATAAGGTCGATGTCGCCCCCGATACGCCGCTGCTGTGGGTCTTGCGCGATACCCTGCATCTGACCGGCACCAAATACGGCTGCGGCATCGGCCAATGCGGCGCCTGCACCGTGCATATCGAAGGCGTGGCGACGCGCTCCTGCTCGGTGCCGGCCAGCTCCGTCGAGGGCCAGCATATCGTCACCATCGAGGGGCTGGCGCAGGGAAATGTCCTGCACAAGGTGCAGCAGGCCTGGATCGAACATGACGTGCCGCAATGCGGCTATTGCCAAAGCGGCATGATCATGGCGGTGGTCGCCCTGCTCAAGGACAAGCCGAAACCGACCGACGCCGACATCAACGGCGAAATCACCAACATCTGCCGCTGCGGCACCTTCCAGCAGGTGCGCGCGGCGATCCATGCCGCCGCCGAAGCTTGAGCGAGGAGACCGCCATGACAGGGATCAGCCGTCGCGCCTTTCTGGTCGAGACGGCCGCCGTCGCCGGCGGCCTGTCGCTGGGATTTCACATCGGCTTCGGCGCGGACGAGGCCCGGGCGGCCGGCCCCGAAACGGAGGTCAATGCCTGGGTGGTGGTGCGGGCCGACGACGGCGTGGTGATCCGCATCGCCCGATCGGAAATGGGGCAAGGCACCCTGACCGGCCTGGCTCAGCTGGTCGCCGAAGAGCTGGAATGCGACTGGTCGAAGGTCTCCACCGAATATCCGACCCCGGGCCAGAACGTCGCCCGCAACCGGGTCTGGGGAAATTTTTCGACCGGCGGCAGCCGCGGCATCCGCGAATCCCATCTCTATGTGCGCCAAGGCGGCGCCGCCGCCCGCGAAATGCTGGTCCAGGCCGCCGCCAACGCCTGGAAGGTGCCCGCCGCCGAATGTCATGTCGCGAAAGGGCTGATCACCCATCCGCCGACGGGACGGAAAACCACCTATGGCAAGATGGCCGCCGCCGCCGCCAAATTGGAACCGCCGAAAGAGGTCAAGCTCAAGGACCCCAAGGACTGGACCATCGCCGGCAAGGGACTGAAGCGCCTGGACACGGCGCCCAAGGTGACCGGCAAGCAGATCTACGGGATCGACCTGACCCTGCCCGGCATGCTGATCGCCGCCATCCGCGACTGTCCGGTCATCGGCGGAAAGTTCGTCAGCTTCGACAGGGCGAAGGTCGCCGGCATGCCGGGCGTCAAGCGCGTTCTGCCGGTCGGCGCCTCGGGCGTCGCGGTGGTCGCCGACAGCTTCTGGAACGCCAAGACCGCGGTCGAAGCCTTGCCGATCGTCTGGGACGGCGGCGAGAGCGCCAAGGTCTCCAGCGCGACCATCGCCGCGACCTTGAAGGAAGGCCTGGGCGCCGAGCAGGCCTATATCGGCAACAAGGCCGGGGACGCCGGGGCGGCGATCGCCGGAGCGGCCAAAACCGTCGAAGCGACCTATGGCTATCCTTACCAAAATCACGCGACCATGGAGCCGATGACGGCCACCGCGCTCTACACCCCGGACAAATGCGAGGTGTGGGCCCCCACGCAAAACGGCGAAGCGGCCCTGGCCACCGCGGCCGAAGCGGCCGAATTGCCGGTCGCCAAATGCGACGTCTACAAAATGCTGCTGGGGGGCGGTTTCGGGCGGCGGGGCCGTTCCGACTATGTCCGCCAGGCGGTCCTGATCGCCAAGCAGATGCCGGGAACGCCGATCAAGCTGATCTGGACCCGCGAGGAAGACATGACGCACGGCGCCTATCATCCCATCACCCAGTGCAAGCTGACCGGCGGCCTCGACGCGGCCGGCAGGCTGGTGGGACTGAAAATGCGGATTTCGGGGCAGTCGATCCTTGCCTCGCTGTCGCCGCAGAGCCTGCAGAACGGCATGGATCCGGTGGTCTTCCAAGGGCTCAATCCCGGGGGGGCGGAAGGCGTCTTCGGCTATGAGGTTCCGCATCTGCTGATCGATCACGCCATGCGCAACACCCACATCACCGCCGGATTCTGGCGCGGCGTGAACATCAACCACAACACCATCTATGTGGAATGCTTCATCGACGAGCTGGCCCACGCCAGCGGCCAGGACCCCCTGGAATTTCGTCGCAGGATGCTGAAGCCCCGCCATCTCGAGGTGTTGAACGCTGTGGCGGAAAAGGCCGGTTACGGCAAGGCGCCGGCCGGACGTTACCACGGCCTCGCCCAGGTCATGGCATTCGGCTCCTATGTCGCCGGCTGTTCGGAGATTTCGGTCAGTCCCGAGGGCAAGGTGACGATCCACAAGATCGTCGCCGCCACCAATCCCGGCGTCGCGGTCAACCCGGCGCAGATCGAACGCCAGGTGGCCGGCTCCTTCGTCTATGGCCTGTCGGCCATGCTTTACGGCCAATGCACGGTGAAGGACGGGGCGATCGAGCAGACCAATTTCGACACCTACAATGTGCTGCGCATGGACGAAATGCCCGAGGTCGAGGCTCTCATCCTGCCGTCGGGCGATTTCTGGGGCGGGGTCGGCGAACCGACCATCGCGGTGGCGGCGCCGTCGGTGCTGAACGCCATTTTCCGGGCGACCGGCAAACGCATCCGCTCGATCCCCCTGTCCCAGCACGACCTGAAGCAGGCCTGAGAGCGCGAGAAGAAAATCAACGGGGGGACAGGGTAACACGGATGAACACGGACAGCCGCGGATGGACACGGATTTACGCCGCAGGCATCGACCATGCGGGCCGAAGGAATACGGCCGGAAAGATACAGGATTGCCTGCGGCGCGTCTTCTTATCCGTGTTCATCCGCGGCTGTCCGTGTTCATCCGTGTTGCGATGGTCTATCACCCTGTCCTTTGCCTGCGCGGCGCAGGCCGTTCCGGCGGCGGAGGCGCCGCCGGGGGCCGGCGCCTGCTCGGGGTGCCACGCGACCGATCCCTCCGTCGCCACGCCGGTGCCCCGTCTGGCCGGACGCAAACCGGCGGACATCGTCGCCGCCTTGGCGGCCTTCAAGAGCGGCCAACGGCCGGCCACGGTGATGGACCGGATCGCCAAGGGCTTCACCGACGACGAAATTCGCGCCATCGCCGAATGGTACGGCGCGATGCAGGAGCGATGACGAAGAGATGGACGGACATCGGACCAATCGGCGCGATTTCCTGAAGCAGGCGGCGGCCGGCACGGCGGCGACGGTGCTGCCCTTGCCCGCCCTGTCCCAAGGCAACGCCCCGCGCGTGGTGGTCATCGGCGGCGGCTTCGCCGGAGCGACCTGCGCAGGCGCGCTGAAGCGCCTCGCCCCCCATGTCGCCGTCATCCTCGTCGAAGCGCGGCAGACCTACGTCGCCTGCCCTTTCAGCAATACGGTCATCGCCGGATTGCGGCCGCTCGCCGCGCAGCAATTCGGTTACGAGAAGCTGACGCAGGGCGGCGTCGACGTCCGCCTTGCCGCCGCCACCGCCGTCAACCCCGAAGCCCATGTGGTGAGCTTGAGCGACGGATCGCGGCTCGCCTATGATCGTCTGGTCGTCGCACCCGGCATCGACCTGCGCTGGGACGGACTGCCCGGTTATACGCAAGACGCCGCGCAGATCATGCCGCATGCCTGGAAAGCCGGCGAGCAGACGACGTTGCTGGCCAGGCAATTGGCGGCCATGCCGGACGGCGGGCTGGTGGTGATCGCGGCGCCGGCCAACCCGTTCCGCTGCCCGCCCGGCCCTTACGAAAGGGCCAGCCTGATCGCCTATTACCTCAGGAGGAAAAAGCCGAGGTCCAAGCTGATCATCCTCGACGCCAAGGATGCCTTCTCCAAGCAGGCGCTGTTCGCCAATGCCTGGAAAGAACTCTATCCGGGCCTCATCGAATGGGTTCCGCTTTCGGCCGGCGGCAAGGTGACCTCGGTCGATCCGGCCAGCATGACGCTGACCACCGATTTCGCCAGCCACAAGGCGGCCGTCGCCAATGTCATTCCACCGCAGCAGGCCGGGCATATCGCGCAAATCGCCGGCGTCGCCGACCGCACCGGCTGGTGCCCGATCGATCCGACGACCTTCGAATCGACCTTGCAACCCCATATCCATGTCGTCGGCGACGCCGCCATCGCCGGGGCGATGCCGAAATCGGCCTTCGCCGCCAATGCCCAGGCCAAGGCCTGCGCCCAGACGATCGCCAGGCTGCTGGCCGGCGAGCCGTCGGCGGATCCCAAGCTGATCAATACCTGTTACAGCCTGGTCGCCCCCGATTACGGCATTTCCATCGCCGGCGTCTATCACCCGGCCGGCGGACAGTTGGTCGATGTGGCCGGCGCCGGCGGGATCAGTCCGCTGGAGGCGCCCCGAACATTTCGCGAGCAGGAAGCCCGATATGCCGAAGGCTGGTTCAAGACGATCACCGCGGAAGTCTTCGGATAGGATGTTCGCCGTCCTGGCGGTGGCGTCCCTGGCCCTGCCCGCCGCGGCCGAGACGCCGCCGCGGCCTTACCAGGTGGTGGGCGATGCCATTCCGCGGTCGTTGACCGGAAGCCCCGGAGATCCCCGGCGGGGGCGCCGCATCGTCGCCGACCGGCAGACCGGACTTTGCCTTCTCTGTCACAGCGGCCCGTTCCCCGAACAGCCCCTGCAGGGCAACCTGGCCCCCAGCCTGGCCGGGGCGGCGGACCGCTGGTCGGTCGGGCAACTGCGCCTCAGAATCGTCGACGCCGGCCTCGCCTCGCCCGGCACCATCATGCCATCCTATTACCGCACCCAGGGACTGGTCCAGGTCGCCCCGGCCTTCGCGGGCCAGCAGATTCTCACGGCGGAGCAAATCGAAGATGTCGTCGCCTATCTCGCCACCCTGCGGCAATAACCGGCGCCGTTTCCTGCTGCGGGCCGGGGAATGCGCCGCCGGCGCCGCCGCCGCCTGGCTTCTGACGATGCGCCCCTGCCGCGCCACGCCCGAGGACATGCAGGCGGCCATTCGCGAAACCGTCGGAACGGCCGCGCCCAAAATCGGCAGGGTCAGCCTCGACGTTCCGCCGCTGGTGGAAAACGGCAATACGGTTCCGCTCACCGTTTCGGTCGACAGCCCGATGACGCCGCAAGACCATGTCACGGCGATCCATCTGTTCAACGAAAAGAATCCCCAACCCTATGTGGCAAGTTTCCGCTTGGGCCCCCGGGCCGGCAAGGCCGTGGTGGCCACCCGCATCAAATTGGCCGACAGCCAGCAGGTGACCGCCATCGCCCAGATGAGCGACGGCTCCCTGTGGAGCAGCAGCGCCCAGGTGATCGTCACCATCGCCGCCTGCGTCGAGGACGTTCCCTGATGGCCGCCTTGATCAATGTGCCGAAAACCGCGAAGCGGGGCGAAATCATCGAGATCAAGACCTTGATCTCCCATCCCATGGAAACCGGCTACCGCGCCGGCCTCAACGGCAGCGTCCTGCCGCGCGACATCATTCGGCAGTTCCGATGCACCTACAACGGCGCCGAGATCTTTTCGGCCGACTTCTCGCCGGCGATCGCCGCCAACCCGTTTCTGTCCTTTTTCACGCTGGCCGCGGAAAGCGGCACCATCACCTTCCAATGGACCGGCGACAACGGTTTTTCCGCCACCCAGTCCGCCGACATCACCGTGTCATGAGCGGCAAGTCGACATTCTCCCACCCGTCATTGCGAGTTGCGCACCGACCGAGGTCGACCCTCCTGGGTGAAAATGCCGTCACTGCGAGCGCAGCGAAGCAGTCCAGGACAGCTTGGCACTCTGGATTGCCGCGTCGCTTCGCTCCTCGCAATGACGGCGTTTTCTTGTTAACGATCAGCGAAGCAATCCAGACGTCCGTTCGAACGGCGCGGTTGCTGGATTGCTTCGTCGCGTCGCTCCTCGCAATGACACGGGGGGACGTCGTCATTCTGTTGATCGCCATTCTCGCCGCGTCACCGGCGCATGCCGCCGATGCTGCGGATGGCCGGCGCTCGGGCTACGATTTCATGGGACCGCCGACCCGCGCCATGCAGGACGACGACATGGCCAATCCGGCCAGCCTGTGGCTTCAGGACGGTGAAACGCTGTGGCGTCGGCCGGCCGGCGAGGCCAACCGGTCCTGCGCCGACTGCCACGGCGACGCCGCGAATTCCATGCGCGGCGTGGCGGCGCGCTATCCGGCCTTCGACCGGGAGAACAACCGTCCGATCGATCTCGAACAGCGCATCGATCTTTGCCGTGCGGCGTGGCAACGGGCGCCCCGCCTCCCCTTCGAGAGCCATGACTTGCTGGCTCTCACGGCCTATGTGGCGCGGCAATCCCGGGGCTTGCCGATCGCCGTCGAGGACAGCGCCGCGCTCCGCCCCTTTCTCGAAATGGGGCGGAAACTGTTTTACGAGCGGCAGGGTCAACTCAATCTCTCCTGCGCGCAATGCCATGAGGCCAATGCCGGCCGCAGCCTCGGGGGCTCCACCATTCCGCAGGGCCACCCGACCGGCTACCCGCTCTACCGCCTGGAATGGCAGAGTCTGGGATCGTTGCAGCGGCGCCTGCGCAATTGCATGACCGGCATGCGGGCGGCCCCCTATGCCTACGGGGCCGGCGCCCTGGTCGATCTGGAGCTTTATCTGATGCGGCGGGCCAACGGCATGCCGATCGAGACGCCGGCCGTCAGGCCGTGATCAATCCGCCTGCCGGGGGGATTGGAGAGACTTGGACAGCAGGTCGTCCTTGTCGCGCCACAAGGATTGGATCCACCGGCCGAGACCGACATGCCACTCCCTTTTGCCGATCAGCGCCGCGTCGGTCAGGGCCTCGGGAATTTCCAGGGTCCGGACATGGACCTCCACACCATCGACCTTGCCGGCCATCAGGTCCCACAACCGCGGAACGCCTTGGGGATAGGCGATGGTCACGTCGATCAGCAGATCGACCCGATCGGCCAAGGTGGCGACGGACATGCCCAGGGCGCCCAATTTCGGTTTCAGCAAATGGCGGTAGGGCGAGCGCTGGACGGCATGCTTGTCCCGGCTGAAACGCGTTCCCTCGATGAAGGAGACCAGGGAAATCGGCAAATCGCGAAAGCGCTCACAGGCCTTGCGGGCGGCACGCAGATCGTTCTCCATTCCCTTGGCGCTGATCTGGCGGCGCAAAAAAGGAAAATCGAGCGCCCACCAGCACACGCCGATCAGCGGAACATAAAGCAACTCGTGTTTCAGAAAGAATTTCAGCAGGGGAATCTGCCGAAAGAAAATCCGCTGCAGAATGAAGATATCGACCCAGCTTTGGTGATTGCAGATCACCAGATAGGATCCCTTGCGCCGCAGCGGCGGCAGGGCGGCGACGGCCCAGCGGCGATTTCCGACCAGCCCGATCCAGGCATTGTTCACCGCGACCCAGGCCTCGGCCTGGGCATTGAGGATGCGGTTGGCCAACCGCCGCGGCGTCGCGGCCGGAACGGTCAATTTGAGCAGGGCCGCCGGCAGCATGGACAGGAAAACGACCAGCACGTTGAGGCCCAGCAAGAACGCGCAGAAGCTTCCCTTCACGGTCCAGCCGAGGCGGCGGACCGGCGAGGCCGGCAGGGCGGGCAGCACCTGCGAAAAACTTTCTTCCATGACGTTTTTTTCGACCGACATCGGATCAGCCGGCGGCAATCGAATTGTCTTTGCGCCGCGTGATCTGCATCTGTCCGTCCGCCCCCTTGACATAGGTCGTCTTGCCGACCGCGAGATTGTCGAGAAGAGTGACCAGGGCGCGCGGAATGGAGGAAAACGCCTCGGACCCTCGAGCTTGGCCATTATAATTCGCTATGGCGGCGCGCACCATGTCGCGCGTCATCGCCTTCCCGTCATTCCCGATCATGGTCCCTCTTCATTCCGACAGACGTCATCTGCGACCGCTGTCCGTCGCCGACAACCCCATGGCCGCGGCGATATCGGCGATGATGGCGGTGACGTCGCCGATGGTCGTGGTGATGGCCGTGATGGATTGCGTGACTTCCCTGGTCGCGGTTTGCACCTGGGCGATCTGCCCGGAAATCTCGCCGGTCGCCTTGCCGGTCTGATTGGCCAGGCTTTTAACCTCGTTGGCGACCACTGCAAAGCCTTTTCCGGCATCGCCGGCGCGAGCCGCCTCGATCGTGGCGTTCAGCGCCAGCAGATTGGTCTGCGAGGCGATGTCCTGGATCAATTTGGCGACCTGGCTGATCCGCCCCGTGGCTTCGGTCAGCACGCCCACGGCCTGATCGGTCCTGCGCGCCACCTGGGTGGCGTCGGCCGCCACCGCCGTCGCCTTGGAAACATGCCCGGCGATGTCGCGCGTCCGCGCCTGTTCGGTCAAATGCAGACGCAGCATCGGACGGACGCACAGACTGACGATACGGGCGATCGGGCTCACCACGTCGAGGGGGCCGGCAATGCCGAAATTGATCAGCCGCTGCCCTTCGAAATCGATGCCGATATTGACGCCTTCCCGCATGCCCGAAGACCGCGCGGCCTCTTCGGCCGTCACGCGGACCTCGTCGACCTCGCGGCGCATCACCCGGGCCGCCCCTTGATGATGACGGCCGATCCGTTCATGCGCACTGGAAGCGACGATCGTTCCGCCTTCGCCCATGAAGGAACAGACATGCCCCAGTTCCTGCGACAAGAGTTCGCAGAGTTCCTGACCGAAGCGAACATCGAACTCCACAGCCATCGCAACCACTCCCTTTCCAGGCGAACCCGACGGCTTTCCGCCGCTATTGAATATGCTTTTTTCGTCGAGGCCGGCCAAGACGCGTACGGCCCGGCGCGCTTTTAGCCTATCGTGCCGATGCGCCGGGAAGAAGTCTCGGAAAATCCGCCGCCGGTCGAGGCCGTTTCCTTGGCCGCGCGATCGTCGACACCATATCCGAGGAACGCTCGTTCCGGGAGGTGGAGATGTTGGACCTTGTGATCGCCCAGCGCCGGCGCGACCTGGGCGGCTTCGAAGTGGGCAGGGTCCTGCCCTTTGCCCAGCGCCGCGCCGTCGGCCCTTTCGTTTTTTTCGACCACATGGGGCCGGTGCTGTGGCCGGCCGGCCTGTCGCCCGAGGTCGACGTCCGGCCGCATCCGCACATCGGCCTGGCGACCGTCACCTATCTGTTCGACGGCGAAATCATGCATCGCGACAGCGTCGGGTCCGAGCAGCCGATCCGCCCGGGCGAGGTCAATTGGATGACCGCCGGACGCGGCATCACCCATTCCGAACGTTTCGAAAAGGCCAGGCGGGACGGCGGCGGCATGCATGGCATCCAGGCCTGGGTCGCCCTTCCCGCCGCGCTGGAGGAAACCGATCCGTCCTTTTCCCATCATGGCTCCGACGCGTTGCCCATCGTGCGGGACGCCGGCCTGTCCGCCCGGCTGATCGCCGGCGAAGCCTTCGGCGCCAAGGCCGGCGTCCGGACGCATTCACCGATGTTCTACCTGCATATGGAGCTTGCGGCGGGAACGCGCACGCAGCTTCCCGCCGAATATCCCGAACGGGCCGCCTATGTGGCGGCCGGTGCCGTCGAGGTCGGGGGCCGGCGCTTCGAAAGCGGACAACTGCTGGTCTTCACCCCCGGCGTCCCGGCGACTTTGCGCGCCGATACGCCGGCCACCGTCATGCTGCTCGGCGGCGAAACGCTGGGACCGCGCTTCATCGAGTGGAATTTCGTATCGTCATCGAAGGAACGCATCGAACAGGCCAAGGCGGACTGGCGCGCCGGACGGATGAAACTGCCCGACCTCGACCAGGGAGATCCGATCCCGCTCCCCGGCGAAACCGCGCCGTCCGGATCGGCCGGACGATCGGGCAGGCCCGCTCAGGCGTCGGGCGCCGGCGAGAAGAAATAGGGGTCGACCAGGGCGGAGACGGAGATGATCCGGGATTCCTGCCCACGGCCATTATTTTCCATGCGCGCGTGCGGAAGGCCGTCGACCGTCGTCCACAGACGAATGATCACCCATTCGCGGCCCCAGGTGTCGCCTTTTTTGATAAAGCGGTCACCGATCTGCACCGATGGACCTTCACGTTTGAACATCGCCATTCCTGTTTCACCCTCACACTCGTCACCACCCCCGAACTCCTCGTCATCTCAAGAATGACGGTCCCCGCCGCGCGCGACGAAAAGGCGCCGGCGGCGGAGGATCGCTCGACCTCGGAGATCGCGACGGCACCGTCCTGACGAATTTGGCCGTCTCGCCGCGTCTCGAAATATAGCGCCGTACACCCCGCCAGCAATGGCCGGGCGACAAAATACGGAGTTTTCCTCGAATTCGGGAGTTTCGTTGAAAACGAATTCTCGTTGCACAGCGTCCGATTATCGCCAAATTGCTTTTACAAAACAATAACAAATTTGATCGTCGGACAGACCGTGTATCCCACATGAATTTTCAGGAAAAACTCCATATATCAAAATATAATTCATATATTTCCAAAAGCATATACTACAAATACTGATAGATATTCGTATCGAAACAACATGCCATTCATTTACATTTACCGATCGAGGAACAATGGATCCGGCCGCTCCGGGCGGCAGGCGAACGAGAGCGGGATGTCGTCCCTTTCCGCTCCGGACTCCGAGGTGGCGCCGAATGGAACCTGAAACCTGATGATCATTTCTTCGGCGCCGTCCTCATTTGAGGATATCGACGGCCTGGCCCCCGTCGTAATCATGTCTGCAACGCGGGCTCCCGGCGAACGGTCGGCGGACCGCCCCCTGAATACCGATCGAAAGAGAGGATCTGACATGGCGAGATACACGGTATCGGTGACGGCGACGATCGAAGCCTCATCCCTGCTCGAAGGCCGCTGCGATGCGGAGCGCATGATCGAGCTGCTGACCAACGAATTCTTCTCCGTGGCCTATAACGTCGAGCTGCGGGAACCCGACCTCGGCAACACGCTGTTCGAGGAAACATCGGCCGGACACGGACGCGCGCCCGTCACATTCCATTGAGCGACGGGGACGGCATCCCCCTCGCGCCCTCACCCCAGGACGCGTTCCATCCAGGCGGCGGCGGCCAGCAATCGGCAATCGCCGCCCCGCCGCCCGACCAATTGCACGGCCAGGGGCAGTCCTTGCGGACCAGTCCCGCAAGGCAAGGCGACGCAAGGCACGCCCAGCAGGGACCAGCCGCGGTTGAAGAGCGGATCGCCGGTGGCGGAAAGACCGGCCGGCGCTTCGCCCGGCGCGGCGGGAACCAGCAGAAGATCGACCTCGGCCATCGCCTCGTCCAGGCCGGCCAGGGCGTCCGCCGCCAGTTTCCGGGCCGCGTCGTAGTCGTCCGCCGGCAAGGCGGCCCCGGCTTCCGCCAGGGCCCGCATCTTGGGCGACACCCCCGCCGGATCGGTCCGCATTTCGGCATGCGTCGAGCGCGCCGCCTCGAAGGCCATGACCGTCCATTGGGCCTGCCCCAACCGTTCGAACGACTGGGGCAGCGTGACCTCGATCAAGGAACAACCGGCCCGGTTCGAGCGTTCGGCCGTCTCTTCCAGCCTTTTCCGCATGGCCGGCTCGGCGGCCGGCCACTCCGGGGTCCGGCACAGGCCGATCCGGGGCGGCGTCAGGTCCAGGCCGTCGACCCTGAGTCCCGGCCGGCCGGCCAGGACCGCAGCGAAAAAGGCGGCATCGGCGACGTCCGCGGCCAGCACGCCCAGGGTATCCAGCGAGACGGCGAAGGGGCGAATGCCCGTGACGTCCAGCATCCCGAAGGTCGGCTTGTAGCCGACGCAGCCGCAATAGGCGGCCGGACGGATGATCGAGCCCGCCGTCTGGGTGGCGAAGGCCAGCGGCACCATGCCGTCGGCCACCGCCGCCGCCGAACCCGAAGAGGAACCGCCCGGGGTATGGCCGGGATTATGGGGATTGGCCGTCGGTCCCGGATCGAAATAGGCGAATTCGGTGGTGACCGTCTTGCCCATGACGATGGCGCCATGGCTGCGGGCCAGCGCCACGCAGGAGGCGTCCCGGGCCGGCCGGTGATCGGCATAGAGCTTCGAGCCATAGGCGGTCGGCATGTCGCCGGTGTCGATCAGGTCCTTGACGGCGATCGGCAGGCCTTTCAAGGGCCCGCCGCCGGACTGGCGGTCCAGCGCGCGGGCCTGGGCCAGCGCCGCCTCGGCAGCCAGATAAGTCCAGGCATGGACCACCGGTTCGCGGAACAGGATGCGGTCCAGGCAGGCGATGGTCAGGGCCTCGGCGGTCAGGCTGCCGGCGGCGATGGCTTTGGCCGCGGCCAGGGCGGTGGGAATCGGCCGGCTCATCGGGCGCACCAGTCGGCGATGATGCGGTCGTAGGCCAGGACGGCCTGATCGATCCTGGAAACCAGGCAATATTCGTCGGTCTGGTGCGCCATCTCCGGCTGACCGGGACCCAGGATGACCGTCGGGGCATGGCCCATCGCCGGAACCAGGGCGGAGGCGTCGGTAAAGTAGGGAGCGCCCCGCACCTCGGGCGTCTCGCCCAGCAGTTCGCCCATGATGCCGAAAACGCGGCCGACCCAGGGATGGGCCGGATCCGTCCACACCGCCTCGACGTCGATGATCGGCGTCGCCGCCACGCCGTCCCCCAGAAAGCCGGCCATGGCATCGCGCACCCGCGCGTGCGACTGGCCCGGCACCGTGCGGATATCGACCTCGATCACCGCCCGATCGGGCACCGAATTGACGTTGATGCCGCCGTGCAGGGTGCCGACGTTCACGGTGGGCGCCCCCAGGACGTCGTGGCGCTTCTCGTCGAAGTCGAACGCGCCCAGGCGGACGACGGCCTGCGCCGCCTTGACCACGGCATTGACGCCGCGTTCGGGCATCGAACCATGCGCGGTGACCCCTTCGGCGACGAGACGCAGCCACAGGGCGCCCTTGTGCCCGACATAAGGATGGTTGCCGGTCGGCTCGGCCACCACCAGCGCGCCGGCCTCGGGCAGGACGCCGTCCCGGACCAGGGCCAGGGCGCCCTCGCAGCCGGTCTCCTCGGCCGCCGTGACGACGATCAGGGCGCCGGGCCCGTCCCTCAGCCGGGCGGCATTGCGCAGGCAGGCCTCGGTAAAAGCCGCCACCCCGGCCTTCATATCGCTGGAACCGCGGCCGTACAGGCGATCGCCGTCGATCGTCCCGCCGAAAGGATCGACCGACCAGGCCTGCCGGCCGAGCGGCACCGTATCGACATGCCCGGTGAAGGCGAGCGGCCGGGGTCCCTGCCCGATACGGGCGATCAGGCTGCTGCGGCCGTCGCCGAACGGGCACAGCGTGATCGCGAAGCCGGCCGCGGCGAGACGGTCGGCCAGGATGGCCGTGCAGCGCGTTTCATGGCCGGGCGGATTGACGCTGTCCTGGCGGACCAGATCCTGCGTCAGCCGGACGGCGGAAGAAAATACGGTCATGAAACCCTTCCCTTTGATGAACCATGGGAGTCACACATATCGCCCCTCGCCCTTTTTAAGGGAGAGGGAGCAAGATGCTCAGCCGAAATAGGCCTGGCGGACCTCGTCGCTGTCGGTCAGCGCCTGCGGCGTGCCGGCCGCCACCACGCGGCCCTGCGCCATCACATAGCCGAAGTGGGCGATGGCCAGGGTCTGGTGAACGTTCTGCTCGACCAGCAGGACGGTGGTTCCGCTTTCGTTGATCCGCCGGATGATATTGAAATTCTCTTTGACGAACAGCGGCGACAGGCCCAGGGACGGCTCGTCGATCAGCAGGATCCTGGGCTGTCCCATCAGGCCGCGGCCGATCGAGACCATCGCCTGTTCGCCGCCCGACATGGTGCCGGCCAACTGTCCGCGCCGTTCCTTAAGGCGTGGAAACAAATCGTAGACCCGGTCCAGCCTTTGGCGGACCAAAGCTTCGCCGGAGGCCAGATAGCATCCCAGCCGCAGATTCTCCTCGACCGTCAGCTTGGGAAACAGGCGGCGCCCCTCCGGGATGCAGGCGACGCCGGCAGCGACGATGCGATGGGTGGGCAGACCGGACAGCTCGGTTCCGTCCAGCCGGATGCTGCCGCCGCGCGGCGGCGTCAGCCCCAGGATGGCCCGGACCAGGGTGGTCTTGCCGGCGCCGTTGGCGCCGAGCAGACAGGTGATCCGTCCCGGTTCGGCGACCAGCGAGACGCCGGTCAGCACGTCCGCCTTGTCGTAGCCGGCCACCAGGGCCTCGATGGTCAGGCCGCCGGTCATTCCACCCCCAGGTAGGCCTGCTGGACCAGGGGATCGTCCGCCACGTCGCGGTAGCGGCCCTCGCAGATCTTCTGGCCGAAGTTCAGAACCGCGCAGCGGTCGGTGATGCGTTCGATGACGCCCATTTCATGCTCGATGATGACGATCGCCAGTTCGCCGCCCAGACGGCGGCGAACCTCCAGGATATCGTCCATCAGATGCCGGGTCTCGTCATGGGTCATGCCGGCCGAGGGTTCGTCGAGCAGCAGCAGGCGCGGACGATTGATCAAGGCGCGGCAGATCTCGATGCGGCGGCGCTGGATCATCGGCAGATTGGCCACCGGTTCGTCGATCCGCGAGGCCAGCGGCGCGTCGAAGATGGCCAGAAGCTCCTCGGCTTCGGCGCGGAAGCGCCGGTATTCGGCGGCGAAACGGCGCCGCCGCAGCAGATTGAAGAGCAGCCCCAGCGACAGGCGCATCTGATTGCCGATCAGAATGTTGTCGAGGATGGACAATTCGAGACACAGGCGGGAGCGCTGAAAGGTCCGCGCGATGCCGGCCCGATAGACGGCCGGCGGGGTCAGGCCGGTGATGTCGGCGCCGCCGAAGGTGACGCGGCCGGAATTCGGCGGAAAGACGCCGGTGACGACATTGAAGAAAGTGGTCTTGCCCGAGCCGTTGGGCCCGATCAGGCCGAAGATCTCGCCGCCGCCGACGTCGAGGCACAGGCCGTCGAGCGCCGTCAGTCCGCCGAACCGCCGGGTCATGCCGGCCACGTCGAGCAAGGGGGAGGCCGTCATCGGCCGCCTCCGCCGGCGGGATAGCGGCGGGGCTGCCGGGGCAGCAGGCCTTGCGGCCGGAACAGCAGGATCAGCATGACCAGCACGG
>JAATGN010000248.1 GCA_015654615.1 Rhodospirillales bacterium
AGTGCCCGTTAAGGAATAACCGCGTCATGGCGCGTTCCGCACCGGCCGGCGGCCGACCCGTCCTGGAAGAATAAGGAAAAGTGGCACCGGCGTCTCTGCCGGTGTCCGCCGCTTGCGCGGCGGAGTTTTTTCTCCACCGGCAGGGACGCCGGTGCCACTGACGCTTTTCTTCCAGGGCGGAGCGAGGCAATGACGCGATTATTGCTTAACGAGCCCTTAGTCCAGGCCAACGGCTATTTCCCCTTATCGACCGGAACGACCCGCAGCATGGCCTCCAGCGCGGCGACCGCTGCGACGGCGTGACTCTCCAGCCGCGGCGGAATCTGCGACGGATGCACCTCGGGACCGATGATGCCGATGCCGATCGGTTTCATGAAGTCCAGTTGCAGACGCATCAAGGCGTCGCTGACGGTTTGCCCCATGACCAGGCCATGCGCGGTTTCACCGCGCTCGATGATGCCCAGCACCACGAGTCCGGCGATATCCTCCCGCAGCAGCAGCCGCTTCGCCGCCAGCGGCTTTTCGTAGGAGCCGGGGACCCTGACCACGGCCCGCAGCTCCAGGCCGCGCGCCTCGATCGCGGCGACGGCGGCGGCAAGCATCCGCTCGGTTTCGACCTGGTGAAACGACCCGACGACGATGGCGACGCCATTTTTTTCCGACACTGAAGTTTTCTCCGCATTCCGGAACCTTCCCGTTTGTAGGAGAGTTCCCGTCCCCGATAAATGGAAAAGCGATTCGGACGGCCGGACTCTAGTTCTTCCCGTTCGAAAAGCGGCCGCTTCGGCGGAGCGGCCGCTTTTCGAACGGGGTCAGTCCGGACCCGTGGGCCGAGCGGCGGAGGTCAGATGCGCCGCCAGCTCGCCGGCATGCGCCGGCAAGGCGTCGAAGCGGCGCGCGCACAGGGCGAGACGGCGCGTCGCCCAGGCGTCCGTCAGCCTGACCGACCGAATCGCCATCGATCTGCGGCACCGCTTGACGGCGCTTTCCGGCAGGATGGCCAACCCCACGTCCTGCGCCACCATGCGACAGACGCCTTCGGAAGTGCGCAGGCGAATCCGGAAGGAAAAAGGATGACCAGCCCGCAGCGCCTGCTCGCCCAGACAATCCTGCAACGGACTGCCGGCGCTCAATCCAATGAAACGGTGCCGGCCGATCTCCGCGAACGCGATATGCCGCCGCTCCGCCAGCGGGCTTTCCCGCGGCACCACCAGAACGAGCCGGTCGACGGCAAAGGGCAGAAGCTGCAGGGCGCCATGATCGACGGCGTCGGAAATGATGCCGATTTCGGCGAAACCGCCGGACACCGCCTTGACGGTTTCAGAGCTGGAACGTTCTTTCAGATCGATGTCGACGTTGGGATGCAGCGCGAGATAGGAGGCGAGCGGCCCGGGTAGAAATTCGGTCACGGCCGCCGTGTTCGCCAACAGCCGCACATGCCCCTTCACACCTTTTGAATATTCCCCCAGTTCGCCGCGCATCCGCTCGATCTGCCGCAGGACGATCCGGGCGTGATGGGCCAGCGCGTCGCCGGCCGGGGTCGGCGCGACGCCGCGGCGTCCCCGTTCGAGCAGGGGAAGGCCCATCGCCTCCTCCATGCCGCGCAGCCGCGCGCTGGCCGACGGCAACGCCATATTCGCCTGAGCGGCGCCATGAGTGATGCTGCCCGCCTCGACGACGAGAAGGAAAAGCCGGAGATCGATCAGATCGAAGCGCATGGCGCCATGATATCACTCCGCCAGCCTTCGTCCCAGCCGAAGGCTGGCTGCGTTTTTTCCGCATTGCGCCGCGCCGCCGGTCCTGTCAAATGGCCGGATGATCGACTTCTCGGCAATCCACCTCCTGGCGATTTCGCTGATTTTCTTCCTGGCCGGCCTGGTCAAGGGCGTCACCGGCATGGGCTTGCCGACCGTGGCGATGGGTCTTCTGGGAACGCTCATTCCGCCCCTCGGGGCCGCGTCGCTGCTGATCGCGCCGTCCTTCGTCACCAATGTCTGGCAATTGTTCTCCGGCCCCGGCATCGGCGCGTTGACGCGGCGCCTGTGGCCGATGATGCTGGGAATCGTCACCGGCACGATCGCCGGATCGTCGCTCCTGACCCAAGGCCACACGGAATGGACCCAGATGGGCTTGGGAGCCGCCCTGACGATCTATGCCGGCCTCGGCCTGCTGTCATGGCAGCCGTCGATCCCCGAACGCCTGGAGCGGCGCCTGTCGCCGCTCGTCGGCCTGGCGACCGGCGCCGTGACCGGCGGCACCGGGGTCTTCGTCATTCCGGCCGTTCCCTATCTGCAAGCGCTCGGCCTGAACAAGGACGACCTGATCCAGGCGCTCGGCCTCTCCTTCACCGTCTCGACGGTCGCCTTGGCCGCCGGCCTGGCCGGCGGCGGCGGCTTCCGGCTGGAGACCCTCTGGGCCTCCCTCCTCGCCGTCGTCCCGGCGCTGCTCGGCATGGGGCTCGGACAGCGGATCCGCCGCCGCATTTCCCCCCTCGCCTTCCGGCGCTGGTTCCTGGTCTGCCTTCTCCTCCTCGGCCTGCAACTGCTGCTGCGGCCGTTCCTCTGATGTCACCGCGGCGGCTTTTCGAAGGGATCGGGAGGCGCGATGACGGTGTTGCAAGATCGGCTGGCGCCGACCATTTTCGATGCGGATCACAGCGAGGCGGAAGAGCGTTGGATGATGCTTGGGATGTCCGGCGCGGCAAGGCTCTTGCTCGTCGTCCATCCGCATGTTGAAATTGGAGAGGATGAGGTGCCGATCCGCCTCATCTCGGCCCGCCGGCCGAATATCGAGCTGGCGAAGTTAAGTGGGTCAACCGCGCGCGGTCGGTGGCGAACGAACAAGAAAAAGTGGCAGTGGCACCGGCGTCCCTGCCGGTGGAGAAAAGACTCCGCCGCGCCGGCGGCGGACACCGGCGGGGACGCCGGTGCCACTTTTCCTTTGCATTCAGGGCGAGTCGGCCGCCGGCCGGATGTCCCTCGCCGGGCGCCCGCATCCTGACGGAAGTCGGGACACGGGCCGCGTAAAGGAGGCGCCTTGGCCAGAACCGACCCGCATAACCGTGTCCGCTACTGGCGGGACACCCAGGTTCCGGGCCTTGCCCTGCTCGCGGCGGATTTCACCCGTCACGATTATGCGCCCCACAGCCACGACGCCTTCGTCATCGCGGCGACCGAGGCGGGCGGTTCGGAATTCAACAGCCGCGGCCGCACCGAGGAGGCCGATCGGGGCCGGCTGCTGGTCTTCAATCCCGCCGAGCCGCATTCCGGCCGCATGGCCCGCAGCCTCCGCTGGCGCTATCGCTCGTTCTATCTGGACGGCCGGGCGGTCGCGACGGTGGCCGGGTCGCTCGGCATCGCCGAGACGCCTTATTTCACGTCGAATGTCTTTGCCGATCCCGACCTCATCGCCGCCTTCCTCGCCCTTCACCGGGCCCTGGACGAGGGCGGCGATCCGGCGCGCCGCGACGAATTGCTGGTTGCCGGCTTCGGGCATCTGGTCCGGCGGCACAGCGCCCCGGGAAAGTCCATGCCCACCGCCCCGCGCGACCGGCCGCTTCTGCGGCGGGCCATCGGCATCATGGAGGCGGAGCACGGCGCCCCCCTCACCCTGGAAACCCTCGGACAGGGCGTCGGCCTGACCGCCTTCCAGCTCATCGGCCTTTTCAAGCGGACCACCGGAATGACCCCGCACGGCTATCTGACGCAGATCCGCCTGCAGAGCGCGATCCGCCGCCTGCGGGCCGGCGACCCGATCGCCGAGGCGGCCGTCGCGGCCGGTTTCTACGATCAGGCCGCCCTGACCACCCATTTCAAGCGGGCCTATGGAATCACCCCCCGGCAATTCGCCCGCGCCGAAACCGGCCGAACCGCCGCCCCGCGCAATTTCGGCCAATAACCGGCAAGGCATCGGAGGGAAACTCGGGAGACATCGCCCCCATCGTCCAACCCCCGCGAGGTCGACCTTGCCCGATCCCTTCTCCGCCCTTGAAAGAAGTGCCGCCGTCCCCGAGCGCAAAAGAATGGCCGGCCGCGTCTGCCTGGTCACCGGCGGCGGCAGCGGCATCGGCCGCGCCACGGCGCGGCGGATGGCGATGGAGGGAGCGGCGGCGGTGATCGTCGCCGGGCGCCGCGTCCCGGAAGGAGAAGCGGCGGCGGCGGAATGCCGCGCCGCCGGGGCCGAGGCCCGGTTCGAACGGACCGACGTGACGCGGGAAGAGGAGGTGGCCCGCCTGATCGAACGGACGCTCCATCGGTTCGGCCGTCTCGACGTGGCCTTCGACAATGCCGGCGTCCAGGAGTCGCGCGCCGCCCTCGAAGTCCAGACCAATGCCGTCTATGACGCCGTTTTCGATGCGAACCTCCGCTCGGTGTTCC
Organism: Rhodospirillales bacterium; assembly: GCA_015654615.1. Lineage (GTDB taxonomy): Bacteria > Pseudomonadota > Alphaproteobacteria > Rhodospirillales > Magnetospirillaceae > Telmatospirillum. The sequence continues at coordinate 4,377 of JAATGN010000248.1, forward strand.
TCTGCCTGCGCCATCAGATCCCGGCCATGCTGACCGGCGGCGGCGGATGCATCGTGGTCAATGCCTCGGTCAGCGGCCTGCGCAATCCCAATCCCGGCCTGGCGCTCTATTCCGCCTCCAAGGCGGCGGTGATCTCGCTGGTTCGCTCGGCCGCCCTGGAATGCGCCCCCCGCGGCATCCGCATCAACGCCGTGGCGCCCGGCCGCGTGGTCACCGAGATGATGCTGAAGTCCGGCATCGCCGACATGTCGGCGGTCGCCGCCGGCCTGCCGCTTCGCCGCATGGGACAGCCCGACGAGGTGGCCGAGGCGGTGCTGTGGCTGGCCTCCGACGAATCGGCCTATGTGGTGGGACACATCCTGTCGGTCGACGGCGGTTTCCTGGCGTCCTGAAGGCGAAGCGCGGCGGATTCGATTATATTTCGCGAAAGCCCCTCCATTCGTCAAACATTTGACATATCGCCCGCGCCGCTTCGGCTAGCGTTGCCTGATCGAGGGTGGTCGGCGCGCCGCCGGCAGCGGCCCGGACCGCCCGGCGAACGGCCCTCATCGGACAAGCGGACGGACGGAGGGAGGCGATCATGTGGTTTCTGCCGGTGCTGTTCAGAAACCTGCGGCAAGGCCCGGCGACCGATCCTTTCCCCTTCGGCGAAGCGTCGACGCCCAAGACCTTCCGCGGCCGGGTGCGCTTCGATCCGCAGTCCTGCACCGGCTGCCAGGCCTGCGCCCATGTCTGCGCCGGCGGCGCCATTCGCTTCGAGGAACAGCCCGACGGGCTGGAATTCACCCTTTGGCACAACGCCTGCGTCTTCTGCGGACTGTGCGTGCATTACTGCCTGTCCAAGGCCATCCGGCAGACCGACGACTGGCACCTCGCCCACCCGCAGGCCGACAAATTCGCCATGGTCGAACGCGCCACGGTGGCGTACCGGCCTTGCGATGGCTGCGGCAAGCCGTTTCTGCCGGCCTCGCTCCGCCTGATGGACCTCGCCTTCGGCGGCAGCAGCCCGGAGATCGCCCGGCTGCGGTATCTGTGCCCCGAATGCCGGCGAAACGGCGCTTTCAACGAAAAGCCGCGTCTGCCGCAAGCCTCGACAACCTAAGGAGATGGGAATGCCCGCCGCTCAGGAAAACCTCATCATTTACGCCGACCCCGGGCGCTGCCTGGGGTGCCACAGTTGCGAGATGGCCTGCGCCGTGGCGCATGGCGACGGCCGGAGTCTGCTCGAAGCGGTGACGGCGAACCTGCCGCTGCATTCGCGCACCCATGTGGTCGCTTCCGGCGACGTCGTGATGGCCCTGCAATGCCGCCAATGCGAGGATGCGCCCTGCACCTTCGTCTGTCCGACCGGGGCCTGCCGGCAAACCGGCGGCCAGATCCTGATCAATGAGCAGACCTGTTTCGGCTGCAAGCAATGCGCCATGGTCTGCCCCTTCGGAGCGATCACCGTGCGCTCCGAACGGACGGTGCCGGGCGATGCCACCACCAATCGGGGCGTCGCCAAGAAATGCGACCTGTGCACCGACTGGCGGGCCAAGACCGGCCACGCGCAGTCGGCCTGCGTCGAGGCCTGTCCGACCAAGGCGCTGGCGCTCGTCGATCTCAAGAAATATCGCCAGGCGCTGATGGCGGCGCGGGCGCGCGAACTCGCGCAGTCGCACCGGCATTTGCGCTTCCCTGCTTGAGCGAAGGAACCGTTCGATGGAAAAGATCACCGTTTCGTCCGACCCGGCCGCCACCGAAATGCTGGCGGTCGCCACCGCCGCGGGCATCGACACCGTTTGGGATCGCCACCGCATGCAACAGCCGCAATGCGGCTTCGGCAGCCTGGGATTGTGCTGCCGCATCTGCTGGAAAGGGCCCTGTCGCATCGATCCCTTCGGCGAGGGTCCGCAGTTCGGCATCTGCGGCGCCGACCGCGACACCATCGTGGCCCGGCATCTGGCCCGCATGATGGCGGCCGGCGCCGCCGCCCATTCCGAGCACGGCCGCCACATCGCCCTGGCCATCCTGCATCTTTCGCAAGGCCGCCTGGCCGACTACAAGATCCACGACGAGGCCAAGCTGCTGGCCGTCGCCGGCCGGCTGGGCATCGCCGCCGAAGGCCGCGCCGTGCTGGACGTCGCCCGCGACGTCGCCTTGAAGACCCTCGAGGATTTCCAGAACCAGGACGACGAGACGCCCTGCAACTGGATTTCCGCCTCGCTGCCGGCGAAACGGATCGACCGGCTGCGGCAGTTGGGCGTGCTGCCCCACAATATCGACGCCACGGTCGCCCGGACCATGGCCAGGACCCATGTCGGCTGCGACGCCGATTACACCAATGTACTGCTGGGCGGCATCCGCGCCGCGCTGGCCGATTTCAACGGCATGGTGCTGGCGACGGAGCTTTCCGACGCCTTGTTCGGCACGCCGTCGCCGGTCGTCACCACGGCCAATCTGGGGGTGATCAAGCCGACGGCGGTCAATGTCGCGGTGAACGGGCACAACCCGCTGCTGAGCGAGGTCATCTGCGACGTCGCCCATGAGATGGACGCCGAGGCCCGGGCGGCCGGCGCCAAGGACGGCGTCAATGTGGTCGGCATCTGCTGCACCGGCAACGAGGTGATGGTCCGCCACGGCATTCCGCTGGCCACCAATTACCTGTCGCAGGAGATGGCGATCCTGACCGGCGCGCTGGACGCCATGGTGGTCGACGTGCAGTGCATCATGCCCTCGCTGGCCCGCGTCGCCGCCTGCTTCCATACGCAGGTCGTCACCACCATGGACGAGAACAAGATCAGCGGCGCCACGCACGTCTCCTTCCATGAGGAGACCGCCCGCGAGACGGCGCGCCGCATCATCGCGCTGGCCATCAATGCCTTCGGCCGGCGCGACCAGGCGCGGATCCACGTGCCGGACGTCAAGCACACCGCCATCGTCGGTTTCAGCGCCGAGGCGGTGATCGGGGCGCTTTCCAAGCTCGACGCCGAAGATCCGCTGAAACCCCTGATCGACAATATCGTCAACGGCAACATCCAGGGCGTCGCCCTGCTGGGCGGCTGCAACAACACCAAGAGCACCCAGGACGAGAGTTTCCAGGTCATCGCCAAGACGCTGGCGAAAAACAACGTTCTGTTGTTGGCCACCGGCTGCGGCGCCGCGGCCTTCGCCAAGCATGGGCTGATGACCCAGGAGGCGACCAATCTCTACGCCGGCGACGGCCTCAAGGCGGTGCTGACGGCGATCGGCCGGGCGGCCGGGCTGGACGGTCCGCTGCCGCTGGTCCTGCACATGGGATCCTGCGTCGACAACAGTCGGGCGGTCGCCCTCGCCACGGCCCTGGCCGACAAGTTGGGGGTCGATCTTTCGGATCTGCCGGTGGTGGTCTCCGCCCCGGAAGCCATGTCGGAAAAAGCGGTCGCCATCGGTACCTGGGCGCTCGCCGCCGGCTTCCCCACCCATCTGGGAACGGTGCCGCAGGCCGGCGGGTCGGCGAATGTGGTGAAGCTGGTCACCGAGGATGCCAAGGGTCTCTTCGGCGGCTATTTCCTGGTCGAGCCCGATCCAGAGGTCGCCGCCGGGAAATTGGTGGCGGCGATCAAGGAAAAGCGGGCGGGGCTCGGCCTTTAGGTTTGGCGGCGGACCGGGCGCGCAAAGGCCCGGTCCCCTCTCGGGGAGGTCAAGGGATGAAACTGGCAATCACCGGCAAGGGCGGCGTCGGCAAGACGACGCTGGCGGGGCTGCTGGCGCGGGCTTACGCGGCGGAGGGCCGGCGGGTCATCGCCGTCGACGCCGATCCCGACGCCAATCTCGCCTCGGCGATCGGCGTGCCGGCCGACCGCTACGCGGCCCTGACCCCGATCTCGAAGATGAAGGACCTGGCCCGCGAGCGCACCGGCGCCGCCGACGGCTTCGGCTCCCTGTTCATTCTCAATCCCCAGGTCGAGGATCTTCCCGAAAAATTCTCGGTCGAACACCAAGGCGTGCATCTGCTCGTCATGGGGACGGTGGATCACGGCGGAACCGGCTGCGTCTGCCCGGAGCACACCCTGGTCCGCCGCCTGCTGAAGCATCTGCTGTTCGACCGCCGGGACGTGGTCATTCTCGACATGGAGGCCGGGATCGAGCATCTGGGACGGGCGACGGCGGAGTCGGTCGACCTTCTGCTGGTGGTGGTCGAACCCGGCCAGCGCAGCCTGCAGACCGCCCGGCAGATCGAACGGCTGGCCGCCGACATCGGGCTGCGGCGCGTCGTCTTCGTCGCCAGCAAGGTCGATGGCGAGGCCGACCGCGCCTTCCTGGCCGCCGCCCTGCCGGCCGACCGTTTCCTCGGCAGCCTGTCGCTGAACGAGGCCATCCGCGACGCCGACCGGCTGGGGGTGGCGCCCTACGACCTGGGCGGCGCCATGGTCGGCGAGGCCCTGGCCATCAAGACCAGGCTGGACGCCTTTTCCGTGGAGGCGGCCCCATGTGCCAGATGAAGGTCAGGATCTCGGCCGTCGGCGCGGACGACCTGCTGATCGAGGACGTGACCGCGGTCGAGGCGCGGGACGGCGCCGTGACGGTGACCAGCTTCTTCGAGCCGCCGCGCGTCTTCGCCGCCGCGGCGATTCAATCCATCGACTGCCTGCGCGGCACCATCGTCGTCGGGCCGGCCGAGCAGGGAAAACGGACATGACGGTCGATTCCGAGATCGAGAAGCTGCGGATTCTGCTGCCCCATTGGGGCGAGCACAACGATCAGCATCTCGAGGACATGCGGCGCTGGCGGCGGGCTCTTGGGAAAGACGCGCCGGAAGCGGCCGCCCGTCTCGACGACGCCATCGAACGGATGGAGGCCGCCGGCCGGGCTTTCCTCGCCGCGCTGGCCGCACTGGAGGAAACGGCGCCGCCGCACGGGCATGACCATGATCATCGCCATGGACATGACCATGATCATCGCCATGGACATGACCATGACCATTGCCACGACCACGGCCACGGCCACGGCGGACGGCACCGGCACCTCAGTCCCGCAGATCCCGAAGAAGATCGATCTGGCGAATAAGCAGATGGGTGCGGTCCACCCTCTCCACGGCCCCTTTCCTGAACAATTCGTTGAGAATGTACGACGTCGACTGGCGCGTCGCGCAGACGATGGTGGAGAGTTCCTCGATGTTGAAATCCAGTTCGACGACGACGCCCTTCTCGCTGGCCTTTCCCTTTTTTTCCGCCAGGTCGAGCAGCAGGCCGGCCACGCGGTAACGGACGTCGCGGAACGCCACGGCCTGCAGCGTCTCCATGATGTCGCCGAAGAACCGCCCGACCAGCGCGATGCAGCCCAGCGCGATTTCCGGAACCTGGATGACGATGTCCCGGAATTGATGCCGCGTTATGAAGAGAATTTCGGTGTCCTCGCGCGCCTCGACGATGGCGTCGGAGTGCGTCGCGAAGATGTCCCCCGGATTCAGGAAAAACAAAGAAAACTCTTTTCCTTCATAAGACAGATAAACGCGTAGCATTCCCGACAATACGAAAAACACGCCATCTCTTTCGGCTCCATCCGAACGGAGCGTGGTGCCTGCGCTGTATTTTATCTTCGAGAACCTGTCGAAGAATTGTTTTTTCTCCGGCTGACGGAGAAGAGCCAAGAGATCGAATGACGTTTGCATTCCACATTCCCTCAGATCGGGAGATATTCTTTAACAATACCGTATTTTCGGCCCGCACGATAGCATTAGGCCGAATGACATAGGAGGTTCGACAGGCGAGGCCGCGGCGCGCGGCGGACGCGCCGTCCCATGGGCTGGGACGCCTCTTTGTGGACAGAGGGTGGATTCCGGGCCCCCTGATGCCGCATCATGGCGGCCGCGCCATCGCCCACCACGCCGGGAGCCCGCCATGTACGACCTGATCTTGCGCCAAGCCAACCTGTCCGACGGACGCTCCGGCGTCGACATCGGCGTCAGGGACGGGCGCATCGCCGCCATCGGACCGGGCCTGGCCGGTCCGGCCGGAACGGAAATCGACGCGGCCGGACGGCTGGTCTCCCCGCCGTTCGTCGATGCGCATTTCCACCTGGATTCGGCGCTGTCGCTGGGACAGCCTAGGCTGAACCGCTCGGGGACCCTGCTCGAGGGCATCGCCTTGTGGGGCGAGGCGAAACCGTCGCTGAGCGTCGAGACGCTGGTCGAGCGCGCCCTGCGCTATTGCGATCTGGCGGTGGCGCAGGGTCTGCTGGCCATCCGCAGCCATGTCGACGTCGGCGACCCCCGCCTGGTCACCGTCGAAGCGCTGCTGCATGTGCGGGAAAGGGTCCGGCCCTATCTCGACCTGCAGCTCGTCGCCTTTCCGCAGGACGGCTATCTACGCGGCCCCGGCATCGCCGAAAGCCTCGACCGCGCGCTGTCCATGGGCGTCGACGTGGTGGGCGGCATCCCGCATTTCGAACGGACGATGGCCGACGGCGCCCTATCGGTCGAACGGCTCTGCCGGATCGCCGCCGAACGCGGGCTGCCGGTCGACATGCATTGCGACGAAAGCGACGACCCGCTGTCGCGCCACATCGAGACGCTGGCCGCCGAGACGATCCGCCACGGCCTGCAGGGCCGCGTCGCCGGCTCGCATCTGACCTCGATGCATTCCATGGACAATTATTACGTCTCCAAGCTGATCCCGCTGATCGCCGAAGCCGGCATCCACGCCATCGCCAATCCCCTCATCAACATCACGCTGCAAGGCCGCCACGACACCTATCCCAAACGCCGCGGCATGACCCGCGTCCCCGAACTGATGGCGGCCGGCGTCAATGTCGCCTTCGGCCATGACTGCGTGATGGACCCCTGGTATTCCCTGGGCTGCGGCGACATGCTGGAGGTCGCCCACATGGCGGTCCACGTCGGGCAGATGACCTCGCTGGCCGCCATGCAATCCGCTTTCGACGCCGTCACGGTCAATGCGGCCAAGGCGCTGGGACTGGAGGGCTACGGCCTCGACATCGGCTGTCACGCCGACTTCGTCGTCCTGCAGGCCCGCGACCCGATCGAGGCGATCCGCCTCAAGGCGCATCGCCTCGCCGTCATCCGCCGCGGCAAGGTGATCGCCCGCTCGGCGCACAAGGTCAGCGAACTGATGCTCGACGGCCGGCCCCGGCACCTGGACACGGCGGGTTATGCGCCGCCCGCCGGGAATCTTTGAGGTCACTGAGCATAATCCCGGGCACACACAGATGCAGCAAAACCCAAGCCGTCATGCGCGGGACCTGATCCGGCCATCCACGTCGCATGGGCAGATCCCGTTGCCTTTAGAGCGCGATGCCTTAAATCGGCATCACGCTCTGGCTTTTCTTGATGTCCGCCGGGGGCGCGCGCCTCCGCGCGCTTGACCGCGGCCTCAATGGCCGCCAGAGCGGGCCGGATGCCGGATATTTTGAACCACCAAGACACCAAGGCACCAAGGCGCTTCCTGAAATATCGGACTTGCGGATTGTGAACGGTCATTCCTTTGCGCCGCAGGCCTTCCTCCGCTCATCCGGCGAGCGTCGTCGGACGGTCGGGCAATGCCTGTGGTCGATTCCGTCCCCTTGGTGCCTTGGTGCCTTGGTGGTTCCTCAATACCTCAGAACGCACTGGAACGAGGAGGATATGCTCCAAAAAAATTAAGTTAATTCAAGTTCCTCGTCTCAGTGGAAGGGCCGGCCGCGTCCTTCCGGCCTGAATGGCCGGGACGAGCCCGGCCATGACGGAAAAAGCGACTTTCCGTCTTCCTTGTACGTTGCTCCCCTTGCTTTTGGAACACTGCAACCATCGGTAATTGCCCATTTTTTAAGCTTGACAATTTATTAGGCAAATAGTCAGGTTTGACCAGTTGGTCAGGAAACAGGGGGGTCATCGGCTCATGTCTCACGCACTGTCACGACGAACATTCTTGCTGACATCGACGATCGGCAGTCTGGCGCTCACCGCCCCCAGGCTCTTCGCCCAGGAAAAACTGAAGGTGGCGGGCATTCACGCCTCTCCCGTCGAAAACGCCTGGAACTCCCGCCTGCACGAAGCCCTGCAGGCGGCGGCCAAAGACGGCGTCATCGATTATGTCTTCTCGGAAAGCGTTTCGGCCACCGACTATCCGCGGGCCATGCGCGAATATGCCGAACAGGGCCACAAGCTGATCGTCGGCGAGTCCTACGCCGTGGAGACCGCGGCGCGCCAAGTGGCGGCGGACTACCCGGCCACGACCTTCCTGATGGGGTCCAGCGGCAAGCCGGCCGGCGACAATTTCGGAAAGTTCGGCACCTGGAACCACGAAGCCGCCTATCTGGCCGGCATGCTGGCCGGCCCGCTCAGCAAATCGGGCACCTTCGGGGCGGTCGGCGCCATTCCGATTCCCGAGGTCAATATCCTGATCAACGCCTTCCGGGCCGGCGTCCGCGACGTCCGGCCCAATGCGAAATTCCTGATCGGCTTCATCGGCACCTTCTTCGATCCGCCGAAGGCCCGCGAAGCCGGCCTCGCCCAGATCGACGCCGGCGCCGACATCCTGTTCGGCGAACGCATCGGCACGGCCGACGCCGCCAAGGAAAAGGGCATCAAATGCGTCGGCTCCTTGCTGGACTACACGCCGCGCTATCCGGATACCGTCTTCGCCAACGCCATGTGGTATTTCCGTCCCAGCCTCGACGCGGTGATCGCCGACATCAAGGCCGGCGCCAAGACCGGCAAGGATTACAGTTCCGCCAGTTTCATGAAGGCCGGCGGCAACGACATCATTTTCACCAAGGCGATGGTGGTGGCCGATTCGATCGCGCCGATGGAAGCCAGACGCGCCGCCATCCGCGCCGGCAGCTTCACCGTCCCGGTCGACCCGAGCGAACCCAAATGACCAGAGGCCGTTTCCTGTCCGGGGGGAGGAGTCTTCCCCCGAACCGGGGAGCCTCGCTCCACTGAGATGACCGAACCCCTCGACGGCCTCGCCCTGGCGGCGGCGATCCGCTCCGGCCGCACCACCGCGACCGCGGCGATGGATGCGGCGCTGTCGCGGGCCGACGACTGCGCGCCTTTGGGCGCCATCCGGCATTTGGCCGCCGACCTCGGCCGGGCCCGGGCGGCGCGGACCGACGCCGATCCCCAGCGCCGATCGGATGAGAGGGCCGCCTTTCTCGGGGTGCCCTTCCTGATGAAGGACCTCGGCGCGGCGGCCGAGGGTTTGCCGATCGTCTGTTCCTCCCGCGCCATTCCGCCGGTGCCCGCCGCCGCCGATTCGGACCTGGTCCGCCGGTTCCGGCAGGCCGGCCTGATTCCTTTCGGGGTCACCACGGTGCCGGAATTCGGCCTTTCGCTGTCCTCGGAACCGGCCATCGGGCCGATCGTGCGCAATCCGCTGGATCCGGCCCGGACGCCCGGCGGATCCTCGGGCGGCGCGGCGGCGGCGGTCGCCGCCGGCATCACCGCCCTGGCCCATGCCACCGACGCCGGCGGATCCATTCGCGTCCCGGCCGCCTGCTGCGGCCTGGTCGGATTGAAGCCGACGCGCGGGGCGATTCCGGCCGGTCCCGGCTTCGGCAACCATCTGGGCGGCCTCGTCTCGGAACTGGTCGTCAGCCGTTCGCTCCGCGACACCGCGGCGATCCTGGACTGTTGCGCCGGCCACGCCCGGGGCCCCTGTCCCGATCCCGACCTCGGCGGACCGCTGCGCGAACGCCTGGACCACGCTCCGGCGCCGCGGCGGATCGGCCTCTGCCTCGAGGCGCCGACGGGCGGCGGCATCGGGCCGGCCCAGCGGGATGCGGTCCGCCATGCCGGCGACGTCCTCCGCTCGGCCGGTCATCGGATCCACGACATCGCCCCGGACCGCCTGCTGCCGTTGATCGAGGATGCGGCCCTTGTCTTCGACCGGATCATTTCGGTCAATCTGGCCCGGCTGCTCGACGATCTGTCGGAGGTCGAACCCCTGTCGGCCGCCGTCGCCCGTCGCGGCCAGGCCATCACCGCCCGCGACCTGCAGGCGGCGGAATTGACCGGCGTCCGCGTGGCGCATGGCCTCTGGACCCTGTTTGCCGAGGTCGACGTGCTTCTCACCCCGATGCTGAGCGGACCGCCGCCGCCGCTGGGCTCCTTCCCGACCGATCATGGCGACGTCGCCCTGCACTGGCGCCGCATGGCCGAGTGCGCCCCCTTCGCCACGCTCGCCAATGTCGCCGGCACCCCGGCGCTGTCGATTCCGCATGGCCTCTCGGACGGCCTGCCGCTGTCCGTCCAGCTGATCGGCCCGATGGCCGCCGATGGCCTTCTGCTGCGGCTGGCCCGCCGGCTTCAGGCGGCGCAGCCCTGGCATTTCGCCGCTCCGATCGCCGGACTGCCGGCATGAGCGAGGCCGAGGTCGTCCTCAGTCTGGAAGGAATCACCAAGCGCTTCGGCCCCCTGGTCGCCAACGACGCGGTGACGCTGGACCTGCATCGCGGCGAACTGCTGGCGCTTCTGGGCGAGAACGGCGCCGGCAAGACGACGCTGATGAACATCCTGTTCGGTCATTACACCGCCGATTCCGGCCGGGTCAGCGCCTTCGGCCGCCCCTTGCCGTCCGGCCAGCCGCGCGCCGCCATCGAAGCCGGAATCGGCATGGTGCACCAGCATTTCGCCCTGGCCGGCAATCTGAGCGTCCTCGAAAATATCGTCGCCGGCACCGAAAGCCTGCTCCGGCTGCGCTCCGATCGCCGGAAGGCCCGGGCCAAACTGGCGGCGATCGCCGAACGTTTCGGCCTCGGGGTCGATCCGGACGCCCGGGTCGGCGCCCTGTCGGTCGGCGAACGCCAGCGTGTCGAGATTCTGAAATCGCTCTACCGCGACGCCCGCATCCTGATCCTCGACGAACCCACCGCCGTGCTGACCCATCAGGAGGCCGAAAAGCTTTACGGGACGCTGCGCGCCATGGCGGCGAAGGGTCTTTCGCTGATTTTCATTTCGCACAAGCTGCATGAGGTGCTGGCCGCCGCCGATCGCGTCGTGGTCCTGCGCGGCGGCAAGGTGGTGGCCGAACGGCGCGCCGCCGCGACGAGCAAGGACGAACTGGCCGAATTGATGATCGGCCGGCGGGTGGCGCGGCCGGTTCGCGATGCGCAGACGCCGGGACCGGTGGTGATGCGGGCCGCCGCCGTCGATGTCGTGGCGGGCGGCGCCAGGCGGCTCTCCGATATTTCCTTCGCGCTGCGGGCCGGCGAGACGCTGGGCATCGTCGGCGTCGCCGGCAATGGGCAGGCCGCGCTGGGCGACCTGGTGTCCGGGCTGAGCCCTCCCACGGCCGGCCGCCTCGAACTCTTCGGCCAAGCCGTCACCCGTCCCAGTCCACGCCGTTTCGTCGCGGCAGGCATCGGCCGCATCCCCGAAGACCGCAACGCCAACGGCGCGGTGGCCGAGATGTCCGTCTGGGAGAATGCCGTCCTCGAACGCATCCGCTCGCCCCGATTCTCGGTGGCCGGCCTGGTCAGGCGGGGGGCGGGCCGGGCCTTCGCCCAGGCCATCATCGCGCGCTTCGATGTGCGCGGCGGCGGGCCCGACACGCCGATTCGCCTGTTGTCCGGCGGCAATATGCAGAAGCTGATCCTCGGCCGCAGCCTTGAAACGGCGCCCCGCATCCTGATCGCCGCCCAGCCCACCCGCGGCCTCGACGAGGGCGCCGTGGCGGCGATCCACGCCGAGATCCTGGCGGCGCGGCGCGGCGGAACGGCGGTCCTGCTGATCTCGGAGGATCTCGACGAAATCCTCGCACTGGCCGACCGCGTCCAGGCCATCGTCAAAGGGCGCCTGTCGCCGGACATTCCCATCGCCGCGGCCTCGCCGCGACGCCTCGGACTGATGATGGCCGGAGAGTGGACGGAGGAGGTACGCTGATGCGCCTGGAGCGGCGGTCCGATATTTCTCTCGCCCTGGCCCTGTCGGCGCCGGTCGGCGCCGTCGTCGTCTCCCTGGCCCTGGCCGGCATCCTGATCGCCGCCGCCGGAGCGCCGGTTTTCGAGGCCTATCACCGCCTGTTCATCGGCGCCTTCGGCTCGCGACTGGCCATCACCGAGACCTTGACCCGCGCCACGCCGCTGATCCTCACCGGTCTCGCCGCGGCGGTCGCCTTCCGGGCCCGCTTGTGGAACATCGGCGCCGAAGGCCAGTTCGCCGTCGGCGCCCTGGCGGCGGCGGCGCTCGGCTCCGAGGGCGGCCTGCCTCTCCCGGCCGCGGCGCTGATTCCGGTGCTGCTGATCGCCGGCGCCATCGCCGGGGCGATTCTATTGCTCGTCCCGTTGCTGTTCCGGCTGCGTTTCGGCGTCGACGAAGTGGTCACCACGCTGCTGCTCAATTTCATAGCCCTCCTCTTCGTGTCGATGATGATCGAAGGTCCGCTGAAGGATCCCCTCGCCTTCGGCTGGCCGCAGTCGGTGCCGATCGTCGGCGAGGCCGTCTTGCCGAAACTGGTGCTCCGCTCGCGATTGCATGTCGGGCTGCCGATCGGCATCGGCCTGGCGCTGCTCGCCTGGATCGTCCAGGCCCGCACCGCGTTCGGCCTGGAAAGCCGCGCCGCCGGGCTCAATCCGCGCGCCGCGACCTTCGCCGGCGTGTCGCTGAGACGCATCCTGATCACCGTCGCCTGCCTCTCCGGCGGATTGGCCGGACTGGCCGGAGCGATCGAGGTCATGGGGGTCAAAGGCTATGTCACCACCGATCTTTCGCCCGGCTTCGGCTATACCGGAATCGTCGTCGCCATGCTGGCCGCATTGCATCCTCTCGGCGTCGTCCTGTCCGCCCTCTTCGTCGCCACCCTGTTCGTCGGGGCCGACGGCATGAGCCGGGCCCTCGGTGTTCCCAGCTTCATCGCCGACGTCATCGTCTCGCTGTCGCTGCTCACCATGCTGGTGGCCCTGCTGTTCTCCAACTACCGGATTCGCCGCTGATGGACGCGCTCCACATCTTCCTGTCGGTCGGCCTGTGGGCGGCGGTCCTGCGCATCGCCACGCCGCTGATCTTCGGAACCCTGGGCGCCCTGGTCTCGGAGCGGGCCGGCGTGCTCAACCTCGGCATCGAAGGCATCATGACCTTCGGCGCGATGATCGGCTGGCTCACCGTCTATCACGGCGGCGATCTCTGGCTCGGCCTGCTGTCCGCCGCCGTCGGCGGCGGCGCCTTCGGCATCCTGCACGCCGTGCTCACGGTGCCGCTCGGCCTGTCGCAGCATGTCACCGGACTGGGCATCACGCTGTTCGCCTCCAGCCTCGCCTATTTCATCTTCCGGCTCAGCGTTCCGGTCTCCGGCACGCCGCCGACCATCGTCCCCTTCCAGGTCCTCCACATCCCCGGCCTGTCCGACCTGCCCTTCGTCGGCGCGGCGATCTTCAGCCAGACGGCGCCGACCTATCTGGCCGTCGTCCTCGCCCTGGTCATGGCCTACGTCCTGGCCCGCACGCCGCTCGGCCTGGCGATCCGCATCGTCGGGGAAAATCCGCATGCCGCCGAGGCGCAAGGCCTCGACCCGATCGCCTTGCGGATCGGCGCCGTGGTCTTCGGCAGCGCCCTGATGGGCATGGGCGGGGCCTTCCTGACGCTGTCGGCCTTCAACAGCTTCTTCCCGACGATGATCCAGGGGCGCGGCTGGGTGTCGATCGCCCTGGTGGTCTTCGCCTCCTGGCGCCCCGAACGGGCCCTGCTGGGCGCGCTGCTTTTCGCGCTGTTCGACGCCTATCAGCTGCGCCTGCAGCAGATCGTCGGCAAGGCCGTGCCCTATCAGGTGTTCCTGATGATTCCCTATCTGATGTCGATCGCCGCCCTGCTGGTCATGGCCCGCCGGGCCCGCGTCCCGCAGGCGCTGATGCAGCCCTTCCGGCGGGGCGAACGGTAACCCTGGCGAAAGTGGGCGGGATGCAGTATGTAATACCTGTTGCCAAACCAGTATTACCGGAGCAAAAAATGACCACGACAGTCACCAGCAAGGGGCAGGTCACCATCCCCAAGCCAATGCGCGACCGGCTTGGGATCGTGCCCGGAAGCGCGGTCGCGTTCGAACTGGCGGCGGATGGGCGTGTCGTTCTGGTCAAGGTCGATGCCGCCCCCCCGGCGAACCGTTTCGCCGCTTTGCGCGGCAGGGCCGGCGCCGGGCTCAGTACCGACGAGATCATGGCGCTGACCCGCGGCGAGGATTGAGTGATCCTGGTCGATACCAACGTCCTGCTGGACCTCGTCACCGACGATCCGGTCTGGGCGGACTGGTCGATCCGGCAACTGGATGCCGCCGCGCTCAAAGGACCTCTCGCCATCAATGGCGTGGTCTACGCCGAACTGTCGGTGCGCTTCGAGCGGATCGAAGCGCTCGACGCGCTGTTGGACGATAGCGGCATCCGCTTGGAAAAAATCCCCCGCGCCGCGCTCTTCTTGGCCGGCAAGGTCTTTCGGCGCTACCGGGCCGCCGGCGGACTCCGCAATGGCGTCCTGCCTGATTTCTTTATCGGCGCGCATGCCGCCGTGGCCGGCCTGCCGCTCCTGACGCGCGATGTCCAGCGCTACCGGACCTATTTTCCGTCCCTCGGCCTGCTCGCCCCCCGGACATAGCAGGATCAGTTCGAACACAAGGCAGAACGGCGAGCTCCGGCCAGGAGCGGCGCCGACTTGACCGAGCGCGGGAAGAGGCGGAAAAAGGCGAGGCGTCGAACTCTTCGCCGGAACCGCGGTTTGCGATGTCCGCAGGGGGCCTGGTTCCCATCGGCGTGCAAGCTTCGAAAGCGGATATGATGATCTTTCACGCCGACCTGCATGTGCATTCGAAATATTCCCGCGCCACCAGCCGGGACCTCGACCTGGAGCATCTCGCCTGGTGGGCGGCGCGGAAGGGCATCGCCGTGGTCGCCACCGGCGATTGCGTGCATCCGGCCTGGCGGGCCGAGCTCCGCGACAAGCTCGTGCCCGACGGCGGCGGGCTGTTCCGGCTGAAGCCCGAGATCGAGGCGGAGGTGGCGAAGACCCTGCCGCCCATCTGCCAGCGGCCGGTGCGCTTCATGCTCTCCACGGAAATCTCGACCATCTACAAGAAGGGCGACAAGACCCGGAAGGTCCATCACCTGATCTATGCGCCCGATCTCGACACCGCCGACCGGCTGGCGGTGCGGCTCGCCCGGGTCGGCAACATCGCGTCCGACGGGCGGCCGATCCTCGGACTCGATTCGCGCGACCTGCTGGAGGTCGCCCTCGACTCGGGGCCGGACTCCTATCTGGTGCCGGCCCATATCTGGACGCCGTGGTTCGCCGTGCTCGGCTCGCAGTCCGGCTTCGACTCGATCGCCGAATGCTATGGGGACCTCGCCCACCACATCTTCGCGGCCGAGACCGGGCTTTCCTCCGACCCGGCGATGAACTGGCGGGTCTCGTCCCTCGACCGCTACCGGCTGATCTCCAATTCCGACGCCCATTCCCCGGGCAAGCTGGGCCGCGAGGCGACCCGATTCTCCTGCGCGCCCGACTATTTCGCCATCCGCCGGGCGCTGGAGACCGGCGACGGCTATCACGGCACGGTCGAGTTTTTCCCCGAGGAGGGCAAGTATCACCTGGACGGGCACCGCGCCTGCGAGGTGCGGCTCGACCCGAAGGAGACGATGGCCCTGGACGGCCGCTGTCCGGTTTGCGGCCGTCCCGTCACCGTCGGCGTGGCGCATCGGGTGGAGATGCTGGCCGACCGCGACGCGGCGCAAGCCTTGCCGCCATCGACCGCCGGCGCGGTCGACAGCCTGGTCCCCCTGCCCGAGATCCTGTCGGAGATCATCCGCAGCGGCGTTGCCTCGCAAGCGGTGTCGCGGGCCTACGACCGCGCCACCGCGGCGCTCGGTCCGGAGCTTTCCGTGCTCGGCGAGGTGCCGATCGAGGATATCGCCCGGGCCGATCCGCTGCTCGGCGAGGCCGTGGCGCGGCTGCGGTCCGGCGCGGTGATCCGGCAGGCCGGTTATGACGGCGAATATGGCGTGATCCGCCTGTTCGAGGACGGCGAACTCGACCGCTTCACCAAGGGGGACCTGCTGTTCGACGCACCGGCGGCGCGGCCGCGGCGGCGCGCCCCGCGCGCCGCGCCGCAACAGGAGGCGGCGACCGCCCCGGCGCCGCTCCTCGCGGTGGCGACGCCGTCCGGCCGCACGGGCATCCTCGCCGCCCTCGACGCCGACCAGGCCGGCGCGGCCGAACTGATCGACGGGCCGCTGGCGGTCATCGCCGGCCCCGGCTCGGGCAAGACACGCATGCTGACCCACCGGATCGCCCATCTCGTCGTCGAGCGCGGCGTGCCGGCCGCCGCCTGCCTCGCCGTCACCTTCACCCGCCGCGCCACCGAGGAACTGGCGGCGCGGCTTGCCGCCCTGTTGCCCAGGCAAGGGCGGAACTGCGCGGTGCACAGCTTCCATTCGCTGGGCCTCGCCATGCTGCGGGCGCATGGCGAGGCGCTCGGCCTCGCCCCCGGCTTCCGCATCGCCGACGAGGCCGAGCGGCAGGCCATGCTGGCCGCCGCCCTCGATGTTTCCGAAAGCCGGGCCGGACGGCTGATCAAGGCCGTCTCCGTGCTGAAACGAACCGGCGCCGCCGGGGAAGGCGAGGAACGCGACGCCCTCGCGACGCTCGCCCGGCTGGGACGGGAACAGGCCTGGGTCGATTTCGACGATCTGGTCGGGCTCGCCGTCGAACTGCTGGAGCGGGACGCCGCGGTCGCGGCGCTGTGGCGGGACCGCTTCGCCCATATCCTGGCCGACGAATTCCAGGATATCGACGAGCGGCAATACCGCCTGCTGCGCCTTCTCGCCGGCCGCGACGGCAATCTTTGCGTCATCGGCGACCCCGACCAGGCGATCTACGGTTTCCGCGGCGCCGATGCGACCTGTTTCGAGCGTTTCGCCCGGGATTTCCCGCACAGCCGGACGGTCAGGCTCGGCCGCAACTACCGCTCCAGCGGCACCATCGTCACCGGTTCCGCCGCCCTCGTCGGCCGGCCGGCCGCCGACGACATCATCAGGCCGATGGGCGAGCCCATCGCGCTCCACACCGCATCCGTCGAAACCGAAGAGGCGGACTTCGTCGCCGCCACCATCGCGGATCTCATGGGCGGCCACGACATGCTCGCCGCCCACAAGGGCACGGCCGGCGACGGCGCGCCGCTCGGCTTCGCCGATTTCGCCGTCCTCTACCGCACCGACGGGCAATCGGCGATGCTGCGGGAGGCCTTCGATCGAGCCGGCATCCCCTTTAAAAAAAGCACGCCGGCGCCCATCGCCGGCCATGCCGGCGTCGTGGCGATGCTCGCGGCGCTGCAGGACCGCGAGGCGGCCGGCGATCTGCCGGCGCGCCTGTCCGCCGCCGCCGAGGTACTGCGAGGCCAGGGCGGGGTGGATGCGGCGACGCTCGCCGAGGCGAAGGGCTGGCTGTCGACGCTGGCCGTTTCCGAAACCGTCATGGGCGACGAAAGCCGGCTGCGTGAGCAGGTGGCGCTCGCCACCGAGGCCGATTTCCGCGACGCGCGGGCCGACCGGGTGTCGCTGATGACCATGCACGCCGCCAAGGGACTGGAATTTTCCGTCGTCTTCGTGGTCGGCCTGGAAGACGGGCTGACGCCTTTCTCCTTTCCGGACGCGGCGAAGGACGACGCGGCGGCGGTCGAGGAGCGGCGGCTGTTCTACGTCGCCATGACCCGCGCCAAGGACCGATTGTTCCTGACCCGCGCGGCGGAACGGTTCTGGCGCGGCAAGCCGCGCACGCTGCCGCCGTCGCCCTTCCTGGGCGACATTCCCCAGACGCTGACCACGCGCCACGCCGTGGCCGGCCGGAAGCGGCGACCACGGCAATACAACCTGTTCTGAAGCCGGGACGAGGATCGGCGCCGCGCGGGCAGCCGGACCAGGAATTTTGCGGACCTCAGAGGATCGGGTTGGGAAGCGACTTGGACGAGATGCGTGCGAGCCATTCTCCGGGCATCCTGATGCTCGACCAGATGCTGCCCGCCGTCCCATCACGAAAATGCCCAGCGCCAGGCATGCGACAACGATGAATAGCCATTTCGGCTATTTGACCTTTCGCTGGACACGGCAAAGCAGCAACTGTGGCGCACAGCGCGTGTACAGGGGATAAGCGCTTATTTGCCTGAAGACTTATTGTCTTTGAAAGACACATCGTTGGCGACAAAGGACCAGAATGCGCCCCAACCCGAAGGTGGTATCAATATCGTTACGTCATCACCTTCGAATTTGAACTGGGGATTGGCCCCAAAATGCATGGACTTGTCTTGAACTCCCAACGGGTTGGAAACATTTGCCGACAGGAAATTGATAAAATACGTTTTTAATTTCGCCGTCAGATTAATCAGCATCACGACCTCGTAATCCTCCACTCGCGCATCTCTCTCCGCGCTCTTGAATGAATAGGTGGCATCGATGCGAAAGGCCTTCATGCCTTCGCTTCCTTTGCGAAAGACGTCCTCCGCTTTTCCGCGGGACACCCGATACGCCGAACTCTCGGCCCTTGACATTTTCCGCACCAGCTCACTGCCGTTCAAAATTCTATTGGTGGCCATTTCAAGCTGAGTCTTATAGTTGGTATCTTTCTTTTCATTGGCCAGAAATTTCGCGGCATTGTTCAATTTTTTCAAATCGCTCCCGCCGGGATGGTGGCGAAAATCAGATTCCTTGCCCCCCTGATAGAGATTGCTGAATATATCAATATGAATTCCCTCAATGGAATTCAGACCATTTGTCGTCTCATCTCCAGTCATCAGCGCATATTTGTCCCGCAGGACGTCATCTTTGCTGGGAGCGGTCCGCAGAAGCGCCGATCCCTTCTTTTGATTTTTGGTCTTATTTTTCTTATGGCGCACTCTCTCGGATAGGCGAGGCTCGTCGTAGGCGTCCTCCTCCGGCTCGTCACGCTCCATATTCCGCGCAAAAGCCTCCATATGGTGCAGCAATTCAGAAGGAAACTCATAAGTGCCATGGTCTATATTAACAAATTTATTCACAATATCTTCCGCATCCGCCCGATGATCCAGAAAATTAAAATCTATAGTCTTATCCGTCGCAATATATTTCATTACTTTTTCATAGGTATCAAGAACGATCGCGGGTTCGTCTCCGACCTCCCCGATTGGAGCCAGTTGCGCGACGAGCCCAGGGGATTTTTGACTTTTTGCCTGCATCGGAGCGGCCCATCTCGGGGCCGAATTCAGGCTCGCGCGCCGCTGCAACTGAACCAACACTTTCGGGCTGCTATTAAGGGCCGCCGACAATGAATTGAGGCCGGCACTCACCGCCTGGAGTGGATGCTGCGGACGGCTCGCCGTGCGCTGACCATTGTCTTGCGGGAGACACCGTGCCTGAGAACGACCTTCTTGCCTGGACTGGACCGATACACCGCGCATGTCCCCTCCCCCGGCGGAAGCCCCACCTTGATGGGCCGATTATAACTTGTAAAACAAAATACATACTCGCAAAAATTGTTATTGCCCCGTACCCCTCACCGCATTTCCCGGCCGATCTGCGGTGTCGACCGACCGGCAACGGGCCAATCCGCCGGGAGCGACCTTGCGCCCCCTGTGTCCTGAGCAGGCCAAGGCGATCCTCAAGGATCGTGGCGCCTGGTTCCTCTTCTTGCCGCCCTACAGCCCGGATCTCAATCCAATCGAGATGGCCTTCGCCAAGCTCAAGGCCCACCTCAGACGTATCAAGGCGCGAACCATCGACGCCCTCTGGAAGGCCGTCGGGGACATCTGCGATCTCTATTCACCAGACGAATGCTGGAATTACCTCAAAGCCGCAGGATATGCGTCAGACTAGAGCGCGATGCCTTAAATCGGCATCACGCTCCGGCTTTTCTTGATGTCCCTCGCCGGGCGCGCGCCTCCGCGCGCTTGGCCGCGGCCTCAATGGCCGCTGGGGCGGCGTGCGTCAGATTTGACGCACGCCGCCCTAAAGGCTCAACGCTCTAATAATTCAATAACATCATATAGTTGACTCATCATATCGTCGCCTGTCCCAGGCGGTTCCAGCGCCCATGCGTCGGATTCCGGCAAGCGCGTGCGGATGATTGCGGACGATTTAGGATGCCTGGTGGGGCCAGCTTTTCGATCTGCGGGCAGAGAGCACTGTCTCGATCGCTGCTCGCAAGCTCGGGATGTCACGTCTTGCCGTGTCCCAAACAACACTTAGGGCCCGTTACAAGTTCAGTGATCGACGTTGTCGTCACGGACCTTAAGTCTCAAACGACGCTTCCGCTCCGCTTCAGCGGGCTCAAACGCCGCTCGGGCTTAAAGGGCCCGATCAACAAAGTCGACGCGTTTATCCTGTACCGGGCCCTTATGTTGACCTGATCGTAGCCATGGATCACCAGGTTTCGCATCGCGCTTGGCTTCGACAAGCGCGATGCCCGGCAAGGTTTTCTCATCGTCAGGCTCAGCCTTCATGATACGGTCGGCCGCCTCGCCGATCATCTCCAGCCGCCGGACGACAGCATCCTGTCGCATTTCCTCTTGGGTGAAGCGTTCCTCGCCGATCCCCAAAATATACCGCTCGATGGCCTCGGCACTTGCCCGCATATCGTCCAGGCATTCATCGACGTCGGTGCGGCGTTCCTTACCTGCTTTTTCGGTCACAACGGCCGTGCCTCGGCCAGGACTTCGGCACGGATACGCGCCTTCAATCCCTCGGGAGTATGGACGTCGACGCTGAAACCGGTCAGGCGTTCCGCTTCATCCTGCAAGCGGGCCAAAGTGAAATAGGTCGTTCCGCGGGGCGCATCGACCAGCAGATCGACATCGCTCTCCTCGCCATCTTCCCCGCGAGCAACCGACCCGAAGACCCGCACATTGGAGACGCCATAGCGGCGGGCCATCTCCAAAAGTGCCTGGCGGTGTCGTGCGATCGCTTCCGATGGCCGCATCGTTCTCGCCCTTGATCCTGTCCATGGATTATACACGGATAGAGGGACCATGTGCCAATTTACGGCAAGCCCAACCGACGACGGCGAACATATGCGAGCAAAGAAATTGGCGGATGGGGTGTCTGCCCTCTCAGGTTAAATAGATAAATTAAATCAATGTATTGGGAGAATGGCCCATCGCCTTTCCCGCAGCGATACCCGCGTCCGAACGCCGGATTTGGGCGGGCGCATGCGGATGACGGTGAATGATTTTCGGGCTCCCGAACGGACGCGCTACCGGCTATTCTTCGAACAGATCGGCATGGGTGCCGGTTCTCACGAAACGGACAATTGATCCCGCACCCTTGCCCTCAAGTTGGTAAATCAGCAGGAAATCGCCTCCGACATGACATTCCCGATGATCCGACCATTCGCCGATGAGCGGGTGGTCGAGCCATTCCGGGGCAAGCGGCGCGTCGTTGGCGATCAGCAGCAACATCACTTCCTTGAGTTGCCGCATGTTGAACCGGCCCGAGTCGGAGAGACGGTCCCAATCCTTGACGAATTTTCGTGTGTAATCCGCCGCCCGAGGAAAAGCGGTCCGCTTGCTACTCGCGGGTTTTTTCGAGGTCATCAAACAAATCAGCGGCAGTGGCGAACCGGGCGCGGCCCATGGCGCGGGCCTCTTCCATCGCGGCGCGTGTTTCGGCGTTCGGCACTTTTACCGGAAACGGCACGGCCTGGTCTCGGGCGACCCGGACAAGCGCCATGCGGATATAGTCGGAGACCGACAGGCCCATCGCTGCAAGAGCGGTGGTCGCCTGCTTCTTCGTCTGAAGGTCGATCCGGGCACGGACGACGGTATCGGTTGACATGGTCGCAATCTCCATAGACGGTCAGCAATATGTAGCTACAAACGGCTACAGATGCAATGGCCATCATGGATCACGGCATGGCGAATCCGGCATCGCGCTAGCTGTCGCATTCCAGAAGCAGCGTCCGCAGCGAGCGGACCAGCACCAGCCGGCGCCGGCCGATCGTTGTGGTGTCGAGGTGCCCTTCACCGATCAGTTCGTAAAGCTTGGTCCGCCCCAAGCCCGTGGCTCGGCATGCATCGGCGATGGTGCAGGTGAGACGTTCGGCGAAGGGGATCACGCCAGGGATCGCATTCACTGCGTTTTGCATCGGCGGCGGTTGCAGTCCGCCTTGGGTGCCGTCTTCCGGCCGCTGACTGTTGCGCATGGGACAGTCCTCCTCAAAAAAGTCAATTTTACGGGGGCTTTCCAAGCCCCGATGATT
Source organism: Rhodospirillales bacterium (assembly GCA_015654615.1). Lineage (GTDB taxonomy): Bacteria > Pseudomonadota > Alphaproteobacteria > Rhodospirillales > Magnetospirillaceae > Telmatospirillum. The sequence continues at coordinate 26,536 of JAATGN010000248.1, forward strand.
CATTGGTGCATGGCGGGCCTTTGCCGGGTCGCATGAGGTGGGCGGTCAAGCCTGCCCCGCCAGAGGGCACCGCGCTCTGCGCGGCTTAAGGGCTTGACGGCCCGACGCGGCCCGGCACGCTGGCCGAATGCACCAATGATGATCCCTTATCGTCGTCGGATTCCTTCTGCGGTTCGTCGTCGCCCCTGGCCATCATCCGCGCCACCGTGTCGAGGAATGCCCGATAACGCTTCTCGCCCAGAGCCTGGGCCTCGGTGCCGGGAGGTGGCAGCGCGGCGGCATAGATCAACTGATGGCGGATGAAGCGGGCAAGGCTGTGGCTGATGACGAAGCATTCGCTGTTGCCGCGCTCCACGGCGCGGGCGATGCGGTCAAGCCGGACCAGGATGCGCTCATCGACCTCGGGTGCCGCCCGGCGGTTCATGAAAGCGTCGACCATCTCCAGCAGCAGATCGGAGCGCGCCCGCTTCTGGCTGTTGGCCATCGCCGCGATGCGCTTGCTCATGTCGTCGGGAAGGAAAAGCTGGTGGCGGGTCTTGCCTCGGATCATCGGGAACACTCCTGATCGTCATCATCGGCAAGGATGCACCCGAACCGGGCCGAGGCGTTATAGACCGTGTTTGCGCGCTTCTACGCTTTGACACGCCGTTCGCGGCTCAGAGCGACGGACCCACCCCGCTGACGCCCAATCGTCCAGTCGATGCTGTCGCCGCGATCTATGCCGGAAATATGGCGATCGATATGCCGCTCCAGCATCGGCTTCCAGGGAACGAGGGTGAATTCGTGGGACCTTTCGACCAGAGCATAGCGTCCGCTGGCGGTTTCGACGGAGCGGCGGAAGAGTCCTTCCACCCGCTCGCCGCGCAGGGCCTCGGCATAGGGCAAGCCGATCTCGGCGGACAACTGGCTGCCCAGATGCCGCAACTCGCGCCGCCGGAGCTGATCGAGGATGTCGGTGCGATAGACCACCTCATGACCGTCGCGCTCCATCAGCTTCTGCTCGATCAGCCATTGTTGACGCCGGACCATCGCGCTGTGGACATCGCGGCCGAAGCCGTGGGAGGCCAACTCGTGGGTCTCCGCATGGACGATCTGCCGGTCGAGCCAGGTGGGCGCGTCGGCGCCGATCTGCTGTTCGACCGAAAGATTGGACAGTGTGTCGATGGCGACCGGCCGTGTTTGCGCTAACTGCCGCTCGTAAGTCCGCACCCGGTCGAGATGATCGGGCTTGATGATCCAGGTGCCGTCCACGTCACGCTCAACGGCACCCGTCGCGCGCCGGATTGCCTCCAATCGCCGGACATGGGTCTGGGCGAACGAATCGGTGGCGGTGGGGTCGTGGAAAAGATGCAGATCGACGCTGTACTGCCCGTCATGGGCGGCGGCGACCTCGGCCACGGTGTGGTCGACCTGCCGGGGTTCGGTTGAGGCGTTGGACATGCGAAGGATGCTGCCGATGGGGAAACTACCCTCGGCCTCGCCGATATCGACGTAATGGCTGCGCCCGTCGATGCCGTCGAGCACCAGATAGCGGCGGTCCCCCATCTCGTCGGCGAGACCACGGGCGACGACGCGGCCGATGACGGGAGCGCTGTCCTGGTCATGGACGAGATAGTATTGCGGCGGGCGGTCGAGGCCAGCCTCGGTCATCGCCCGGTGCATGGTCTTGATGATATCGCCGCGCTCGCTCATCGTGCGCAGGACGCTTTCCGTCTCGGCTGACAGCGACCAGACGAGTGGGCCTTCCGGCGCGGCGAGTCCCATGCGTTCAAGGCGGCGTGCCCGCGCGATCAGCAACTGGTGGTGCGCTCGGCCAAAGTCGGTTGTGGACATGTGCCGCGATTTTGCTGCATGTCGATGGGCTCGTGCTGTTGGCGGGTACATGGCGGCGGGCGGCCCTTGAGGTCGATAAAGCGGCCAAAAAAGGCACTTTACCCGCTTCGTTGCAGCAGTTGGTGCCCATAGCCAATGCCCGTGCGGGTAAGGACGGCGCCCGCACACTCTCCCTGCGATCCCTCTATCGCTGGCATGCCGAACGCGAAGCCGGCGGCGTCAATGCCTTGGCGCCGAAGGAACGGGCCGAAGCCTCGACCCCCGCATGGGCACCATATTTCCTAAAGCTCTATCGCATTCCCAGCAAGCCCAGTATCGCCGAAAGCATGGAGCGTCTGGCGGAACAGCTTCCGCCTTATATCGCGATGCCGAGCTACGACCAAGTCAAGCGCTTCCTCACCCGGATGGATGTGGTCGAGCGCAATCGCGGGCGGATGGGACCGCACGAGTTGAAAGCGATCCGTCCCTATGTGATGCGCGACACTTCCACCTTGTGGCCGCTCGATGTGGTCAGCGCCGATGGCCACACGCTCGATGCCGAGGTGCAGCACCCGAAACACGGACGCCCGTTCCGCCCCGAAATCACCTCGGTCATCGACTACGCCACACATGCCTGCGTTGGTTGGTCGGTGTCGCTCAAGGAAAACGCCTTCGGCGTCATGGAGGCGATCCTCTACATGGTGAAGCCCGGTCCTGGCTGCGCACACCCTATGCCGAGGCGGCGCGGGTCCGAGGGCATGGAGTCGACTGCGCCCAGCTTCCCGCCGCCGTCTACCATGCGGCCGGGGTCATTCCCGAAATCCCGTTGGTTCCCTACTCAGCGCAATGGCACATGCATCAACGGGCCGAACGCTATCTTGAGCAGGTGCTCGCCTTCGCCCACGAGATCCCGGGGCCGCCGCAACCGGTCGATTTCGTGATGTGGCGGGTGGGGCACTGCATGGCCCACGGTGCCATCGTCATCGACTGGCCGCAGGTGATCCATTCAGCGCTCGGAATCGGGGTGATCACCGCGAATGCCGAGCGGGAACAACTCGCCCCGGTCCGTCGCGGCAAGGTCCCCGAGCGTCATTTCTACAGCCTGTGGGGTGGCTGATGGACACCTCCGCAAAGGTCATTCCCGTGGTCTACGGCGCAAATGTCGTCGCGCCTAATCTTATTTGGTACGGCGTATTTACCGCCTATCCGGAGATGCCTTCATCAGGAGGTGGCGGCGGCGAGAGCGGCTCCGCAGATAGCTCGGTCACCTATATTTATGTGCCCGACAGCGACAAGGGTGACCGCTGATGGGCGGGCTTCTCGGCACCTCGACCAAACAACCGCAGGCACAGACGACCACGGTCGCCAGCGGTATCACGATCCAGTCGAGCTGCTACGGGTCGGTTATTCCGGTGGTCTACGGTGCCAACAAGATCGCCCCAAACCTGATCTGGTACGGGGCCTTTACGGCCATCCCACACACAACGACATCGAGCAGTGGCGGGAGCAGCAAGGGTGGCGGCGGGGCTGGTTCAACCTCATCGACCAGCTACACCTATACGGCCAGTTTCGCATGGTGTCTTTGCGAGGGACAGATCGCCGGCGTCGGCAAAATGTGGGTAGGGCAGAACTCGACAGCCCAGTCACCCGCTTCGCTCGGATATGGCAATTTCATTGGCACCTATCCACAGGAGCCATGGGGTTATCTGCAGGGCTTCCAGGCGAACCAGGCGGCGAATTATCCCGGATTTGCCTATCTGGTGGCGGCGAATTATGACCTTGGCACAAGCACCTCGATGCCGAACAACAATGTCGAGGTGTTGGGGTTTTACTGCGGCCCAGAACCGGAAGATATCGACCCGAGCTGGGCCACCGTCCACATGCTGACCGACCCGCACTGCGGTCTGACGCCGGTATTTCCCACAGCCTGGATCGGCGATCTGAGTTCCTACAGCAATTATTGTCGAGCCACTGGGCTGCTGATCAGCCCGGCTTATACGACTCAGCAGACCGCCGCGCAGTCGATCTCGGACAACGTCACTTACACCAATGCCGATATCGCCTGGACCGGCGGCGTTCTCAACATCATTCCGCGTGGCGATCAGGTAATCAGCGCCAACGGGGTCACCTACACGCCACCAGCTTTCACATTCGATCTGACCGATGACGATTGGTTGGAAACCAATGCAGCCACAACATCGAGCGGCAGCTCGGGCACCGATCCGCTGGTGCTGACCCAAAAGCGCCCGCAGTCCATCGTCAATAAGGTGACGGTCGAGTTTTCGAACCGCAACAACGCTTATGCGGCTGAGCCGGTCTCGGCGCATGATCTGGCGGCGATCCAGACCTATGGCCTTAATGCTGGCGGCTCGCAAACCGCCCATATGCTCACCACCGCCCTGGCCGCCCGCCTGTCCGCCCAGCTGTTGCTGCAGCGCGGGTCGGTTACGAACACATGGCAAGGTACGGCCGGACAACATACGATCCTTATCGACGTCGGTGACCTGGGCTATATCAGCAATACCCTCCAAAAACTCGACCATCTTCCGGTACGGGTCAAAGAAATCACAGGCCAGACTGACGGCAGCCGCCTTTTCCTTTTCGAGGAATACAGTCTTGGCGTTGGCAGCGCGGCGGCCCATGGCTACGCGACCTCAGACGGTTACACCGTCGATTTCAACGCCGATCCGGGTGATATCAACCCACCCACCATGTTCGAACCCCCGGACGCGCTGGCCGGCGACCTCGAACTGTGGATTGCGGTCTCCGGTGGCCCGCTGTGGGCCGGATGCTGGATATGGGCCTCACTCGACGGCGAGAAATACGAGCGGGTCGGGCTGATCGACGCACCGGCCCGCATGGGCGCGCTGACGGCGGCGATCCCGGCCTGGTCGACGACGGACAACACCAACACGCTGGCGGTCAATCTGACCGAAAGCCGGGCCGAACTATCGTCTGCGTCATCCACCGCCGCATCCGCGCTCGCCACCCTGTGCTATGTCGACGGCGAACTGCTGGCCTATCAGACGGCCACGCTGACCAGCCAATACCACTATGGGCTGACCCGGCTGACACGCGGCGCCTATGACTCGTCGATCACTGCCCATGCGGCCGGATCGACCTTCGTACGGATCGACGATAATGCTGTCCTCAAATATCCATTCGGCGCGTCCGATATCGGCCGGACGGTCTATCTCAAGTTCCTGAGTTACAACATCTACGGTGGCGGCAGTCAGGACCTGTCGGAGGTCGAGCCCTATGCGTGCACGCTCAGGGGCAGCGCCCTGGCGTCCCCATTGCCCTCCGTGACCGGACTGACCACGGCCTATGTGTCTGGTGTCAGCTATCTGATCTGGGACCCGGTCAGCGATTTTCGCCCCGTCGACTATGAGATCCGCCAGGGCAATACCTGGTCTACTGCACAGGTCATCGGCCGCACCTCGGAAACCCGCGCCCCCAGCTATGGCGACGGCACCTACTGGGTGTCGGCTCATTATCGGCTTGCCGCCGGCATCGACGTCTACTCATCCGACTGGGCCGACGTGAAAATTACCGGGGCGCAATTGGTCACCAATGTCGTTGCCGGCTGGGACGAGGCGGCGACCGGCTGGACCGGCACCTTTGCAAATACGGCAGCCGTCAACGGGGCGGTCGAGCTGACCGGCGCGGGCGACCTTTTGCAGACGGCCGATGTCCTGGGCGCCAGCGATATCGTCGAATACGGCGGCGTGTCACCGTCCGGGACATACAGGGCTGACCGCCGGCACGCTCTATTACATCTACGCACACATGGTTTCCGGCACGATGACGCTGGCGGCCAGCACCACGGGTCATTCGACCGACGCGACGACCGGCGTTGAGGTTATGACCGGGAATAGCGCCTACACGCTGGTCGGGATGGCGCAGCCCGTCACGGGGCCGGCATGGTTCAATACGGCAACGGTCAGATACGTCCTGTCGTGGTTCAACAAGCAAGACATTGTCGCCGTAGCGAGTGTAAGCGGAGGTACGGCAGGCACATCTCTCGTTTCTATCGGAACTGTCAGCTATTTGACGTGGGCAAATAACCCCGTCCAGGTAGGGCAAACGTCTTACGCGCAAAATACCACGGCCGGCAATGGATGTGGGGTAGGTATCGGCAACGATTCTTTCTCGGTCGCCAGTGATTTCACCCAGTTTCTTTCTGGAAACACAAACGGTCAGAATAGCAGCACCTCAACAAGATCGTATTCATTGAATGAGGGTAGCCATAATTCTTCGATACTTGTAAGCAGTACAAATGCCGGGACAACAGCCGCTTGCTTTGGAATACTTAACGTCGTCACGAAGGGGTGATCATTGTGAGATTTGGACCATCTTTCGGCGCCGAACTTGCGGCCGCCAACTGTGCTGATGGCATCGCCTGGAACGAGGATGTCATTGTCTCGGATCTGTCCACAGTTACTGCCGCGCAGCAGGCGGTGATCAATGCCCACGATCCGACCAAACCCGACCGGGCAGTCATCAAGACCGCCGCCCAGGCGGCCTTGGATCGATCGGATGTAACGGTTTTGCGCTGCTATGAAAACAGTGTGGTCGTTCCTGCCGCTTGGGCCGCGTATCGGGGAGCCTTGCGGGCGATCGTCGGCGGTACGGATACGGGTTCGACGACTTTACCCGTGCAACCTGATTATCCGGCCGGGACATGACAACTTTGCGTCCTTGCCAGCCAAGACCGGCCGGCGGGGATCGGGGTGTTGGAAGCACCCCGAACCGCGAGTGGGGCCTCGCATGATCAGCATCGGCCGACTACTGGCCATCCCGCCACCTCCGCGCGGAGGCGAGGACTTTCTAACGGTCACAACTCATGGAGTCCATCCATTGCGGTGCCTGCCGACGCAAATTGGCCGAGGCCGATTTCGTCGGGCAGGTATCGATCAAATGCCCCAGGTGCGGGGCGATCAACCAAATCAACTGGGCCGAGAGCCCCACGCCGGAGCGCCAGGGAGCGCCATTGGAAGACACAAGCTCGTGACTGATTTTCGTGACGTTCGGCCGGTCGCTCCGGTCGCTCCTTATGTCGGCGGCAAGCGTCTCCTTGCGAAGGACATCATCGCCCGGATCAACGCCATCCCTCATCAATGCTACGCGGAACCGTTTGTCGGTCTCGGCGGTGTCTTTCTGCGGCGCCCATGTGCCGCCAAAAGCGAGGTGATCAACGATCTGTCCCGCGACGTTTTCACCATGTTCCGGGTTGTCCAGGAGCATTTTGCATATTTCATCGACTATCTCCGCTTCAGGCTGGCCAGCCGTGTCGAGTTCGAGCGACTGCTCGGTGTCGATCCGATTACTTTGACCGATATCCAGCGCGCTGCACGCTTCCTCTATCTGCAGCGGACAGCATTCGGCGGCAAGATCAATGGCCGCACCTTCGGTGTATCGCCAACCAACGGCAGCCGTTTCAACGTGTCCAAGGTCATTCCCATGCTGGAAGATGTACACGAGCGGCTTGCCGGGGTGGTGATCGAATGTCTGCCCTACGCCGACTTCATCCGCCGTTATGACCGGCCGGAGACGCTGTTCTATCTCGATCCTCCTTATTGGGATTGCGAGACCTATTACGGCAAAGGGGTGTTCGGGCGGGAGGACTTCGAGCGGCTGGCGGAGATTTTGACGGGCTTGAAGGGGCGATTCCTGATGTCGCTGAACGATGCTCCCGGTGTCCGAGAAACCTTCAAAAGATTTCAGATTGACGCGGTGGAAACGCGCTATTCCGTCTCTGGTCGGACCAACTGCAATGCCGGCGAAGTCATCATCTCCGGATAGCAGTGATTACCCGACTTGGCGACCGAGAGTGACGTTCTTTGACATCGTGAATAATTAGGTGGCGGGGTGACCGTCAGAAGCGGTTGCCCCGTCCAAATCTTTTGCCCAACCAGACCAAGGGGAAGCAATTCCGTGTGCCAATCAACGCGCCCATTTGTGCCAAATAGCGCGCCCGGCTACATACCCACACCTCTACCCACGCCGTTGACGTGTTTACCCACACTCTCGGGTGAACGGGAACGGATGGAAACAGATCGATAATAGTGGAAAATGGGCTATTTTTCAATACGTTCGCCCGCAGTAGCGAACAACTGCGAACGAAAGAATTGGCGGATGGGGTGGGATTCGAACCCACGATACGCTTTTGACGTATACACACTTTCCAGGCGTGCGCCTTCGACCGCTCGGCCACCCATCCACGAACCGCCTCGCCGAACCGTTACGGAAACGGCAAGCCCGCCGTTGGAATCGGCGGGGCGATGCGGAGCGGGGAAAATATACGACGAACTCCGGGTTTGCAACCCTCACATCTTGGAACGGCGATTGAAAAGTCATACGGCTTATGGCAAACACAACCCTTTGTTAATACAGCTCAAAAAATGAGCAGTGAATATTTTGGGGGTCGCATGTTTCTCGGTCGCCTTATGGGTTGGGGGCTGCTGGGTCTGGCGTTGCTGATGGCTTCAGGCGATGTGGTGCTGGCCCTCGGGCCGGGGGATCATCCGGGCCTGGTGACCGGGGACGTCTGGGTATTGTTGGCCGGACATACGTTGCAGACGGAAAAGTTACCCTTTTCCCTCTGCAACGTGCTGATGGCCTGCCCGGCCTGGGCCTTGCTCCCGCCGTTGGGGGGGATGCTTCTGTGGACCTGCCGGCCGCGCCGGCGACGCCACCGTTTCCACCCGGCGCACTACTGAAATCCGGCCGGCTTCAGTCGTCGCCCATTTTCAGGGCGGCGAGGAAAGCCGATTGCGGGATTTCCACCTTGCCGAACTGGCGCATCCGTTTCTTGCCCTCTTTCTGCTTGTCCAGAAGCTTGCGCTTGCGGCTGATGTCGCCGCCATAGCATTTGGCCAGCACGTCCTTCCTGAGGGCCGACAGGCTTTCGCGGGCCACGATGCGGCCGCCGATCGCCGCCTGGATGGCGATCTGGAACATCTGGCGGGGAATCAGCTCCTTGAGGCGGGCGCAGATCGACCGGCCGCGCGCCTCCGCCTGGCCTTTGTGGGCGATGAAGGCCAGGGCGTCCACCGGTTCGGCATTGACCAGGATGGTGACCTTGACCAGATCGCTTTCCTGATAGCTGTCGATTTCGTAATCGAAACTGGCATAACCGCGGCTGATCGATTTCAGCCGGTCGTAGAAATCGAAGACGATCTCGTTCAACGGCAGGCGATAGACCACCATGGCCCGGTTGCCGGCATAGGTCAGGTCGAGCTGCATGCCGCGCCGGTCGGTGCAAAGCTGCAGGATCGGCCCCAGATATTCGTCGGGCACCATGATCGTCGCCTTGATCCACGGCTCTTCGATCTTGGCGATCTTGCTCACTTCCGGCATGTCGGACGGATTGTGCAGCTCGAGGCTTTCGCCGTTGGTCAGGAGGATGCGGTAGACCACCGAGGGGGCGGTGGTGATCAGGTCGAGATTGAATTCCCGCTCCAGCCGTTCCTGGATGATTTCGAGGTGCAGGAGACCGAGGAAGCCGCAGCGGAAGCCGAAGCCGAGCGCCGCCGAGGTCTCCGCCTCATATTCGAAGCTGGCGTCGTTCAGCCGGAGCTTGGACAGCGAATCGCGCAAATCCTCGAAATTGGCGGCGTCGACCGGAAACAGGCCGCAGAACACCACCGGCACGTTCGGCTTGAATCCCGGCAGCGGCTTGTCGGCCGGACGCTTCTCGTCGGTGATGGTGTCGCCCACCTCGCAGTCGGCCACCGCCTTGATCGACGCCTGCAGAAACCCGATCTCGCCGGGATAGAGCGCATCGACCCGCACCATCTTCGGCGTGAAATAGCCGACGCCGTCGACCTGATAGCTGGCCCCGGTGTTCATCATGCGGATCTTCTGGCCCGTCTTCAGCACGCCATGCTTGACCCGGACCAGGATGATCACGCCCAGATAGCTGTCGTACCAGCTGTCGACCAGCAGGGCCTGCAACGGCGCATCGGCGTCGCCCGTGGGCGACGGCAGGCGGGTGACCAGGGCCTCGAGCACATCTTCGATCCAAAGGCCGGTCTTCGCCGAAATCATCACCGCGTTCTCGGTGTCGAGGCCGATGACGTCCTCGATCTGCCGCTTGATCCGCTCGGGTTCGGCGGCCGGCAAATCGATCTTGTTCAGCACCGGAACGATTTCGTGATTGTTCTCGATCGCCTTGTAGACATTGGCAAGGGTCTGCGCCTCGACGCACAGGCTGGCATCAACCACCAGCAGCGAGCCTTCGCACGCGTCCAACGAGCGGCTGACCTCGTAGGCAAAATCGA
>JAATGN010000130.1 GCA_015654615.1 Rhodospirillales bacterium
ACCTTGTGGCCGCCGACGATGGCCTTCTGGGTATAGCCCTTGCGGCGGTCGGGCAGCTTGCGCCGCGCCGCCGCGATGATCCGCTCGACGATGCGTTCGGCGACGATCCCGGTGCGGGCCGCCGCCGCGGGCTGCTCGGCCAGTTCGTCGGCCAGTTCGCCCTCGTCGTCGAGCAGCGAGGACTGCAGCGGCTGCGACAGCTTGGAGCCGTCGCGATAGAGCGCGTTGGCCTTCAGCCCAAGGCGCCAGGAGGTCAGATAGGCGTTCTTGCATTCCTCGACCGTGGCCGAATTGGCCATGTTGATGGTCTTCGAAATGGCCCCCGAGATGAAGGGCTGGGCGGCCGCCATCATATGGATGTGGCTGTTGACCGACAGCGAACGCCTGCCCAGCTTGCCGCAGGGGCTGGCGCAGTCGAACACCGACAGATGCTCGTCCTTCAGGAAGGGCGCGCCCTCCAGCGTCATGGCGCCGGCGATATAGGTGTTGGCGGCGATGATTTCGGTGGCGGAAAAGCCGATGCCGGCCAGCAGGTCGAAGCTGACGTCGTCCAGCTTCGCCGCCGGAATCTTCAGCACCTCGGTGCAGAACTGTTCGCCCAGCGTATAGCGGTTGAAGGCGAATTTGATGTCGAAGGCATTGGCCACCGCCGCCTCGACCCGTTCCAGCGCCGCCGCGTCGAAACCCTTGGCGGCCAGCGTTTGATGGTTGATCGCCGGCGCGCCCTTCAGGGTGCCGTGACCCACCGCGTAGCGGATGATCTCCTCAGAGTCGGCGGCACTGTAGCCCAGGGTTTCCAGGGCCTGCGGGACCATCCGGTTGATGATCTTGAAATAGCCGCCGCCGGCCAGCTTCTTGAACTTCACCAGGGCGAAGTCGGGCTCGATGCCGGTGGTGTCGCAATCCATCACCAGGCCGATCGTTCCGGTCGGGGCGATCACCGAGACCTGGGCGTTGCGATAGCCGAACTCGTCGCCCAGGCTCAAGGCCTGGTCCCAGGCGGCGCGGGCGGCGGCGACCAGCGCCTCGTCGGGGCAGTTGGCGGCGTCGAGCGGCACCGGCGGAATCGACAGGCCTTCATAGCCGGAAGACAGGCCATAGGCGGCGCGGCGATGGTTGCGGACCACCCGGCGCATGGGCTCGGCATTTTCCGCAAAACCCGGGAAGGCGCCCAGTTCCTTGGCCATTTCGCCCGAGGTGGCATAGGACACGCCGGTCATCAGGGCGGTGATGGCGGCGCAATAGGCCCGTCCGGCCTCGCTGTCGTAAGACAGGCCCGAGGCCATCAGCAGGCCGCCGATGTTGGCGAAGCCCAGGCCCAGCGTGCGGAAGCGATAGGACAGCTCGGCGATCTTCTCGGCCGGGAACTGGGCCATCAGCACCGAGACTTCCAGGACCACCGTCCACAGCCGCACCGCATGCTCGAAGCCGGCGACGTCGAAGCCGCCGTCCGGCCGGCGGAAGGAGATCAGGTTGAGCGAGGCCAGGTTGCAGGCCGTGTCGTCGAGGAACATATATTCGGAGCAGGGGTTCGAGGCGTTGATGCGTCCCGACTCCGGGCAGGTGTGCCACTCGTTGATGGTGGTGTCGAACTGCAGCCCCGGATCGGCGCAGCTCCACGCCGCCTCGGCGATCTGTTCCCACAGGTCGCGGGCCTTGATGGTCCTGGCGACCTTGCCGTCGATGCGGCGGATCAGCTGCCAGTCGCCGTCGTCCAGGACCTTTTGCAGGAAGTCGTTGGTGATGCGCACCGAATTGTTGGAATTCTGCCCCGACACCGTCAGATAGGCTTCGGAATCCCAATCGGTGTCGAACACCGGGAATTTGACCTCGGTATAGCCCTGGCGGGCGAAGGTGATGACGCGCTGGATGTAGTTTTCCGGAATCATCGCCTTGCGGGCGGCGATGATCGCCTTCTTCAGCGGCTTGTTGACCTTCGGATTCCAGCGGTCCTCGTTCTCGGCGGCGCCGTCCCAGGCGCGGCAGGCGGCCATCACCGCGGTCAGGGTCTGGTCGGCCAGCCTGGAGCCGGCGACCAGGGCGGCGACCTTCTGCTCCTCCATGACCTTCCAGCCGATGAAGCTTTCGATGTCGGGATGGTCGACGTCGACCACCACCATCTTGGCGGCGCGGCGCGTCGTGCCGCCCGACTTGATGGCGCCGGCGGCCCGATCGCCGATCTTCAGGAAGCTCATCAGGCCCGACGAGCGGCCGCCGCCCGACAGCCTTTCGCCGTCGCCGCGCAGCGCCGAGAAGTTCGAGCCGGTGCCCGAGCCGTATTTGAACAGGCGGGCTTCGCGGACCCACAGGTCCATGATGCCGCCCTCATTGACCAGATCGTCGCTGACCGACTGGATGAAGCAGGCATGCGGCTGCGGATGTTCGTAGGCGCTGGCCGATTTGGTCAGTTCGCCGGTGCGGTAATCGACGTAATGGTGACCCTGGCTGGGACCGTCGATGCCATAGGCCCAGTGCAGGCCGGTGTTGAACCACTGCGGGCTGTTGGGCGCCCCCATCTGCTGGCACAGCATGGAGCGCATTTCGTCAAAGAAGGTCCGGGCGTCGTCCTCGGCGTCGAAATAGCCGCCCTTCCAGCCCCAATAGGTCCAGGTTCCGGCCATGCGGTCGAACACCTGGCGGGCCGAGCTTTCGCCCCCGGTCTTGGCTTGCGAATCGACGGGCCGCTTGCGCCACAGCCATTGCGGAACCCCCTCCTCGGGGACGGCCTCCAGGGCCGCCGCGGCCGGCACGCCGGCCCGCCGGAAATATTTCTGGGCCAGGACGTCGCAGGCCACCTGCGACCAGCTTTCCGGCACTTCGATATCGCTTTGCGAGAAGACGACGGAACCATCGGGATTGCGAATTTCGCTGCGGGTCGTGCGGAAGCCGATTCCGTCGTAGGCGTCGCGGCCCGCCGACGTGAAATGCCGTTCAATGCGCATGTGATTCTCATCCCGTTCAAATTTGGAATCGGCCGACTCACCCGGCGCCACGCCACGCCAAAAAGGACAGGGTGCACCAGATCTTGTGGGTCTTATACCGACAGAGCCATAGGGTATGATAAGCGGCGGATGCGTTCAACGACATTTCACGAACTATGCACAGCATATTGTTCTTGCAAAAGCCGAACATGACGGCGGCAGCGGTTTTGGCCCCGATCGGTAAGCCTGCAAGGGCATTGGAAAAAATCCGGCCGGCGATTCAATCCCCGGATTGTGCGAGGGGTATCGGTACATACTATATGTGGTATTTGCGTCGAATTGCGCAAAACCACCGGTCGGCACCGCGTCGCGCTTTTTCGGCAGTCCCATGTGGGGGACCACGGGATAAACGCCGATCGACAGGGATGAGCCATGGATAAGGGCGCCGCGGGAAATCATCCGAATCGTCCGGAGATGGGAGAGCGGAGGAGCGCAAGAATGCCCGCGGCTCTTTTTCTGATCCGGGTCCATCCCTTATTTTCCGTGTTCATCGGTGTTTCCATGACGGGCTGTCGGGCAATCGCGCGGTCGCTCCGTTGGCCTCTGGACGGGCGGGCCGGCATTTGCCATAGTCGCTCGTGAAAATTCGCCTGTCGGCGTGCAAGGGAGTCATGATGGAGATTGGGACGATCCTGTTCACCTGGGCCAAGGGCAAGCTGGTCGGAACGGATTCCGAGGGCAATCGCTATTACAGCGAGCGCCGGGCCCGATCCGGTCACCGGCAGCGGCGCTGGGTTCTGTACAAGGGCCGTATCGAGGCATCGAGAGTGCCCCCCGAATGGCATGCCTGGCTGCATTACACCGTCGATCAGCCTTTGGCGCCGGCGCCCGACAAGCCCTGGGTCAAGGCGCATCAGCCCAATCTGACGGGCACCGCGGGCGCCTATCTGCCGGCCGGCGACGATCGGCGGGGCGGCGAACGGCCCCACGCCACCGGCGATTACGAGGCTTGGCGGCCGTAAGCCCGAGCGGCGCCGCGCGCGGCAAGCGGAGCGACGGCGTCATCTCGAGTTGCGGCAGCCCGGAGGACCAAGTTTGAACAGTCGTGACAGGGAAACCCTGATCGGCGCCTGCGTCGTTCTGGTGGGAGCGTTGGTGCTGGCCTTTTCCTATGGAAGCGCCGGCCGGGCCGCCTTGCCGGGATATGATCTGCTGGCGCATTTCAACAAGGCCGACGGGATCGGCCTGGGCAGCGACGTCCGGCTTTCCGGCGTCAGCGTCGGCAAGGTGGTCGGACAGGCCCTGGACGACCATTTCCGGGCCGTCATCACCATCAGGATGGCGCCCGGCGTGCCGGTGCCGACCGACAGCGCCGCGCTGATCCAGACCGACGGCCTGCTGGGCGCCAAATTCATCGCCCTGCAGCCGGGCGGCGACGAGGCCGATCTCAAGCCGGGGGACGCGCTGCGCTACAGCCAGGATTCGATGAATCTCCAGGATCTGCTCGAACTCATCATCGCCCAGGCCGAAGCCAAGCGCTCCGCCCCCGGCACCAGCAATACAGGAGGAGCGGCCGCAAAGCCGCAGTGAACCCCATATGGGTAGGAATGTCATCGAGACCATCATGGGGGCCGTGGTCCTTCTGGTCGCCGGCTTCTTTCTGGTCTTCGCCTATTCGCAGGCCGACCTCGGCGCGGTGCGGGGCTATACGGTGAAGGCCTCCTTCCTCAGCGTCGGCGGCCTGCCGAACGGCGGCGAGGTCAGGATCAACGGCATCAAGGTCGGTTCGGTCATCGACCAGGTCATCGATCCGGCCAGCTTCGAGGCGGTGGTCCGCATGTCGATCCGCCCCGACATCCACCTGCCGGACGACACGGTGGCGGTCATCGCCAGCGACGGCCTGCTGGGCGGCAAGTTCGTCCAGCTCAATCCCGGCCGCAGCGGACAGACCATCCCGGCCGACGGCACCATCACCAACACCAAGAATTTTCAGTCCCTGGAAGAAATGGTCGGGAAAATCATTTTCCTGGCCACCGACAGCGGCGGAGCGAAGCCCGGCGGCGGCCCGTCGCCGTCCGGCGAGGCGCACGACAAGTGAGCCGGATCGCCTTTTGCGGGGCCGCCGTGAGCGTCGCGCTTCTCATGGCCGCTCCGGCCCGGGCGGCCGATCTGGTCTTCGACACGGCGATCCTGCAGGGATTGGACAAGGTGACCGGACGGGTGGTGACCATCGATGCGCCGGTGGGAACGTCGGTGCATTTCGGGACGCTGGAGATCATCGTGCGGACCTGCCGCAAGCGGCCGCCCGAAGAACAGCCGGAGTCGGCGGCTTTTCTCGACATCTGGGAAATTCGCAGCGGGCAGGCGGCGGCCAGCCTGTTCCGCGGCTGGATGTTCGCCTCCAGTCCCGCCCTGTCGGCGCTCGAGCATCCGGTTTACGACGTCTGGGTCCTGGATTGCGAAGACAGCAACGCCAAGACCTCGGCGCCGGGCAAGTCGCCGTAAAAGACCGCCTTCCTGCCGATGGCGTCGGCCAGCAGCTGCAGATAGTCACGCCTCGGGATCTCGACGGCGCCGAACCGCGCCAGATGCTCGGTGACGAACTGCGTGTCGAGCAGCGTATAGCCGCCCTTTCGCAACCGCGCCACCAGATGGGCCAGCGCGATCTTGCTGGCGTTGGTTTCCCGGCTGACCATGCTTTCGCCGAAGAAGGCGCTGCCCAGCGACAGGCCGTAAAGTCCGCCGACCAGGGCGGCGTCGCGCCAGACCTCGACGCTGTGGGCCAGGCCATAGTGGTGCAGTTCGACGAACAGGCGAAAAATCTCGTCATTGATCCAGGTGGCCGGCCGGTCCGGCGCCGACTCGGCGCAAAGCGCGATCACCGCCTCGAAGGCGCTGTCGCAACGCACGACCAGATCGGTGTGCCGCAGGACCTTGCGCATCGAATGCGACAGGTGGAACCGGTCGAGCGGCAGGATGCCGCGTTCCTCCGGATCGATCCAGAACAGCCGGGCGTCTTCCCGATGACGGGCCATCGGGAAGACGCCCATGGAATAGGCGCGAACCAATTGATCGGCGGTCAACGGGATCATCGGAAAACGGGTCCTGCCTTGACGTCTGGTTGAGCCGGAAGGGGATTCTAGAGCAGTTCCCGGTCGGACGGAATGACTCTGGTGCCCAACAGCGGGGATCCCGTGAAGAAAGGTGACCCACCAAGACATCAAGACACCAAGGCGCTTTTGGGAACGTCAGGCGGCGGATGGCCGCAAATTTGCGCCGCGGGCATTCATTTCATCATCCCGCCTACCATCGGTGAAAGGATGGGAAAATGCCTGCGGCGCAATCCATCCCCCTGCTGTCTTGCTGCCTTGGCGGTTCATCTTTTTTTATTCCCAGAAAAACCTGGCGAAGGCCGCGACCGGTTCGCGCTCGGTCACCAGTCGGTTCTCGGCGGCCTCCGGATCCTCGTAGCCGAGGGCGACGCCGCAGGCGATCATTTGATCGTCGTCGATGTCGAGGGCGGCGCGGATCAGGCGGTGATATTTGGCGAAGGCCTGCTGCGGACAGCTGTGCAGGCCGAAGCCGCGGGCGGCCAACAGGATCGATTGCAGAAAACCGCCGAGATCGAACCAGCCGCCCAGTTCCATCGAGCGGTCGATCCCCAGGAACAGTCCGACCGGCGCCCCGAAAAAATCGTAGTTGCGGCCGAATTGCCGCTGCATGGCCGCCCGGTCGGCCTTGGCGATGCCGAGCAGCGAATAGAGATCGAAGCCGATCTTGCGCCGCCGCGACAGATAGGGTTCCTCCCAGCTGCGGGGATAATATCGATACTCCTCGGCGTGGCCGGACGCCTCGTTCCGATGGGCGTCCAGGATCCGGGCGCACAGGCTGTCCTTCGCCGCCCCAGCAACCACCCAGACCTTCCAGGGTTGGATGTTCGAACCGCTGGGGGCGCGACTGGCCAGGGCGAGAATCTGTTCGACGATCCGCCGGTCGACCGGCTTCGGCAGGAAGGCGCGGACCGAACGGCGCGTCGCCAGGGCCTCGAAAACATCGGTCGCGGCGGCGGGCAGGGCGGCGCTGGAGGCAGGCTGCATGAGACTCTCCTTTCGGATGGCCAGCTTAAGCCGCATTGGAAAATCGTGCAAAGCGATGCGAGTGTCCATCATCCAGGGTCATCACTCGAACGCTTTCCCAGGGTTATCCCCATCGTTCCGGTGCGATCAAGATTTTGTTGAACCACCAAGGGGACGGAATGCACCACAGGCGCCTCGCGATTTCGCACCGGTATCGCGTCGGATGACAAAACGATGCCCGCGGCGCATATGGACGGCTATCCGCCGCGCGCCGCTCCCCAAAAACGCCTTGGTGCCTTGGTGTCTTGGTGGCTCCCAATATCCAAGGACGGGTTTGAGGACGCGGGGGGATGAATCTCCGCACTGTTCTTTTTTTGTTCCATTTGCCGCCGCCGGCTTGTCACCGCGGCGCTTGAACCCGACATCTTACGAGGGTAGCTTCTGCCGCGTTGTTGTCCCCCACCCTTTGACCTGAAGACGAAAGCCGTGTCTTTTCATCGATATCTTATGGATTCACGCCATTTTTCGGGGTTGATCGCCCTGGTCGTCGTCCTGTCGCTGGCCTCGGTGGCCGGCGCGGCCGAGACGGCCAAGAAAAAGGGGGCGACCCCGGGCTACGACGATCCGTCGATCGGCGTGTTGGGGGCGCATCGCACGCCCGAGGGCAGCGCTCCGGTCAATCGCAACGCGGCCCCGCCGCCGCCGTCCGCCGCCCCGGCCCTGCCCAAGGTCGAGGCCGAATCGCCGGTCATGCCGGGACCGGGTTCCGGTCCGGTGCCCCTGCCGGCCGCGCCCCGGCCGGAGGCCCAGGCGGTCGGCGCCCCGGTCGGGCAAGGCGCCGCCCCGGCCGCTTCCCATCCGCAGCAGGTCAACAGCTTCCTGGCCGGCCATCCCTTCCTCAGCGGCTTGATCGCCGGCCTGATCGGCACCGATCTCGGCTCCATTCTCTACGGCGGGACGATGATGGGCGACGAAAATGCCGCGCTGATCGGTTTCCTGGGCCGCATCGGCCTGGTGATCCTGGTGGCGATCACGGCGGTGCGCCTGATCTGGGGGCTGATCGGCGGCAAGTCCGGCGGCGGCGATGCCATTCCGCAGGGGCCCCGCCGGGAACCCTCCTTCGGGCGGCTCGACGACGCCGGAGACGGCCGCCGCGAACCGTCCCTGCGGGCCGAGCGCCCGTCCTATGAGACGGATCGGTCGCGGCGGCGGCGCTGAAAAGACCGGATGAGGCGGTCTTCGGCGCTTCATCGGATCTTTTCTTGGAGCATGGACTTCCGTCCCCAGGGTCGGCTTCCCATCTGCTCATCGCAAGGCCGCCGCGCCGCTGTGGCGGCAGGAGAGATCATCCGATGACCACCCCATCCCAGCCGGATCTCACCGATCGGCGGCTCTATTCGCGATGGTCGCGCGACGTGTTGCGCTATGGCGATACGGATCGCCAGGGCCATGTCAACAACGCCCTGTTCGCCACCTTCTGCGAAACCGGACGCACGGCCTTTCTGTACGATCCGGCGGCGCCG
>JAATGN010000051.1 GCA_015654615.1 Rhodospirillales bacterium
CAACTGCTTGGCGACGTTCGCTTTGATCTTGTGCATCGGCACATGGCCGGGGCCTTCGATCATCACCTGGACATCGTGTTTCCAGGCGATTTTGGTCAGCTAGCCCAGGGTCTCCAGCTCGGCGAACTGGGCGGCGTCGTTGGCGTCGGCATTGGACCCGGGACGCAGGCCGTCGCCCAGGGAAAAGGCGATGTCATAGCGGCGCAGGATTTCGCAGGTTTCCTCGAAATTCTCGTAAAGAAAATTCTCGCGGTGATGGGCCAGGCACCATTTGGCCATGATCGAACCGCCCCGGGAAACGATGCCGGTGACCCGCCTGGCCGTCAACGGCACATGGGCGAGCCGCACCCCGGCGTGGATGGTGAAATAATCGACGCCCTGTTCGGCCTGCTCGATCAGGGTGTCGCGGAAGATTTCCCAGGTCAGCTCTTCGGCCTTGCCGTCGACCTTTTCCAGGGCCTGATAGATCGGCACGGTGCCGATCGGAACCGGGGAATTGCGGATGATCCATTCGCGGATCGTATGGATGTTGCGGCCGGTGGACAGATCCATCACGGTGTCCGATCCCCAGCGCGCCGCCCAGATCAATTTTTCGACCTCTTCCGCCACCGACGAGGTGACGGCGGAATTGCCGATATTGGCGTTGATCTTGACCAGGAAATTCCGGCCGATGATCATCGGCTCGGTTTCCGGATGATTGATGTTGGCCGGGATGATGGCCCGGCCGCGCGCCACTTCGTCGCGAACGAATTCCGGGGTGACGTAATCGGGAAGGCTGGCCCCGAAAGACTGGCCGTCCGGGCTGGTCTGCGCCGCCCTTCTGGCCCGGCCCAGGTTTTCGCGAATGGCGATATATTCCATTTCCGCCGTCACGATGCCGGCGCGCGCATAGGCGAGCTGCGTCACCGCGCGTCCGGCCTTGCCGCGCAACACCCGCCGGTCGCCCCGGTCGAACAGGGGGACCGGGCTGCTCTCGCCCTCGGCCAGGCCGTTGTCCTCGGCCCGCGCGGTCCGGCCGTCATAACTTTCGGTATCGCCGCGCGCCGCGATCCAGGCCTGGCGCAGGGACGCCAAACCCTTCCGGATGTCCGTGGCGGCGTTCGGATCGGTATAGGGGCCCGAGGTGTCGTAGACGCGGAACGGCGGCTCGGCCGCCGAGGCCGTCAGATCGATTTCGCGCATGGGGACGCGCACGTCGGCAAACAGGCTTCCGGCGACGTGGATCTTGCGCGAGGACGGCAGCCCTCCCGTGGTGACGGCAAAGGTTTCGGATGGATGGGAATCAGGCATGGGGATCTCCTTCTCGGACGAGCTTTCGGGAGACCCGGGGGCTGGTTTGGAGCAACACGGCCATCCCGTCACCGGGCTGACCGCCAGTTCCTCTCCCTACGCCGGTATGACCCGGATCAGGTTCAAACGGTTTCCGCGCCGGCCGCCGGGCCTTAGCAGTATCTCAGCCTCTTTCGGCGAGGCTCCCCTTGGAACGGCAGCGATGGTGGCCGAGCGGGGGGCACCTTGTCAAGAAAGCTTCGCAATCGGGGTCCGCCAATTGCTCTGGCGTCACGCCGGCAATCGTGCCAAAAGAGGGGCGCTTCAGGTGCCTTCCGGCTGGCCGGAGGGAGAATCGGGAAGGCGGTGAAAATCCGTCGCGTGCCCAACGCTGTGAAGGGGACTACCCGCGCAAGGCAAACCCACTGGCTCAGGCCGGGAAGGGGCGCGGGCGGGATGAACCTGAGCCAGAAGACCGGCCTGAAGAACGTTGCGGGGGATGCGTCGTGGACGGACGTTCGCCTCATTGATTTCATGTCAGGGGACACACATGAAAGACCTCGATCCTGTTTCATCCTTTTCCGCCGTGCGCGCCTTGCTGGAAACCATGCCCGGTCCGGACCAGCCGGCTTTGTCGCAGTGGACGCAACGCGACCCGCAATTGACCAAACCGGCCGGAGCGCTCGGGCGCCTCGAAGAGATCAGCCGCTTTCTGTGCGCCTGGCAGGGACGCCATCCGCCGCGCCTCGACAAGGTGCGGGCCCGGGTCTACGCCGGCAATCATGGCGTGGCCGCCTTGGGCGTTTCCGCCTTTCCGGCGGACGTCACCGTCCAGATGGTCAAGAATTTCGAAACCGGCGGGGCGGCCATCAACCAGCTCTGCCGGACCTTCGGCATCGAACTGGCGGTCGAGGCGCTGGATCTCGAACGGCCGACGGCCGATTTCACCAAGGGGCCGGCCATGAGCGAGGCCGAGTGCCTGGCGGGGCTGGCGACGGGCATGCGGGCCGCCGAAGACGGGGTCGATCTGCTGGTCATCGGCGAGATGGGGATCGGCAACACCGCCGCCGCCGCCGCCGTCTGCCACGGCCTGTTCGGCGGCGATCCGGCCGACTGGACCGGCCGGGGAACCGGCGTGGACGACCATCATCTGAAGATCAAGATCGAGGTGGTCGGCCGGGGCGTCGCCGCCAATCGGTCCGACGATCCCCTGGAAATCCTCCGCCGCCTCGGCGGACGCGAACTGGCGGCCATGGCCGGGGCCATCCTGGGGGCCCGGCACCGGCGCATCCCCGTGCTGCTCGACGGCTATGTCTGTACGGCGGCGGCGGCGGTTCTGCATGCCGCCGATCCGCGGGCGCTCGACCATTGCCTGGTCGGCCACGCCTCGGTGGAGCCCGGCCATCGGCGTCTGCTCGAGCGGCTCGGCAAGCGCGCCCTGCTCGACATGGACATGCGTCTCGGCGAGGCTTCCGGCGCGGCCCTGGCGGTCGGCCTGGTCCGGGCCGCCGCGGCCTGCCACAACGGAATGGCGACCTTCGCCCAGGCCGGGGTCAGCGACAAGGACTGAGGGCTGTTCCGTCAGCGGCGAAGCAATTCAGAACCGTCAGGAGGATCTGGATTGCTTCGCTCTCGGCTCGGAAGAAAAGCATCCGTGGCGCCGGCCTCCGTGCCGGCGGAAAAGACTCCGCCGCTTTGCGGCGGACGCCGGCGCCACGATCCTTTTTCATCCAGGACGGGTCGGCCGTCCAGCCGGTGCCGAACTCGCAATGACGCAACACGTCCGAAATTTCAGACCGGCTTATTCCGTCCGCTCCAGCGCGCGGGCCGCCGGCTTTGCGATCTTGGCCCGTTTCGCCCGGCGCCGTTCGCTCAAATGCTCGAAGGCCAGATAGATGACCGGCGTGGTGAACAAGGTGAGCGCCTGGCTGACCGCCAGGCCGCCCACCATGGCGATGCCCAGCGGCTGGCGCAGTTCCGAACCGGTGCCGGTGCCCAGCATGAGCGGCAGGCCGCCCAGCATGGAAGCCGCCGTGGTCATCATGATCGGGCGGAAACGCAGCAGGCAGGCCTGGCGAATCGCCTCCATCGCGGGCATTCCCTGGTTTCTTTGGGCGGCGATGGCGAAGTCGACCATCATGATGCCGTTCTTCTTGACGATGCCGATCAGCAGCAGGATGCCGATGAGGGCGATCACCGACAGGTCCTTGTGGAACAGCATGAGGAACAACAGCGCCCCGGCGCCCGCCGAGGGCAGCGTGGAGATGATGGTCAGCGGATGGATGAAGCTTTCGTAAAGAACGCCGAGGATGATGTAGACCGCCACCAGGGCGGCGAGAATGAGCAGCGGCTGTGAGGCCAGCGAGGCCTGGAAGGCTTGCGCCGTGCCCTGGAAACTGCCGACCAGCGCCGGCGGCCGGCCCATCTGCGCCCCCGCCTTGCGGATGGCGTCGACGGCTTCGCCCAGGGATACGCCCGGACGCAGGTTGAAGGACAGGGTGACCGCCGGGAACTGTCCCTGGTGGTTGACCGACAACTGGCGGACCGGCATCGTGTCGTAATGGACGAAGGTCGACAGCGGGACCTGCTGCTTGGTCAAAGGCGACGTGACATAGATCTTGTCGAGGGTCGACGGCCGGCCCTGCAGGTCCGGCAGGACCTCCATCACCACGTGATAGCTGTTCAACTGCGTGAAATATTGCGTCACCTGCCGTTGGCCGAAGGCGTCGTAGAGGGTGTCGTCGATCACCTGCGGCTGAATGCCGAACCGTGACGCCTGATCGCGGTCGATGACCAGATTGACCGTGGCGCCGTTGATTTGCTGATCGGTGGCGACATCCTGCAGCTCGGGCAGGGTCTTCATGGTCTCCAGCATCTTCGGGGCCCAGCTGTTGAGCTCGTCGAGGTCGGCGTCCTGCAGCGTGTACTGATACTGGGTGCGCGACAGGCGTCCGCCGACGTTCAGGTCTTGCGGCACCTGCAGATAGAGGACGATGCCGGGCACGGCGGCCGTCTTTTTCCGCAGGCGGGCGATGATTTCGTTGGCGTTCGCACCCCGCTGGTCGGCCGGCTTGAGGCCGATGAAAAAGCGTCCGTTGTTGACCGTATTGGTGCCGCTGCCGCCGATCGAGGCGGTCCAGGCATCGATGTCGGGGTCCTCGGCGATCACCTTGGCGAGGGCCAGCTGGCGCTGTTCCATCTGGGCGAAGGAAATGTCCTGCGCCGCGTCCGAAACGCCATAGAGGACGCCGGTATCCTGGTCGGGAAAGAAGCCCTTGGGAATGATGATGAACAGGAAGACGGTGGCGAGGACCGTGAGGGCGAAGCTCATGAGCGTCAGCCGCTGGTGTTTGAGGACCAGGTCCAGGCCGCGCCGATAGGCGTTGAGCATGGCGTCGAAGCCGCGCTCGAAAGCCATGTAGAGCCGGCCGTGACCCGCCGTGTGTTCGTCCTTCAGGACCCGCGAGCACAACATCGGCGTGAGCGTCAGGGAGACGACCAGCGAAACCACGATCGTCATCGACACGGTGACGGCGAATTCGCGCAGCAGACGCCCGACGATGCCGCCCATCAGCAGGATGGGGATGAACACGGCGACCAGCGACACGCTGATCGAGACGATGGTGAAGCCGACTTCTCCCGCCCCCTTGAGCGCCGCCTCCATGGGGCTCAATCCGTCCTCGAGATGCCGGTAGATGTTCTCCAGCATGACGATGGCGTCGTCGACCACGAAGCCGACGGCGATGGTCAGCGCCATCAGGGAAAGATTGTCGAGGCTGTAGCTCGCCACATACATCATCCCCGCCGTGCCCATCAGGGCGAGCGGCACGGTGATGGCCGGGATGACGGTGGCCCACAGGTTCCGCAGGAAAAGGAAGATGACCAGCACGACCAGTCCGATGGTCAGCATCAGGGTGAATTCCACGTCGTTCACCGAGGCGCGGATGGTGTTGGTGCGGTCGATCAGGGTGCGGATATGGATGGCCGGCGGAATCGAGGCCTGTAGAAGCGGCAAGGCGGCGTTGACGCGGTCGACCGTGTCGATGACGTTGGCGCCGGGCAATTTGTAGATCACCAGAAACACGCCGGTTTGCCCGTTCTGCCAGGCTTCCGATTTGAGATTCTCAGGCGCGTCGATCGCCCGGCCGATGTCGCGGATGCGCACCGGCCCGCCGTTCTTATAGGCGATGATGACGTCGTTCCACGGCTCGGCCTTGAGGATCTGGTCATTGGCGTAGATGGTGAAATTGCGGTCCGGCCCGTCGACGCTGCCTTTGGGCGAGTCGGAGGTGACGTTGGCGATGGTGTTGCGCAGGTCTTCCAGGCTGATGCCCATCGCCGCCACCTTGGCCGGATCGATCTGCACCCGCACCGAAGGCTTCTGTTCGCCGCCGATGGAAACCTGTCCGACGCCGGGAATGCGGCTGATCTGCTGCGCCACCACGGTGTCGGCGTAATCGTCGACCATGGTCAGGGGCAGCGTGTCCGACGTGGCGCCCAGGATGAGAATGGGCGAGTCGGCCGGATTGACCTTGCGATAGGTCGGCGGGCTGGGCAGGGTGTTCGGCAATTGCCCGCTGGCCGCGTTGATCGCCGCCTGGACGTCGCCGGCGGCGGCGTCGATATTGCGGTCGAGGTCGAATTGCAGGGTGATCGAAGAATAGCCGAGGATGGAGGACGAGGTCAGCTGGCTGACGCCGGAAATCTGCGAAAACTGCCGCTCCAGGGGCGTCGTCACCGAGGATGCCATGGTTTGCGGATCGGCTCCCGGCAGGCTGGAGGAAACCACGATGGTGGGAAAGTCCACCTGCGGCAGCTTGGCCACCGGCAGCAGCGGGAAGGCCACGAGCCCTCCCAGCAGGATCGCCGCCATCAGCAGCGTGGTGGCGATCGGCCGCCGGATGAACGGTGTCGAAACGCTCATCGGGGCTACTCCGGCTTGACGGCGGATGGGGCGGCAGCGGCGGCGGTGGCCATTTTCGCTTCGACCCGGGTTCCCGGCTGCAGCCGGTATTGCCCCTCGGTGATCACCGATTCGCCGTCCTGAAGGCCGCTCTCGACCACGGCGACGCTTTCGCTGACTTCCCCCAGGGTGAGCTTGCGCATCTCGACGGTGTTGTCGGATTTGAGGACGAAGGCGAAGGCGCCCTGCTGCCCGCGTTGCACCGCGTTGGCCGGGATCGTCACCACCTGCGGCAAGGTGGCGATGCGCAGCCGGACATTGACGAACTGTCCGGGCCACAGCAGCCCCTTCTTATTGGGCAGGGTGGCCTTCAGGCGCGCCGTCGCGGTGGACGGGTCGATCTGGTTGTCGACCAGTTGCAGGACCCCTTGGTCCAATTCCTGCGTGCCGTCGCGGCTCAGCACCACCACGGTGAGGGGGGCGTTGGCCATGGCGGCGACAATTCGATTCACCGTATTTTCCGGCAGGGTGAACACCACGGAGATCGGGTGGACCTGGGTGACGATGACGATGCCGTTGGCATCGCTGGTATGGACGATGTTGCCGATATCGACCTGGCGGATGCCGACCCGGCCGTCGATCGGCGATTTGATGCCGGTATAGCCCAACAGGACGCGGGCGTTCTCGATGGCGGCGGCGTCGCCCTGCACGAGGGCCTGCAGCTGGTTCACCTGGGCCTGCGCCGTGTCGAGCTGCTGGCGCGAAACATAATTTTTCTCGACCAGGCCGCTATAGCGGGTCAGATCGATGCGGGCATTGGCCAGTTGCGCCTCGTCCTGCGCCTTTTTGGCCGACGCCTGGTCGAGCGCCGCCTGATAGGTCCGCGGGTCGATCTGGGCGAGCAGGTCGCCGGCGCGGATCTCCTGGCCTTCCTTGAAGGCGATCTGCACCAGCTGGCCATCGACCTGGGGCCGGATGGTCACGGTGTTGAACGCCTGGACGTTGCCGAGGCCGTTCAAAAAGACGGGGACGTCCTGGCGGGAAGATCGCGCTGCGGTGACCGGAACGGCGGGGCCTCCGGCTGGCGCTGCTGTTGTATTGGTGGGGCCGTTCGACCCGGGACGGAGCACCGCCCAGAGGCCGCCTGCGACGACAAGCAGCACCACGATCCAGGTCAGATATCTCTTGCGCATGACGATCTTTCTTCGAGCAATAATATGGTCGGCTGCCGACATGGTGGCAGTATGGTACGTATGACGGGAACGAAGCTGACGCTGTTCCCGGTCTTTTCTTTTTTTTTCCTCCGTCGCGTAAGGCATGGCCAGCTTGGGCGTATTAAACATGTTTGCCAACCCTCGCTCGCGACCGGGAAGGTGGAGGAGTCCGGTGGATGAGCGGTGATCAAGGCTGGGACGGCCGGGAAAGTCTCGACGACATGTTGATGCAACAGGTCGCCGACGGCAGCCGGCCGGCTTTCGAGGTCTTGGCGCGTCGGCATATGCGCCGCGCCCTCGCGGTCGCCCAGGGCGTGGTCGGCAATCCAAATGATGCGGACGAGATCGCCCAGGAGGCGTTCATGAGAGTTTGGCAATACGCGGAGCGCTGGACCCCCGGACGTGCCCGCTTTACCACCTGGTTGCACAAGATCGTTCTCAACCTCAGCCTCGATCGGCGCCGCAAACCGCAATGGGTGGCGATCGAAGCGGCCGGCGAGCTGTCCGACGACGATGCCGTTTCGGCCACCGAGACGATCACCCGCAAGGAGCATCAGGCGGCGGTCGTCCGTGCCCTGGCGGCGATACCGCCCCGTCAGCGCGCCGCCATCACCCTGTTCTATTTCGAGGGCGTGGCCGGCAAGGACGCCGCGGAGGGGATGGGAATTTCCGTCGCCGCTTTCGAGCAGCTGTTGCTGCGGGCCCGCCGGGCCGTCAAAGCCGAACTCGCTGCCGTCGGATTCCAAGCCGATGAGGTGTTGCCATGACCGAGCAGGAATTCCAGCGTCTGATGATCATCTACGGCGCCGACATCGGTCGCTGGCCGACCGGCCGGCAAGCCGCCGCCGAAAAATGGAAGGATGCCCATCCCGAGGCGCGTTCGGCCCTGCGCCGCACGGAGGAGATGGACCGCCTGCTGAAAGACGCCGCGCCGCTGATCGACCCGATGCGGGTCGAACGCCTCCTCGATGCGGTGCTGGGCGAGGCGGCGGGCCGCTCCCTGCCGCGGCGCCGCTTTCGGCCGGCCTTTCCGCGATTCGTCTGGCCCCAATGGTCGTGGGCGCCGCGCGGCGCGGTTTATCTCGGTCTGTTCATTCTGGGGTGCGCCGCCAATCTGGCGGTCCGTTTCCTGGCCACCGACACGCCGTTCGATCTTTGGTTTTCCGGCAATCTTTCGTTGCCGCTGGGAGGATGAGGCAGATGCAAGTACCGCCGCGTCGGCGGAACGGGGCCGGATCGATCGTGCTGGCCTTGTCCATCGGTTTGAACCTGTTCCTGATCGGTTGGGAGGTGACCCAGCACCTCGGGGCGCCAAGCTACGCCAAACCCGATCCGGCGCCCGAAACGGTCGCCGAAACCATCGCCGGCGATTTGCCGCCGGCCGATGGCGAGGTCCTGCGCCGGGCCTTCGGCGAAAAACGCCAGACTCTGCAGGAGGCGCGGCGGCGATATCTGGTCGCCGTGGAGCGTGTCCGCCAGGTGCTCTCGACCGAGCCGCTCGATCAGGAGGTGTTCCTGGCGGCGATCGCCGAATTGCGCACCACGCGGCAGGCGGAGCGAAAAATATTTGGAGATACCATGCTCGATGTCATTCCGCGCATGTCACCGCAAGGTCGTCAGGCCTTCGTCGCAACGCATATGGGGGGGCGGTCGTGATCGGCGCGCTTAGCAATTCCTTGAAAAAGTCCGCAGTCGTTTCGAGCCAGTCAGCATGCTGTTGAAATCATCGTCTTCCCACCGTGCCGGTTGGCTGGTCGCCGCCGCCGTCGCCTTGCTGTCGGCCTGCAGCGTCGGTCCCGATTACCATCGGCCCGAGACGGCCGAACCCACGCAGTGGAGCGGCAAGGCGGAGCCCGTCGCCTCATGGCCGTCCTTGACCTGGTGGCAGGATTTCCGCTCGGCCCCGCTCGACGCGCTGATGAGCCAGGCGCAGCAGGCCAATTTCGATATCGCGGCGGCGGTGGCCCGGATTCGCCAGGCCGATGCCCAGGCGAAAATCGCCGGGGCCGATCTGCTGCCCTCGGTTCAGGCCTCGGGCGGCGAGACGCGGAACCGCAACAATACGACGACACCGAGATCGGGCGGCAACCCGCGGGGCGTCGAGACGCTGAGCGGCATTCTGACGGCCAGCTACGAACTGGATTTCTGGGGACGATACGCCGATGCGGCCGATGCCGCGGAAGCCGCCGCCCGGGCCAGCCGCTTCGATCGGGAGACGACGGCCCTGACCGTCGAGGCGAGCGTCGCCAATACCTATTTCACCGTTGTCGCCACGCTCGATCGTCTGAACGTCGCCCGCAACAATCTCGACGTCGCCTTGCACACGTTGGACGCCGTGCAGGCGCGGGCGACCGCCGGCACCGCCACCGCGCTCGACATCGCGCAGCAGGAAAGCGTCGTCGCCGAACAGCGGGCCGCCGTGCCGCCGCTCACCCAGCAATTGCGCCAGAACATGAACGCCCTGGCGATTCTGGTCGGCCGCCTGCCGGAAGAGCTGTCGGTGGCCGCGGGGGGATTGGCGGACGTCAGTCTGCCCGCCGTCGGGGCCGGTTTGCCGTCCGGTCTGCTGGTCCGGCGTCCGGACGTGCAATTCGCCGAGGCGCAGCTGATCCAGGCCAACGCCAACATCAAGGAGGCCGAGGCCTCGCTGTTTCCGGATATCCAGCTCACCGTGCAGGGCGGCTTGCAGAGTGCGGCCCTGGCATCGGCCCTGAACCCGAGCAGCGGGCTTTATTCTCTGGCCGCTTCGGTGACCCAGCCGATTTTCGCCGGCGGGGCGTTGGAGGCGGGTATCGAATTGCAGCGGGCGCGGTACGACGAATTGCTGCAGACCTATCAAAAGACGGTGATTTCGGCATTCGGCGACGTGGAGAACGCCCTGGTCGCCGTCGAGATGAACGGTCAACAGGAGGTCGCCCAGCAGGTCGCCGTGGAGACCGCCCAGCGGGCCTATGACATCGCCCAGGCGCAGATGACGGGCGGCACCATCGACATCGTGACCTTGCTCAATACCCAGCGGACGCTGTTTCAGGCGCAGGACCTGCTGGTCCAGGTCAAGCTGGCCCATGCCCAGGCGGTGGTCGGATTGTTCCGGGCTCTGGGCGGCGGATGGGAGGCCGGCGCCTGAGGCTTCCCACCCCGGCCCGCCGGGCGGACCATATCAACCTGGGTGGATAATATGGTCCGTCCCTCTTCGCTGCGAGCCTGCGGCTCCCCATCTTATGTGTTAGCCTGACGGACGGGGCGGCGCAAAGCGGGGGGGCGTGGACGATGGGCGCACATGAGGTTCTTGACCGTCGCGTTTATGCCAGTGACGAGGTGATCTTCAAGGAGGGGGAGGTCGGGCGCCGTTGCGCCTATCTGGTGGAAAGCGGCAAAATCGAAATCAGCAAGGCCGCGGCGGACGGCAGCAGCCGAATCCTCGGATATATCGTGTCGGGCGGCATTTTCGGCGAAATGGCCCTGGTCGACAACAAGCCGCGCATGGCGATGGCCCGCGCCGTCGACACCACCACCTTGATCATCGTGACCGAGGCGTCCTTCGAGCAGAAGCTGCGCAAGGCGGATCCTTTCATCCGCGCCCTGCTCTATATTTTCGTGCGCAATATTCGCGATACCACGGACAAACTGGTCAATACATAGATGTGACGGGGCAGGAACCGGTCCGTACCGCGGGGGCGGTGCGGGACATGGGGAAATGGGGGGCGCGGATGGCGAGCGGACGGGCCGACTTCGAGATTCAAGTTTTACGGAACAACCACTGGATTACCGAGGAATACCGCGAGACGGAGCTGGCGGCCCGGGCGATCGCCAAGAACATTCTGGCAAAGCGTGAATGCCAGGGCGTCCGCGTGGTGAAGAATTGGACGCGGGCCGACGGCGTGGTGACCGAAACGATTCTGTTGACGGAAATGGCCGGAACGTCGGCTCCGACGAACGTCACCATCGTTTCGATCGAGACCGCGCCCTATTGCCGCAAGACGTCGGAATATTACCGTCTGGAAAGCCGAAGCACGATCAACCGGTTGTTCCGGAAATATATCGAACAGGTCTATCTGACGCCGACGGAGCTGATTCACAACTACAAGGCTCTGAAAAAGGTTCAGGAAATCGATACTCTGTTTCCTTCCGCCGTCGACCGGGTGGCGACCCTGCAGGCCCGCACCAACGGCGAGGAGCCGCGCGGAAGGCGTGACGAGGTCTACCGGGCCGTGGCCAAAATGACCACCCGGGCCCGCCAGGCGGACGAACATCCCTCCCTGCCCAGGCTGAAGGGCGACGATTTTGAAAAAATTCTGGAACGGATCGAACGATTCGCAGCACCCGCCGACGTCAATTTCTATTCCCTGGTGGTGCTGTCGCGCGATCTGGTGGAACGCCGCAATTGGCTGGCCAAGCTCGAACGTTTGGTCGAACTGACCAATCCCGATCAGAGGGCCGAGGTTCTGGCCCTGCTGGACGGCGTCATCGCCGACCTGCTCGGCGTCCCTTCGGCCCTGCAGGACGTGCTGGGGACTCAACGCAACCTTGCCGAGGCGCTGTGTGCGATCGCCGATCTGTGCGAGGGGCGCTTCGATTCCGAAAAAAGCGACGCCCGCAACCAGATCGCCATTCTGGGCCCCCTGCTGGCCGGCGGCCGTCTCGAAGAGACGCGGCGCGCCTTGATGGAGCGCTTGCTGCGGCAATTGGCGAGCAGCCAGCCGCTCAATCGCCACGATCCGTCGCGCGAGCGCGAGGCCTTCCGCGAGGTGGCGCGCCGGCTGTTTCGTCCCGACGGGCTGATGGGCGGCGCCGAAACCGCCGAGGCGCTGACGCGCCGCTTCGTTTTTCTGGGCGAATCCGGCGGCCAGGCCGGATTGCGGCAGGCCGTGAGCGGCGTCGTGGCGACCCTGTCGGATCCCTTGTTCGCCGTCACCTATCTGCTGGACCTGGCCGCCAGTTCCCTGGGCGAATCCCTGACCCAGGAAATCTTCGGGACCCTGCGCAGCCTGATCGGCGTCAAGGACATCAATCTGCTGGTGCCTCCAGCTTGGCCGGTGAAAGACAAATTGCTGCGGGTCACCCGCCTCTATGACGCCATCGAATTGGCCACGGCGCTGCCCGAAAGCGAACGCCATGGGCTTCTGGAACGCTTGGACGCCCTGCTGAGCGGCTATATCAAACGCGAAGGAATCATCGAGAAGCTCGACGATCCGTCGGCCAATCTGCGCGATCGGGCGACCCGGCTCCTGGAATTCTGCGCGGCGCGCGTCCTGCCGCCGACCAGCCGGGCCCAGGCCGTGGCGCGCGAGAGGATCGTCGCCTTGCTGCGGCAACCCAATTTCGAGGAGCGTTTCATCGAAGGAATCGGCTCGTTGGCCCGGTGCGAAGAGGCCTTGCGCGGACTGCACGCCTTGCTGGCCCGCGGCGGATTCCGCCTGAAGGCGGATTGACACCGGGGGTGCCACCCTTTCGTCACTCGCCCCCGGGGCCGTTTCGTGCGATCATCCGGCCGGCTCGAACGATGCCTCGTGAGGCGAGAAATGCAGCCCGACATCGGCGTCAAGACTATTTTCGCGCGAGACGAACTCAACCGGCTGCTCTCGTTGCTGCGGGGCGAGGGGTATCTGGTGCTGGGGCCGAAGGTCGGCGACGGTGCGATCGTCTATGAGGCCCTCGACGATATCGCTGAAATGCCCAGGGGATGGCGGGACAGCGGCGAGCCGGGGCGCTATCGCCTGATCGCGACGGCGGACGACGCCCTGTTCGGTTATTCGGTCGGGGCGCAAGGATGGAAGCGCCATCTCTATCCTCCCCGGCAACGCCTGTTCCGGGCGGAAAAAGCCGGGCGCGGCTTTCGCATGCTGCATCCCGGCGACGAAAACGATCCTCCCCTGGCCTTTCTCGGCGTCCGCGCCTGCGAACTGGCGGCGATCGGCGTGCTCGACCGCGTCTTTTCCCAGGAGGGCTTCGAAGAACCCGGATATCGGCGGCGGCGGCGGCGCGCCCTGATCATCGCCGTCGAATGCGGCCGTGCCGCTGCCACCTGCTTTTGCGCCTCGTCGGGCACCGGTCCGGCTTTGGAGGCGGGTTTCGATCTCAGGCTCAATGAGATCGCCGACGGCGACGGCCATGTCTTTCTGGCCGAGGCGGGGAGCGAATTGGGGGCCTCGCTGCTGTCCCGATTGTCGCTGATGCCGCCGTCGCCGGGGCAAATCGCCGCCGCCGCCGCGCAGCCGGTCGAGGCCGCCCGGCAACAGACCCGCCGGATGGACGGAAATGCCGCCGAGATCCTGGCGCGATCCCTGGAGAGTCCGCATTGGGACGAGGTCGCCGCGCGCTGCTTGACCTGCGGCAATTGCACCATGGTCTGTCCGACCTGCTTTTGCACGACGGTCGAGGATGTGACCGATCTTTCCGGCAACCATGCCGAACGCTGGCGCAACTGGGACAGCTGTTTCACCATCGATTATTCCCATATCGCCGGCGGCGCCTTTCGTCAAAAGGCCTCGTCGCGCTATCGGCAATGGATCAATCACAAGCTGTCGACCTGGCACCAGCAATTCGGGTCGTCGGGATGTGTCGGATGCGGCCGGTGCATCGCCTGGTGTCCGGTCGGGATCGACATCACGGAAGAAGTGCAGTCCTTGCAAAAAGCTGCTGACGGGAGGTGATCATGGTGCAGATCGAGGGACTGGGGCCGTTGGTGGCGACCCATCCGTTCTTTGCCGACATGGACCAGTCCGCCCTTGACACCATCGTCGGCTGTTGCGCCAACGAGGTCTTCAAGACCGGCAGCTATCTGTACCGGCAAAGTGAATCGGCCGACAAATTCTATCTGATCCGGGATGGTCTGGTCACCTTGGAGGCCTATGTTCCCGGCCGTCCGCCCATCGCCATCGAAACGGTGGAGGCCGGCGAGATCATCGGCTGGAGCTGGCTGGTCAAGCCGTACAAATGGAGCAACGACGCGCGGGCTTCGGGCACCGTCCGGGTGGTCAGCGTCGACGGGGCCTGCCTGCGGCGCAAAATGGAAGCCGATCGCGTCCTGGGTTATGAAATTTACAGAAGATTCCTGCCGGTCATGGCCCGTCGCCTGGCGCAAAACCGCGAACGCATCGTCGAATTGGCGACCGAACCGGCGAGCTTCGGGTGAGGGCGGCGATGGACGGACATTCCCGGAACAATGCCGGAGACGACGGGTCTCCCGACCCGATGATTCCGCGTCCCTTCCGCATCACCAAGCTGAAGCGCGAGGTGCCGGGCATTTTCACCTGGCATCTGGTGCCGGTCGACGGCGGCGGATTTTCCTACCGTCCCGGCCAGTTCAACATGCTCTATCTGTTCGGTGTCGGCGAAGTGGCCATCAGCATCAGCGGCGATTGCCGGGATGCCGAAAAGATCGTCCATACCATCCGCATCGCCGGTTCGGTGACCAAGGGGATGGCCAGGTTGAGGGTGGGCGACACCGTCGGCGTGCGGGGACCGTTCGGGCGCCCCTGGCCGGTCGAGCCGCTCTACGGTTCGGATCTCATCTTCGTGACCGGCACCATCGGCCTGGCGCCCTTGCGTCCCTTGATCTACGAGGTGCTGCATCAGCGCGACAAATTCGGTCGTGTGGTGATCTGTTACGGTTCGCGCGGGACGGACGATATCCTCTATGAGGAGGAGCTGCATCTCTGGCGCGGCCGTTTTGACACCAATGTCCATGTGACCGTGCATTCGGCGCCCTCGGGCTACCGCGGCCGGGTCGGCAGCGTCGCGGCGGCGGTCAGAGTGGCCCGCATCGAGGGCGGCGATACCCAGGCCTTCGTCTGCCGGTCCGAGGTGATGACCAAGCCGGCCGTCGACGCCCTGCGCGAGCGCGGGCTGACCAGCGATCGCATCTGGGTGACGCTGGAGCGCAATATGAAATGCGGCATCGGCTTGTGCGGGCATTGCCAGTTCGGCCCGACCTTCATGTGCAAGGATGGTCCGGTCTACCGCTTCGACGAGATCGAGCATCTGTTCGAGATCAGGGAGCTATAGCGATGGTTGGGCGGAAAAGACCGAAGCTGGCGGTGTGGAAATTCTCCTCCTGCGACGGCTGCCAATTGTCGCTGCTCGACTGCGAGCTGGAGCTGCTGGCGGTCAGCGAAGCGGTGGAGATCGCTTATTTCCTCGAAGCCACCCGCAAGGTGGTGAAAGGCCCCTACGACATTTCCCTGGTCGAAGGCTCGATCGCCACGCCCCATGACGTCGAAGCCATCCGCAACGTCCGGCGGATGTCGCGAACGCTGATCACCATCGGGGCCTGCGCCACCGCCGGCGGTATTCAGGCCTTGCGCAATTTCAAGGACGTCAAGGATTTCATCGATCGGGTCTACGCCCATCCGGAATATATCGAGACGCTCGATCATTCCAGCGCGGTGTCCGACCATGTGCGGGTCGATTTCGAATTGCGCGGCTGTCCGATCAACAAGCACCAGCTGCTCGAAGTGCTCAACGCCCAGCTGAACGGCCGCAAGCCCAATGTGCACAGGCATGCCGAATGCATCGAATGCAAGATGCGTGGCAATATCTGCGTTACCGTGGCGAAGGGCGAGCCCTGTCTCGGCCCGGTGGTGCAGGCGGGCTGCGGCGGGCTTTGTCCATCGCTGG
Organism: Rhodospirillales bacterium; assembly: GCA_015654615.1. Classification (GTDB taxonomy): domain Bacteria; phylum Pseudomonadota; class Alphaproteobacteria; order Rhodospirillales; family Magnetospirillaceae; genus Telmatospirillum. The sequence goes on from JAATGN010000051.1 coordinate 16,006, forward strand.
GGCGCGGCTGTTTCGGCTGCTTCGGGCCGATGGAGACCCCCAACACCGCCGCCATGGCGGCCAAACTGGCCGATCAGGGGCTCGACGGGCGGGATATCCAGCGGCGATTCCGCGGCTTCAATGCGAACGCCGAAGCCTTCCGCAAGGAGAGCGAAGCCCATGGCGACTAAAATCATCAAGGTCGACGCCCTGGCCCGGGTCGAGGGCGAGGGCTCGCTTTACGTCCGCATCAAGGATGGCCGGGTCAGCGACGTGAAATTCGGCATCTTCGAGCCGCCGCGGTTCTTCGAGGCCTTCCTGGTCGGGCGCGACTACAGCGAGGCGCCCGACATCACCGCCCGGATCTGCGGCATTTGCCCCATCGCCTATGAACTGGGGGCGATCCTGGCGATGGAAGACGCCTTCGCGGTGACGGTGCCGCAATCGATCACCGACCTCAGGCGCCTGATCTATTGCGGCGAATGGATCGAAAGCCACGGCCTGCATATCTATCTGCTGCATGCGCCCGATTTCCTGGGTTTGTCCGATGCGCTGGAATTGGCCAAGGTCGACAAGCCGCTGGTCGAACGGGCGCTGCGTCTCAAGAAGATCGGCAACGACATCCTCGAAGCGGTCGGCGGCCGCGCCGTGCATCCGGTCAACCTCAAGGTCGGCGGTTTCTTCCGCGCCCCCCGCAAGGCCGAGATCCGCGGGCTGGCCGAGTCTCTCAAATGGGCGATCGACGAAAGCGTGGCGACGGTCAAGCTGGTCGGCGGTTTCGATTTTCCGGCGCTGGAGCAGGACTATACCTTCGTCGCCCTGCGTCATCAGCGCGATTACGCCATCCATCAGGGGCGGCTGGTCTCGAATCGCGGATTGGACATTCCGGCCGCGGCCTTTCTCGATCATTTCGACGAGGAGCACGTGGAACATTCCAACGCTCTTCAGGGCTTCATGAAAAGCGACCATGGCCATTACAAGGTCGGACCATTGGCACGCTATGCGATCAACCACGACAAGCTGTCGGCGACGGCCCGGCAGGCGGCGTCGGCGGCCGGGCTGGGGGCGGTGGTCCGCAACCCTTTCCAGTCCATCGTCGTGCGGGCCGTCGAAATGGTGCAGGCCTGCGAGGACGCCCTGGCGCTGATCGAAGCCTATGAGGAACCGGACGCGCCGGCGGTCGCCGTGGAGCCCCGGGCCGGGGTCGGACATGGCATGACCGAAGCGCCCCGCGGCACCTGCTATCATCGTTATCGGCTGGCCGACGACGGCAGCATCCTGGAGGCGCGCATCGTGCCGCCGACGGCGCAAAATTTGAAGACCATCGAAAGCGATCTTTTGAAGGTGGTCGAAGCCAATCTCGATCTCGCCGACGAGGCGCTGCAGTGGCGCTGCGAACAGGCCATTCGCAATTACGACCCCTGCATTTCCTGCGCGACCCATTTTCTGAGGCTGACGGTGGACCGTCAGTGAGGCAGGCCCTGGTCATCGGCGTCGGCAATGCGTGGCGTCACGACGACGGCGCCGGGCCGGCGGTGGCCGAGCGCCTGCGGGGACGAAGGCAAGTGCTGGTCTTGCCCGGCGAGGGCACGGAGTTGATCGAGGCCTGGCGGCAGGCCGATCGGGTCATCGTGATCGACGCCATGCGCTCGGGGGCGCCGGCCGGAACGATCCGACGTTTCGATGCCGCGGCGGCGCCGCTTCCGGCCCGGTCCTTTTCCGGTCTCAGCCACCGGTTCGGCCTGGCCGAAGCCATCGAAATGGCCCGTCTGCTGGACCGGCTGCCGAACGAAATCGCCGTTTTCGGAATCGAAGCCACGGATTTTTCGCCCGGGGCGGGACTGAGCCCGGACGTCGAGGCGGCGGTCTCGCAACTCGTCGCCGAGATCGGCGAAAACTGAACGGGTCGCAAGCGAACGATTGTTCCTTCCGCGGATTCCGGCTATACGCGTCTTCCCTGGGAATTCTACCGTCGAGGAGGCCATGCGACGCTTGATCGAAGGGTATCGGCTGTTCCACCAGACCTATTATCAAGAACATCGCGAGATGTTCGATCAGTTGGCCTTGGGACAGGCGCCGAAGGCGATGGTGATCAGCTGCTGCGATTCGCGGGTCGATCCCGGCTTGATCTTCAATGCGGCGCCGGGCGAGATCTTCACGCTGCGCAATGTCGCCAATCTGGTGCCGCCCTATTCCCCGGACGGCAACTACCACGGCACCAGCGCGGCGATCGAATTCGCCGTCTGTTCGCTGAACGTCGAGCACATCATCGTTCTCGGGCATGCCCGCTGCGGCGGAATCACGGCGCTTTTAGGGGCCCACGAGGGGGATTTCATCGGTCCCTGGATGCGCATGGCCGAGCCGGCCCGCGATGCCGCCCTGGCGCAGGTCGGCGATGCCGACCACGAACGGCTGCATCGCGTCTGCGAACTGGAGAGCCTGAAGATTTCCCTGGCCAATCTGGCCGAATTCCCCTGGGTCCGCGAGCGCGTCGCGGCGGGCAGACTGGCCCTGCACGGCTGGTATTTCGATATCGAGAAGGGCGAGCTGCTGACCACCGGCAACGGAAGCGGGGTTTTCGAACGGGTGGTCTGATCCCAAGTCCTTGGTACTTCGATAGGACGCTTCCGTCCGGGCCTTAAAGGGTGATCAGCCTGAGGCTGCGGTCGAACACCCGCAGGACGTCCTCCAGGGAATCGGCGCGGCAAAGCGTGCGCGGCCCGCTCGCCACCTCCCAGCCGGCGGGGCGGCCCGGACCGCCGATCTTGGCGATGGTGAAGAGCGGTCGATCGAGGGTATGGCGGTAGACGGCGAAAACGGCGCGGTCGACCCGTTGGCCGATGGCGTAGTCGCGCCATTCGCCGGCCGCGACACGACGGCTGTAGAGCCCAAGCAGGCTGCAAAGTTCCGCCCGGTCGAAATGCACCGCGGCACCCGCCGGGCGGCTCGCTTCTCCCATCCGCAAAATTCGACCCATCGCGCCCCCTCGCCGCCCTGTGAACACTATATTTCAATATTGGAGCGGCGGGCGTCAAATCTGACGCCCGCCGCTCCAATATTGAGGCCGCGGCCAAGCGCGCGGAGGCGCGCGCCCGGCGAGGGACATCAAGAAAAGCCGGAGCGTGATGCCGATTTAAGGCATCGCGCTCCAAGGTGCGCCGCGTCCAGCAATTCATGGCTGCCGGGACGCAAGCGGCCGGGGGGATGTCTTCGGGATTACTGCGCGGTGGCGGTGGTGGTGGTCGTGGTGGTCGTCGTCGTGGTCATGGTGGCGGGAACGCGCTCGATGCGGATTCCGTAAAGCTGATTGGTGTCGCTCGTCACCGGCTGGTCGTAGCAGCTCACCTTGGCGATGCTTTTGTAGCAGTAGCTGGTGCGGAGATAGAACGTGGTCTGGTCCGGCGCGACGCAATAGTGATCGCCTTGCGAGGCGCGGACAACCGAGCAATCCATGCCGGTGATCAGCGATATCACATGGTCTTCGATGGTTTTCTGCGTGTTGATCAGGCTGATCCCGTCGACCAGCACGTAGGTCAGCGCGCCGGGCGTCAGCGGGCGGAGGGATTTGGCCGTCCCGTCCCAGGCTTCGCAGCCGGAAAGCGCGACGATCAGAACGAGACAGGTCAGTATGCGCCCCATGGTCGGCTTGCCCTAAGGATCGGTATCCAGCCTCGATCCATATCATCTCTTCGGTTAAGAGAGAGTCAACGCAAGCCGCATTTGCCTTGGCCGCAAGCCGGCGCTATGTTGACCGCCGTTCCGTTGTAAGGAGAGAGTGAACGGTGAGCGCCAGCGATAAGGACAGCGCGGGGGACCTCCTCGTCCAGGAGGTCGACGAGGAACTTCGCCGCGAGCAGTATCATCAGCTGTGGAAGCGCTACGGCAAATATGCGATTGCCGCCGTCGCCGCCGTCATTTTCGTCGTTGCCGGCTATCAGGGCTGGCAGGAGTGGCAAGGGCGCCTGCGTCAGAAGGAAGCCGCGCAGTTCGAGGCGGCCCAGGACCTGGCGACGCAAGGCAAGGGCGCCGAGAGCCTGGAGGCGCTGGCGAAGCTGGCCGCCGACGGACAGACCGGATTCGCCACGGCGGCCGGCATGCGGCGGGCCGAGCTGCTGGTCGGCCAGGGCGACGTGGCCGGCGCCGCGGCGACTTACGACCGGATCGCCAATTCCTCGGGTCCCACCCTCTATCGCGATCTCGCGGTGCTGAAACTGGCGCTGCTGAGCCTCGATACGGGCGATCTCGCCGCGCTCGAAAGCCGGGTCGCCCCGCTCAGCGCGATCTCCAATCCCTGGCATTTCTCGGCCACCGAGATATTGGCCCTGCTGGCCCAGAAGAAGGGGGATGCCCGGCAGGCCGGCCTCCTTTACAAGCAGCTTGCCGATGATCTGCAGGCACCGCCGGGCATTCGCGCCCGGGCTGCCGAAATGCTTGCCGTTTTACCGCCCGTCGCCGACAAGGCCAAGGGCTGATGGGGATCCACAAGATGCGTCGTCTCGCCGTTATCCTCGCTTCCTGCGGGTTTCTTGTCGCTTGTTCCGACTGGCTGGGGGACACCCCTCCCCCGCCGCTGCCGGGAAAACGCATCAGCATCCTGACCCAGTCCAAGAATCTGGAAGCGGACGCCGGCAGCAAGACTCCCATCGCCCTGCCGGCCCCCGAAAATGTCGGCGAGTGGCCGCAGGCCGGCGGTTATCCGCCGCACGCCATGCATCATCTGGCGCTCGGCGCCAATCTGCATCGCGTCTGGGACGCCGATCTCGGCGCCGGCGGCAACAAGCGCCGCGCCTTCCTGACCCAGCCGATCGTCGCCGAGGGCAAGGTTTTCGCCATGGATGCCGAATCCGTGGCCTCGGCCTACGATCTCAAGGACGGGCATCGGCTGTGGAAGAGCGATCTGGCGCCGGAAGACACCGGAGACGGCAGTTACGGCGGCGGTCTCGCCTTCGACGACGGCAAGCTGTTCATCACCAATCAATATGCCGAATTGCTGTCGATCAACGCGGCGAACGGCAAGATCCTCTGGCGCCGCACGCTGCCTTCGCCGGTTCGCGGCGCGCCGACGGTGCGGGCCGGGCGGGTTCTGCTGGTGACGGTGGACAATTCGACCTTGTGTTTGTCGGCCGAGGACGGGCATGAGCTGTGGCATCACAACGGGATCAGCGAAATGGCCTCGATGCTGGGCGGAACCAGCCCGGCGGTCGACGGAAACACGGTCGTCGCCCCCTACAGTTCGGGTGAATTGTTCGCCTTGCGCATCGAGAACGGGACGGTCCAGTGGAGCGAGGTCATCTCCAGCCTGAAACGGACCGACCAGGTGGCGACGCTGACCGACATCCGCGGCTTGCCGGTCGTCGATCGCGGCCGCGTGTTCGCCGCCGGCAACAGCGATATCTTCGCCGCCATCGATTTGCGGACCGGCCGGCGGATCTGGGACAAGGAAGTGGGATCGATCCAGACGCCCTGGGTCGCCGGCGATTTTATCTATCTGGTCACCAACGGACCGGAACTGGCCTGTTTCGAAACGGAAACCGGCCAAGTTCGCTGGGTCAAGCCGCTCGATCGCTGGGAGGACCCGGAAGCGAAGAGCGGCCGACTGGTGTGGACCGGCCCCGTATTGGCGTCCGATCGCCTGATCGTCGTCTCCTCGGCCGGCAACGCCGTTTCCTTTTCGCCCTATACAGGCGAGATGCTGAGCCAGGAGCAATTGCCGGACGGTGTGACCATCCCGCCGGTCGTCGCCGCGCAGACGCTTCTGTTCGTGACCAAAGAGGGTGAACTGATCGCCTATCGATAACCGATCGATTCCAGTGGCGCCGGCCCTAAGGGCTCGTTAAAAGTTAACCGCTCTGTTTTCGTCGGGTCGGTCAAAGCGATGCGAAGGCGCGGCAATCCGGGGGAGCCGCGTGCTGCCGGATTGCTTCGCTCCGCCAAGAGAAAAGCGTCAGTGGCACCGGCGTCCCTGCCGGTGGAAAAGACTCCGCCGCGCCAGCGGCGGACACCGGCACGGAGGCCGGTGCCGCTTTCCTTTTCATCCAGGGCGGGTCGGCCGCCGGACGGTGCGGAAACTCGCAATGACGCGGTTATTCCGCGCCAGTTCCTTAACGACAGAAAAAAGAGGTCCGACACCCCATGGGTTTCAAGGTAGCCATCATCGGGCGTCCCAATGTGGGCAAGTCCACCTTGTTCAATCGCCTGATCGGTCGCCGCCTGGCGATCGTTCACGATCGGCCGGGGGTCACCCGCGATCGCCGCGAAGGGCAGGGGGGGATCTCCGACATGGCCTTTACCCTGATCGATACGGCGGGGCTGGAAGACGCCACCGACAATTCGGTCGAAGGGCGGATGCGCGAGCAGACGGAACGGGCCATCCGGGAGGCCGACGTGGTGTTGTTCCTCATCGACGCCCGGGCCGGGGTGACGCCGCTCGACGCCTTCTTCGCCGATCATCTGCGCAAAAGTCCGACGCCGGTCATTCTGGTGGCCAACAAATGCGAAGGCAAGGCCGGGGCGCCGGGCCTTTACGAATCCTATGCCTTGGGGCTCGGCGACCCGGTGCCCTTTTCGGCCGAACACGGCCAGGGACTGGACGATCTCTACGAGGCGCTGCTGCCCCATGCCCGCAAGCATGACGGATTCGACGCCGTCGGGACCGAGGACGACGCGGCCTGGCCGGCCGAGGGCGAAGAAGAGATCGAGGATGGCGACATCCATGCCGAGGCCGAAGCGGCGGCGGCGGCGCGCCCCCTGCAGCTGGCCGTGGTGGGCCGGCCGAACGTCGGCAAATCGACCATCGTCAACCGTCTTCTGGGCGAAGAGCGCATGCTGACCGGCCCGGAAGCCGGCCTGACCCGCGACGCCATCACCAGCCCCTGGGAATACAAGGGACGGACCATCCGCCTGGTCGACACCGCCGGCTTGCGGCGACGGGCCAATGTTTCGGATTCGGTGGAAAAGCTGTCGACCTCCAACACCATCGAGGCGATCCGCATGGCCCAGGTGGTCGTTCTGGTCATGGAGGCCAATGCCATCCTCGACAAGCAGGACCTGACCATTGCCCGTCTGGTGATCGACGAAGGCCGCGCCCTGGTGGTGGCGGTCAACAAATGGGATATCGCCGAGAACCGCGGCGAGTCCCTGCAACGCCTGCAGGATCGATTGGCCACCTCCCTGCCGCAGGTGCGCGGCGTGCCGACGGTGACGCTTTCCGCCCTTGCGGGCCGGGGGCTCGATCATCTGATGGATGCCGTGGTCGGCATCTATGAAACATGGAACCGCCGCATCACCACGGGACAGCTCAACCGCTGGCTGGCCGAGATGACCGAGCGCCATCCGCCGCCGGCCATCCAGGGCGGGCGGCGCATCCGCCTGCGGTACATGACCCAGGTGCGCACCAGGCCCCCGACGTTCGCCCTGTTCACGCAGCGCGCCGACGAGATGCCCGAATCCTACAGCCGCTATCTGGTCAACGGCCTGCGCGAGACCTTCGGCCTGGCCGGAGTTCCCATTCGCTTCGCTCTTCGCAAGCGCCGCAATCCTTACGCCGACGACTGACGGACGATATCCCCAGGCATTACTTCGGTCATCCGGCCCATGCCGTCGGACGGATGGGAGACTGCCTGCGGCGCGCTCCGCCGCCTTGGTGCCTTGGTGGTTTGATTTATCGTCGAGCCGTCATGGTGCCGGCGATGTCGCGACGATGCGTGCATCCGATAGCTCCCTCGTGGGAGAGGAAAAATGCGCGTTGTTCCCGGTCAATTCGTGCTGTCGGCGGCTTCGAGATGCCAGCCGCCGCCGTCGTGGGCGAGCATGGCCGGATTGCGCTGTTCGGCGGCCCACGGCCCGCGGCGCAGGCGGACATGGTCGGAATCCGACCAGCCGAGCACCTCATAGACCGTGTCGTCCTCGTCCTTGGCCGAAAGGGAGAATTCGATGCCGGGGGCGGCGCCGCTCAGCGACCAGACCTCGAGGCGGCGGGGGGCCGACCAGGCGAGATCGGTCACGCTGGCGACGGCCCGCTGTCCGTTGGGGGCGAATTTCGGAACGCCCAGCAGGAAGCTCACCCCGCCCGACCGGGTGTCGACCAGAATGGCGGCGTTGGCCTCGTTCCAATGTTCTTCCACGACATGGAAGCGGCCGTCGGGGCTGAGCCCCGCATAGTCGTAAGACCGGAAGATCTGCTGCGGACAGGCGACCTGGCCGCAGACCAGGTCGTCGGTCAGAATCAGATTGTGTCCGTCGGACAGCGCCAGCTTGAGCTGCGTTCCCTGGCGGGCCGCCTTTCCGTGGCTGGCGGCGATCAGGGGGGCCTCGCCCTGGTTGCGTCCGTTGGTGATGTCCGTCAGCCATTCCGACAGGCTTTCGTCGGGTTCGGCGGCGGGCGGCGGCGCCGGCAGGGCCAGCGGCGCCCCGGACAGGCGTTCGGCATGCCGGACATCGATCAGGATGACGTCGTCGTCGCTGTAGGGCAGCAGCATTTTCGGGGCCGGCGAGGGCGTCACCTGCAGATCGTAGCCGCCGTTCGCGCCGTCCCAGCCGAGGTAGCGATAGCGCGCCGACAGCTCTTTCGGGCAGGGAAGATCGCCGCAGGCCATGCGATCGGTCAGCGTCAGGATCTCCCCGGACTTCAGGCGCAGGCTGAGACTGCCCTCGTTGCGCCAACTCAGCCCGTTGCTGGCGGTCAGCGCCGTCGCCTCATCCTTGATGTCCGGGGTTTGCGGCGCGACGGGCGGTGGTTCGGGGGGACTCAACCACAAGGCAGCACCCGCGATGCCGGCGGCGACCGCCAGAACGAGTGCGGCGAGCGCTAGTCTGCGCATCCTGGTCTCCGGTCGTGCATCCTGGTCTCCGGTTGAAAGATCAAGCTCATGCTATCACTGCACCGGCATTACGGCCAGATTACGGCAGGCGGCAGGCTCATCAGGACGGCCTCGACATTGCCGCCGGTTTTCAGGCCGAAGGTGGTGCCGCGATCGTAGAGCAGGTTGAATTCGACGTAACGGCCGCGCTTGATCAGCTGGGCGCGGCGTTGCTCCTCGCTCCAGGGTTCGTGCAGATGCCTGGCGACCAGGTCGGAATAGACCGCCAGAAAGGCCTGGCCGACGGCGCGGGCGAAGGCGAAGTCGGCATCCCAGTCGCCCGAGGCCAGGTTGTCGAAAAAGATTCCGCCGATCCCGCGGGCCTCGCCGCGATGCGGCAGGTAGAAATAGCGGTCGCACCAGGCTTTGTAATGCGCGTAGTCGGCCACGGCGTGGGCGTCGCAGGCGGCTTTCAGCGCGGCATGGAACGCCGCGCTGTCCTCGGCGAGCGGAAAGGTCGGGGTCAGGTCGGCCCCGCCGCCGAACCAGCGATGATCGGTGACGATCATCCGGGTGTTCATATGGGCGGCCGGGACCAGGGGCGAGCAGGGGTGCGCCACCACCGAAATGCCGGCCGCCCAGAACTGGCCTCCCGCCGCCTCGCCGCCGGGAATGGCCCGGCGGAATTCCGGGCTCAAGGCGCCCTTGACCACCGAAACGTTGACGCCGACCTTTTCGAAGACGCGGCCATGCATCAAGGCCATGACGCCGCCGCCATGATCGTCATCCCCGGGATCGTCGCCATCGCGCCGCCAAGCCGTCCGCGTGAAGCGGCCCGGGGCGAGCGGGCTTTCCTCGAAAACGTCCTCCAGCTGTTCGAAGGCGCGACAGCACGCGTCGCGGAGGCCGGCGAACCATTCGGCCGCTTGATCCTGCCGGGCGTCCGTCATGGCGATGTCGCCTCGGCGATTGCCACGACGGGCGGAAAGCCGCCGGTTTGCCGCAAGGCCTCGCCCAGCACGACGGCGGCGGCCAAGGCGACATTCAGCGACCGGGCGCCCTCGACCAGGGGGATGCGCAGGCGGTGGTCGGCGGCCGCATGCACCGCATCGGGAACGCCGGCGCTCTCGCGGCCGAGCAGCAGGATGTCGTCCTGCCGAAAGGGGAAGGCCAGATGGGCGCTTTCGGCCCGCGTCGACAGCAGGACCAGACGGCCGGGCCTCCGGTCGGCCTGAAAATCCGCCCACGATCCATGCCGGCGCAATTGGGCCAGGTCCAGATAGTCCATGCCGGCGCGGCGGAGACGGCGGTCGTCCCAGACGAAGCCGCAGGGCTCGATGACGTCGACCCCGACGCCGAGGCAGGCGGCGAGACGGAGAATGGTGCCGGTGTTTTGTGGGATATCGGGTTGATATAGAGCAATGCGCATTGTTTGGAATGAGCCCAAATTGTTGTCGGCGCGGGATCATCCCGCGCTTTTCAAATAGGTTGGAATTGTTTTATATGCCAATCAGGCTTCTGGTCACGTCACCCGCTGTCGACCATACTTGTCCCTTTCTCGCGGAAGGGGCAAAAAAGATGAGTTCTAATACTCGTTGGACGCTCTCCCAGTGGGTCTTTGAGAGGGAATAGCATGGCTGATACGTCGACACCCGCCCCGGGGACGCCCCCCGACGGCGAATCGCGTCGGGATTTTCTGGTCTATGCGGCGGCGGCCGTCGGCGTGACCGGTACGGCTTTGGCCATCTGGCCATTGATCCATAGCATGAACCCCGCCGCCGATACCCTGGCACTGTCCTCCACCGAGGTCGATCTGTCCTCCATCGCGGTGGGACAGGCCATTACCGTGACCTGGCGCGGCAAGCCGGTGTTCATCCGGCATCGCACCGACGCCGAGATCGATGCCGCCCGCAAGGTGGATCTTGCCGAACTGCGCGACCCCGAGGCCGACGACAAGCGGGTCAAGAAGCCGGAATGGCTGATCCTGGTCGGCATCTGCACCCATCTCGGCTGCATTCCGATGGGCCAGAAGCCCAGCGACCCCAAGGGCGAGTATGGCGGCTGGTTCTGCCCGTGCCACGGCTCGGTCTACGATACCTCGGGCCGCATCCGCAAAGGCCCGGCTCCGCTCAATCTGGCGGTTCCCACTTATACCTTCCTCACCGACACGTCGGTTCGGATCGGCTAGGAGAGCTTCGATGAGCGGTCAAAAATTCGATAATAAAATCATTCAATGGGTCGACGATCGCCTGCCGATTTTTTCGGTCCTGCAGCATAGCGCCGTCGAATATCCGACGCCGAAAAATCTGAACTACTGGTGGAATTTCGGTTCGCTGGCCGGCTTCATGCTGGTCCTGATGATCCTCACCGGCATCTTCCTGGCCATGAATTATGCCGCCAACACGGCCATCGCCTTCGGAGTGGTCGAGCACATCATGCGCGACGTCAACTACGGCTGGCTGTTGCGCTACCTGCATATGAACGGCGCCTCCTTCTTCTTCATCTGCGTCTACATCCATATCTTCCGCGGCCTCTATTACGGCTCCTACAAGGCCCCGCGCGAGCTTCTGTGGGCGCTTGGCCTGCTGATCTATCTGACGATGATGGGGACGGCCTTCATGGGCTATGTGCTGCCCTGGGGACAGATGTCCTTCTGGGGCGCCACGGTGATCACCAATCTGTTCTCGGCGATCCCGGTGGTCGGCGATTACATCGTCACCCTGCTGTGGGGCGGCTTCTCGGTGGACAATCCGACGCTCAACCGCTTCTACGCGCTGCATTACCTGCTGCCGTTCGTCATCTTCGCCCTGGTCTTCCTGCATCTGATCGCCCTGCATACGACGAAGTCCAACAATCCGCTGGGCATCGACGTGAAGGGGCCGCAGGACACCATTCCCTTCCATCCCTACTACACCATCAAGGATCTGTTCGGCATCGGCGTGCTGATGCTGATCTATCTGGCCGTCGTCTTCTTCGCTCCGAATTTCTTCGGCGAACCGGACAATTACATTCCGGCCAATCCGATGGTGACGCCGCCGCATATCGTGCCGGAATGGTATTTCCTGCCCTTCTACGCGATTCTGCGGTCGATCCCCGACAAGCTGGGGGGCGTGGTGGCGATGTTCGGCGCCATCATCATCCTGTTTTTCCTGCCCTGGATCGACAGTTCCAAGGTCCGCTCGGCCAAGTTCCGTCCGATCTTCAAGCAGATCTTCTGGATTTTCCTGGTGGTCTGCCTGGTCCTGGGCTACTGCGGTTCGCAGCCCCCGGAAGGCGAGATCGTGGTGGTCGGACGGATTGCCACGGCCGCCTATTTCCTGTTCTTCCCCCTGCTGTGGATCCTGGGCAAGGTGGAGAAGCCGAGACCGTTGCCGCAAAGCATTTCCGCTCCCGTGCTCAAGAGCAAGGGCGCGTCTGCCGGTCACGCTGCTCAGCCGATGGAGAAGGCGTAATGCGTAAGTTTCTGACTGCGACATTCGCGGCGGCCGTCCTGGCCGTCGCGGTTCCGGCCTCGGCCGAAGAGGGGCCGGCGCTGGAGCACCAGGGCTGGTCCTGGCACGGTCCTTTCGGTCAATATGACAAGGCCCAACTGCGGCGCGGCTTCCAGGTCTATCGGGAAATCTGCTCGAACTGCCATTCGATGAAATTGGTGGCCTATCGCAATCTCGCCTATCTCGGCTTCACCGACGACGAGGTCAAGGCGATCGCCGCCGAGAAGCAGGTTCAGGATGGACCCAACGACCAGGGCGACATGTATTCCCGGGCGGCGCGTCCGTCCGACCGTTTCGTCTCGCCCTTTCCCAACGATCAGGCGGCGCGAGTCGCCAACAACGGCGCCTTGCCGCCCGATCTGTCCCTGATGGCCAAGGCGCGGGTCGGCGGGCCCGATTACATCTACGGGATCCTGACCGGGTTCAAGGATACGCCGCCGGAAGGCGTGACCATCCCCGACGGCATGTATTACAACATCGTTTTCCCCGGTCACCAGATCGCCATGCCGCCGCCGATCAGCGACGATCAGGTGAGCTATGCCGACGGCACCAAGGCGACCAGGGAACAGATCGCCAAGGATGCGGTGGCTTTCCTCAACTGGGGGGCCGAGCCGGAATTGGACCAGCGCCACAATCTGGGCGTGAAGGTGCTGATCTTCGTCTTCGTGCTGACGGTGCTGTTCTACGCCCTGAAGCGGAAGATCTGGGCCACCCTGCACTGATCGTCTCGACCGTCTGAACGAACGGGGCCGCCATGGCGACATGGCGGCCCCTGCTTTCGGTGCCCCTGCCGCTCGTCAACCGGTGCGGACGGTGTCGAGAAAACTGACGACTTCGGCCCGGAGGCGCTCGGAATTGCCGGCCAGATCCTCGGCGGAGGTCAGCACCTGTCCAGCCGAGGATTCGGTCGTCGTGGTGGCCTGCCGGACGCCGCCGATATTGCTGGAAACCTCTTGGGTGCCTTGCGTCGCCTGCTGCACGTTGCGGGCGATCTCCCTGGTCGCCGCTCCCTGTTCTTCGACGGCGGAGGCAATTCCCGAAGAGATCTGGCGGACCTGGTCGATGACGGTGCCGATGTTCCCGATGGCCTCGACGGCCTGGCGGGTTTCGTCCTGGACGGCGGCGATCTGGATGCTGATCTCGTCCGTCGCCTTGGCGGTCTGATTGGCCAATCCTTTCACCTCGCCCGCCACCACGGTGAATCCCTTGCCGGCGTCGCCGGCACGCGCCGCCTCGATGGTGGCATTCAAGGCCAGCAGGTTGGTCTGGGCGGCGATGCTGTTGATCAGGCTGACCACCTCGCCGATGCGATCGGCGGTGGCGGCGAGCTTCTGGACCATGGTGTTGGCCCGTGCCGTTTCCTCCGAGGCGGCGGTCGAAATCCGCGCCGCTTCCGTGACCTGACGGGAGATTTCGGAAATGGAGGAGGAAAGCTCTTCCGCCGCTGCCGCGACCGTCTGGCCATTGGCGGTCGCCTG
>JAATGN010000173.1 GCA_015654615.1 Rhodospirillales bacterium
AGAGCGCGGGCGAGACGCCCATAGGAGATCGGATAAGATGCTCGCCCGCTTGACTCGTAAGCCCTCCCCCTTGATGGGGGAGGGTTTGGGTGGGGGTGATGGCGTCGGAAATCTTCGGCGATTGGCGCAAATATGGCCATGCCTTTGCCAAAGGCACGTCTTGGTGTCCCCGCAGTCTGGATCTCATTTCGGTTTTCTCGATCGGACATCACCCCCACCCAACCCTCCCCCTTGATGGGGAAGGGCTTATCCGAGCGCCTATGGGCGAGACGCCCGTGCTCCCGGTTACGCCCGCCGCTCGAAGCGGGCGGCGTCCGCCGGGTCGAGGCGGACCGTCATATGCGCCGAAATGTCGTCGTCGTCGCGATGCACGACCTCGCCGTGCTGATAGAGCCAGGCGATCGCCGCGCCGTCGGCCAAAGGGACGTCGAGCGAAAGGACCTGACGTTCGGCCGACAGGGTGCGGTCGAGCAGCGCCAAAAGGTCGGCCAGACCGGCCCCGGTGACGGCCGACAAGGCGACGGCCCGTGGATTGCGGTCGGCCTGGTTGGCCAATTCCTCGGCCCGCGAGGCCGCCAGCAGATCGATCTTGTTCAAGGCCTCGATCAGGCCGCGATCGACCGCCTCGCCGATGCCCAGTTCGCGCAGGACGCTTTCGACGTCGCTCCGCTGCGCCTCGCTGTCCGGATGGGCGACGTCGCGGACATGGACGATCACATCGGCCTCCAGCACCTCTTCCAGGGTGGCGCGAAAGGCCGCCACCAGCTCATGCGGCAGGTCGGAGACGAAACCGACGGTGTCCGACAGGATCACCGTGCGGCCCGACGGCAGGGACAGGCCGCGCATGGTCGGATCCAGGGTGGCGAACAATTGGTCCTTGGCCAGCACCTCGGCCCGGGTCAGGGCATTGAACAGGGTCGATTTTCCGGCATTGGTATAGCCGACCAGGGCGACGATCGGGTAAGGCACCCGCCGCCGGGCCTGACGGTGCAACTCGCGGGTTCTCTTCACCTCGACGAGTTCTTTCTTCAATCGGGCGATGCGGTCGCCGATCAGCCGGCGATCGGCCTCGATCTGCGTCTCGCCGGGGCCGCCCAGGAAGCCGAAACCGCCCCTTTGCCGCTCCAGATGGGTCCAGGAGCGCACGAGGCGCGAGCGCTGATAGGACAAGGAGGCCAATTCCACCTGCAGCCGTCCCTCCCGGGTCCGGGCCCGCGCCCCGAAAATCTCCAGGATCAGGCCCGTCCGGTCGATCACCTTGGCGTTCCAGGCCCGTTCCAGGTTGCGCTGCTGGACCGGCGACAGGTGGCCGTCGACCACGACCAGACCGACGCCGTTGTCGATGACGATCTGGCCCAGGCGCTCCACCGTGCCCTGGCCCAGCAGGGTCGAGGGCCGGGGTTTGCCCAGCGGCACGCTTTCGGATCCGACGATGGTGAGATCGATCGCCTCGGCCAGACCGACGGCTTCGGCCAGACGGGAGTCCGAAAGGCGGCCGTCCACCCCTCGTCCGGTATCCGCCTGCCGCGGAGCCGGATAAACCACCAGGGTCCGGGACGGCGCCGTTTCACCGTCGCCGTCATGCCATTCGTTGGTCACGCCTCTTCGGTCGCTTCGTCTTCTTTGACCGAGGGCTCGAACAAGGCGATCGGGCCGCCGGGCATAACCGTTGAAATAGCATGCTTGTAGACGAGCTGGGTGTGGCCGTCACGGCGCAGCAGCACCGAAAAATTGTCGAACCACGTAACGATGCCCTGAAGCTTGACGCCATTGACCAGGAAAACCGTCACCGGTGTCTTGTTCTTACGAATATAATTCAGGAAGACGTCCTGAACGTTTTGGTTTTTTTCCGACGACATGGGTTTGGCTCTTTTCTTATTGCAGCGGGTCTTGTTGCGGCGGCCCAAAGGCCGACCAGAATTACCCCTGTACCTTCGTTAGCATCAATTTGCAGATATGGGAACCTATAGTTCGCTGACAAGACCGGACAAGGCGGCGCAATTCTTCAAATGACGATGGAAGGGACTGCCGTCGAATTCGCCCGGCCTCGGCCCCTCGGGCCGAAGCAGGATTGCCACGCACCCGGCATTGCCGGCGCATTCCATGTCGACCGCCGCATCGCCGACGAACCACACCGTTTCGCCGGCAACGCAGTCCATGCCGGCCAGGGCCAGCAGAACCGGCGCGGCGGCCGGCTTGTCCCGCGGGGCGTCGGTGGCGCCGACCAGACGGTCGAACATCCGTTCCCAGCCCAGATGCGCCGCCTCCTGGCGAAGAAAACGGCCGTTCTTGTTGCTCACCACCCCCAGGCGGACACCGCGTTCGATCAGGGATTCGAGCATCTCGGCCGCGCCGGGCAAGGGCTTCAGATAATCGAGATGAATGGCCTCGAAGGCGGCATAGAAGACATCCCTCGCCTCCTTCCACCGTTCCGCGAACAGGCTGGGAAAGGAATCGCGCAGCGACAGGGCGACGCGCGATTTGACCTCCGCCATTTCCCATTCCGCCTGTCCCATGGCGCGCAGCGTACGGTTCATGGCGGCCTGGATGCAGGCCCAGCTGTCCACCAGGGTATTGTCCCAATCGAAGATGATTCCCTTCGGAGCGACCAGGGGCGGACTCTTCACCGGCGGGGCATCCTCAGAAATACTCCAAGCGGACGGAAAACATCTTTTCGATCTTCTTGACGGCGTCGCTTTCGGCGAACAGCACCACCCGGTCGCCGCTCTGCACCACCGTGGTGCCGCGCGGGCTGATCACCTTGCCCTGGCGGACGATGGCTCCCAGCAGGACGCCGCTGGGGAGCTTGATCTCCTTGAGCGGCTTGCCGACCAGCGGCGAGGTCTCCATGGCGTCGGCCTCGATCAATTCGCCAAAGCCCTCGTTGATCGAATGGACCGAATGAATGCGGCCCCGCCGGACATGATGCAGGATGTTCGACACCGTAATGGCCCGGGGGCTGATCACCACGTCGATCCCCAGCGTGCTCATCAGCGGCCCGTAATCGGTCTTGTTGACCAGGGCCATCACCCGCTTGGCGCCGTGGCGCTTGGCCAGCAGGGCCGACAGGATATTGGTCTCATCGTCGTTGGTCACCGCCACCACGGTCTCGGCGGAGCCGACGCTGGCCTCGTCGAGCATCGCCGCGTCCAGGACGTCGCCGTTCAGGACGATGGAATTCGGCAGGCTTTTCGCCACCACTTCCGCCCGGGCCCGATCGGCTTCGATCACCTTGACCGAGCAGCCGGTGGAGAAGCCGGCGATCTGCTGGGCGAGGAACTGACCGATATTGCCGCCGCCGAAGATGACGATGCGGCGCGCTTCCGGCTCCTCGTGGCCAAAGGCGGTCATGGCGCGGGCGATATGCTGGGTATCGACCACGAACATCACCTCGTCGCCGGCCAGCATCTGATCCTCGGCGGTCGGCACGATGGCCCGCCCCTGCCGGACGATGCCGACGATGACGATATTGAGATCGGGAAACAGCACGGTCAATTGACGCAAGGGCGTGTTGACCAGCGGCGTCTCCTCGGTGCAGCGCACGCCGATCAGGCGGACCTTGTCGCCGGCCAGGGGGATCACCTCGATGGCGCCGGGCACCTGCAGGCGCCGCGTGATGGCCCGCGCCACCTCGATTTCCGGCGAGATGATGACGTCGATGGGCAGATGCTCGGGGCCGAACAGATTGGACCAGATCGGCTGCAGGTAATTCTGGCTGCGCACCCTGGCGATGGTGGTCGGCACGTTGAACAGGGAATGGGCGACCTGGCAGGCCACCATATTGACCTCGTCGACCGCCGTCACCGCGATGATCATGTCGGCGTCGGCGGCCCCGGCCTGTTCGAGGACGGGGGGATGCGACGCGTGGCCGAGGACGCATTGCACGTCGAGCGTATCGCTCATCTTGCGGATCAGGTCGGGACGCTGGTCGATGACGGTGACGTCATTGTCCTCGTTCGCCAGATAACACGCGATGTTGAAGCCCACCTGGCCGGCGCCGCAAACGATGACTTTCATTGTCGCACCGCGATGTCCAAATTACTGTTTGAGTGAAGATTTACCAAGATTTGAACCGCCAAGGCACCAAGACACCAAGGCGATCGAACGCGCCGCAGGCGTTCTTGCATCCCTTTGGCGTTCATGCTATCGCGAACCTATTCACTTGGCCGTCAACCGCTGAAGCCGCGCGTCAAACACGCTGCTTTTCGTCCGAATTGACGCCAAGCGACTTCAGCTTGCGGTGCAGGGCCGAACGTTCCATCCCGACGAAGGTGGCGGTCCGCGAGATATTGCCACCAAACCGCGTCACTTGCGCCAGCAGATATTCCCGCTCGAACACCTCGCGGGCCTCGCGGAGCGGCAGCGTCATGATTTCGCTGGATTTCTCCCAGCGCAAAACGGCCGGCGTGATGGCTCCGATCTCAGGGGGAAGCATGTCGGCGCGCATCGGTTCGCGCGGATCGCCGGGCGCCATGATCAGCAGCCAATCCATCACATTGCGCAATTGCCGCGCGTTTCCCGGCCAATCGTAGGCTTGCAGGGCGGCCATGGCGTCTTCGGCGATCGGCCGCACGGCCAATCCCGCCACCTGGGCGGCCCGCTGCAGGAAATAATGGGCCAGCACGGGGATATCTTCCCGCCGCTCGCGCAGGGCCGGCAGGCGCAGGGGAACCACGTTCAGGCGATAATAAAGATCTTCCCGGAACCGCCCGCCGGAGATTTCCGCCGGCAGGTCGCGATTGGTCGTCGCCATCACCCGGACGTCGACCTCGACCCTTTTCCCGCCGCCGACCCGCTCGAAGGTCTGTTCCTGCAGGACGCGAACGATCTTGCCCTGCGTCTCCAGCGGCATGTCCGACACCTCGTCCAAGACCATGGTGCCGCCATGGGCCTGCTCGAAGGTGCCGATCTTGCGTTCGCCTTCGGGCATCGATTCGATCCCGAACAATTCCGCTTCCATCCGCTCGGGATGCATGGCCGCGCAATTGACCACGACGAAGGGGCCGGTGGCCCGTTTCGAGAGACGATGCAGCAGCCGGGCGACCACCTCCTTGCCGACGCCGGCCGGGCCGGTCACCAGAACGCGCGATCCGGTCGGCGCCACCCGTTCGATGGCCTGGCGCAGATGGCTGATCGCCGGCGAATGGCCGAGCAATTCCTCGTCGCCGCCGGCCCGCTGTTTCAGTTCCTCGATTTCCCGGCGCAACCGGGCCGATTCGATGGCCCGTTCGACGGCCAGCAGCAGGCGATCCGACTGGAACGGCTTTTCGATGAATTCGTAGGCGCCCTGCTTGATGGCGGCCACCGCCGTCTCGATGGTGCCGTGACCGCTCATCATCACCACGGGCACGGATGGATGATGCCGTTTGATTTCGGCCAGGATGGACAGACCGTCCAGGCGGCTGCCCTGCAGCCAGATGTCGAGCAGCACCAGGCTGGGGCGGCGGGCGCGGATCGCCTCCAGCGCGCCGTCGCTGTCGGCCGCCTCGCGGGTCTGATACCCTTCGTCGCTCAGCAGTCCTGCGACCAGGGAACGAATATCGGATTCGTCGTCGACGACGAGAATGTCATGCGCCATGGGTGGTCACCGTGTCCGTCGCGCCGATGCGGGGTTTATCATCCTCGGTGCCGAAGACCAGGCAGACACGGGCGCCTCCCCCGTCCAGGTCCTCCAACACCAGCTCACCACCATGGTCTTCCATGATTTTCTTAACGATGGCAAGGCCCAATCCCGTTCCCTTGACGCGTGTCGTAACATAAGGTTCGGCCAAACGGTCGCGCTGGTCGACCGGCAGGCCGCGTCCATTGTCCTCCACTGAAACGACGACGCAACCTAGACGTCGTTCCACCTTGACGGCGATTTTTCCTTTGGGCAGGTCCGGACCCTCGCGGCCCTGGATCGCCTCGACCGCATTTTTCAACAGATTGGTCAGGGCCTGGCCGATTTGCCGGATATCGCAGGGAATCGTCACCGCCGTTCGCGGAAATTCGCATTCGAAAGCGACGTCGGGATAACCGGTTCGCGCCAGGAAAACCGTCTGATTGATGGTTTCGACCAGATCGTCCTGCTTCATGACCGGCGTCGGCATGCGGGCAAAGGCGGAAAATTCGTCGACCATCCGTCCGATGTCGGAGACCTGGCGGATGATGGTATCGGTGCATTTCAGGAAGGTCTCCGGGTCCTTCTCGATCTGCTTCAGATATTTCCGCTTCAGCCGTTCGGCCGAAAGCTGGATCGGCGTCAGGGGATTCTTGATCTCATGGGCGATCCGCCGCGCGACGTCGGCCCAGGCCGCCTTGCGCTGGGCCGACAGCAATTCGGTCATGTCGTCGATGGTCACCACGAAACCGGTCACCTCCCACTCGTCCCGTTCGGCGACGATGCGCACCAGAAGAGCGCGGGAACGGCCGTTTCTCACCACTTTCATCTCGTCCTGAACCGATCGTTCGGGACGTCGGCGGATCATTCCGAACAGCGGCGCCAGTTCCGGAACCAGCTCCTCGAGGGAATGGCCGACCATCGCCTCGGGCTCCATCGTCAAATATTCGGCCGCGTAACGATTGGGCAGTTCCACCACGCCGTGGCGGTCGAGACCGATGACGCCGGCCGAAACGCCGGCCAGCACCGCCTCGCTGAAACGCCGCCGTTCGTCCAGTTCGCGGTTGGCCCCCATCAGCTCCTGGCGCTGCGTCTCCAATTGGCCGATCATCCGGTTGAAGGCCCGGCTCAGCGAGCCCAGTTCGTCGACCGCCCCCTCGTCCGCCACGCGGGCCGCCAGATCGCCGGTCCGGACCCGTTCGGCCGCATCGATCAGGCGGATGATCGGCGTCGCCATCTGGGTGGCCAGCGTCAGGCCGATCCACATGGCGGCCAGCAGCAGCAGCAAGGCCACCATCACGAAAATTGCCGAAAACGTCACTTCCAGACCCGAGCGGGTCAATTCGAGCTGCTTATATTCGGCCACGGCGCGGTTGGTGCGGTCCATATGGTCGATGACCTTGGGGTCGACCGCGCGGCCCACGTAAAGGTAGGAATCGACCAGGCTCCCCTCCAGTTTGACCAGCGCGCGCACCCGCTGGTCGCCCGAATTGGTCAAAACGGCCACTTCCCCCGACCGGGCCCGTTCGAAGGCCCATTGGGGAATGCCGTCGATCGACAGCTCCATGGAAAAGGCCAGGCCGGCCCGGGCCAGCACCTGCTTGGAGGAATCGAAGACGATGGCCTCGGACAGGCCGCGGACGGCCGCCTGGGCGCCGACCATCTGGGTCAGGCGGAAGGGATTGCGCAGCAGGGCCGGCCCCTCGCGGTTGATGTCGTTGGCCATCGCCAGGGCATCGCCGCCGATGACCTGCTGATGCTCTTCGAGATAGGCGCTGGCCACCGCCAGGGATTCGTCGACCGCCGTGCTGACCCGTTTGTTGAACCATTGTTCGACGCCGAAATTGATCACCAGGGCGGAAAACACCGCCACCAGGATGGCCGGCGTGATGGCCACCACCGAAAACAGTAGAACGAGGCGCACGTGCAGCCGGGCCCCGGCCGCCCCGGCCCGCCGTTCGGCCCAGACCTTGAGCAGGCGCCGCCCGACCAGGGCGGCCAGCAGCAGCATGAACACCAGATCGAGGGTGAACATGGAAAAGACGGTGTGCGGATTGGGACCCTGCAACGGTCCACCGCCGGTCAGCACCGCGTAGGTGGCGATTCCCGAGGCGATGACCGCCAGGGTCAAAGCCATGGCAAGCTTGCGGGCCAGCCCGTTGCGCTGTCCCCACAGGCCTACCCGTTCCGCCAGTTCCTGCCCTTTTGTCTTGCCCATCATCATTGTTTCGCCGCCCCGGTCCGCATGTCTCCGCACCAACGACAGAGATGCGGGACAGGCGGGCGAGAGACGGTTATTTCAAACCCCGCACCACCTGAATATCGAGATCCTTGATCTTCTTGCGCAACGTGTTGCGATTCAATCCCAGGACCTGGGCGGCCTTGATCTGATTGCCGCGCGTCGCCTCGAGGGCCAGGGTGATCAGGGGACGTTCGACCTCGCGCAGCACGCGGTCGTAGACGCCGGCGGCCGGCAAGCCATCGGCATGGGCGGCGAAATAATCGCGCAGATGCCTCTCGACGGTGGCCGACAGTCCCTCGCTTTCCGGCGCGGCCTGCGGCTCGCCGGCCGAGACGGAACCCGACAGCTCGGCCTCGACCACCTCGATGCCGATCACCTCCTGCGAATAAAGGGCGGCCAGGCGGCGGACCAGATTTTCCAATTCGCGCACGTTGCCGGGCCAGCGGTGGCGCTTCAACCGTTCCATGGCCAGGGAATCGATGGTCTTGGTCGGCAATCCTTCCGAGGCCGCCATGTTCAGGAAATGGCGGACCAGTTCGGCGACGTCTTCGGTCCTTTCGCGCAGCGGCGGCAGGCGGATCGGCACCACATTCAGCCGGTAGAACAGGTCCTCGCGGAACAGGCCCTGGCGGATCAGCTGGGTGAGATCGCGGTGCGTCGCCGCGACGATCCGCACATTGGCCTTGATCGGCGTGCGTCCGCCGACCGTCGTATATTCGCCTTCCTGCAAGACGCGAAGCAGCCGGGTCTGGGCTTCCGGCGGCATGTCGCCGATCTCGTCGAGAAACAGGGTTCCGCCTTCCGACTGTTCGAAACGCCCGGCCGCCCGCTGGGTGGCGCCGGTGAAGGCGCCTTTTTCGTGGCCGAACAGCTCGCTTTCGATCAGTTCGCGGGGAATCGCCGCCATATTGATGGCGACGAAGGGGCCGTTGCGCCGCTTGCCGTAGTCATGCAGCGCCCGCGCCACCAGTTCCTTGCCGGTTCCCGACTCGCCGGTGATCATCACCGACAGATCCGTCCCCATCAGGCGGGCCAGCGTGCGATAGATTTCCTGCATGGCCGGCGAGCGGCCGATCAGCGGCAGCTCCTCCTCGCCGTCGCCGTGGTCGGCCTCGACCGAAGCGGGTTTCGCCGCCGCCAGGGCCCGCTGCACGACACTGACCAATTCGCGGATGTCGAAAGGCTTGGGCAGATATTCGAAAGCGCCGCGCTGCGCCGCCTTGACGGCGGTCAGCAGAGTATTCTGCGCGCTCATCACGACGATGCGGAGATCCGGACGGATCTTCTTGATGCGCGGCAACAGGTCGAGCCCGTTCTCGTCGGGCATGACCACGTCGGTGATGACCAGATCGCCGTCGCCGTCGGAGACCCATCGCCACAGGGTCGAGGCATTGCCGGTGGTGCGGACCTCGTAGCCGGCCCGGCCCAGGGCCTGGCTCAACACCGTGCGGATGCCGCGGTCGTCGTCGGCGACCAGAATGGTCGAGGAGACCATCAGATGTCCTCCCCGTTCTGGACCATCGGCAGCATGACCCGGAACACCGTGCGGCGCGGTTGGCTGTCGACCTCGATCAGGCCGCCGTGATCGCCGATGATCTTGGCGACCAGGGCCAGCCCGAGACCGGTGCCGGCGGCTTTGGTGGTGACGAAGGGATCAAACAAATGTGGCCTCAAATCATCAGGAATACCGTCGCCATTATCCTGGACGCTGACGACCAGCGGTAAATGCATCCGGCTGTCGCTTCCCGGCACCGCCAGGCGGACGCCGTGCTGGAACGACGTCGTCAGGACGATTTCCCCTCCGTCGGCCGGCGCCGCTTCTGCGGCGTTCTTCACCAAATTGAGAAAGACCTGAATCAGATGGTCGCGATTGCCGAGCACGGCCGGCAGCGACGGATCGTAGTTTTCGACGAAACGAAGATGCCGGGCGAACCCCGCCTGGGCGATTCGCCGCACATGCTCGAGCACGCGGTGGATATTGACGGCGCCGCGCTCGATCGGCCGCTTGTCGGAAAACACCTCCATGCGGTTGACCAGGGCGACGATGCGATCCGCCTCGTCGCAGATCAGCCGCGTCAGGGTGCGATCCTCAGGCGGACAGCTTTGTTCGAGCAATTGGGCGGCGCCGCGGATTCCCGACAGCGGATTCTTCACCTCATGGGCCAGGATGGCCGCCATGGCGGTGACCGAGCGCGCCGAATTCCGGTGGCTCAATTGATGGCCGATCTTGAGCGCGATGGATTGTTCGTGCAGCGAGACCACCACCCAGCGGCTCAGCTCGACCAGCGGCGAGATCTGGATGTTCATCGTCCGGTTGCCGGTCCGCGGACTGTCCAGCATCATGCCGTATTCCGAAACGTTGGTCGCCTCGGCCCGCGCCTGCTCGATCAGGCCGAACAGGGGACAATCCGGCGGCAGCAGTTCGGAGAGGGCAAGACCGCACAGATGGCTGGCCGAGGACTCGAACAACTGTTCGGTGCCGGCGTTGACCTGCTGGATCACACCGTCGTCGCTCAACACCAGGACCGCCGCCGTCAGGGCATTCAACACCGTGGCCGGATCGATTTGCGCGCTGGCGGCACGGCGGCGCAGGAAAGCCAATTTCCGACTCATGCTGCCAGCCGTTGCAACAGCGGATCGTAATACTCGCAGATCATCCGCCGCACCGCGGTCGCCTCCAATGATTGATTGACCGCGGCCCGGAACTCGGCCGATCCGGCCAGGCCCTTGGTATACCAGGCGACATGCTTGCGGCCCAGCCGGCAACCGGTGTCCTCGCCATAATGCTCGATCATCGAATCGAAATGTTCGAGCAGCAGGGCCAGTTGCCGGTCCAGCGGCGGGTCGGCCCGCATCTCGCCGGTCATCAGGAAATGCGCCACCTGGCCGGGAAACCACGGGCGACCGTAACTGCCGCGGCCGATCATCACGCCGTCGGCGCCGGACAGCGCCAGCAATTGCCGGGCGTCCTCGATCGTGGTGACGTCGCCGTTGCCGATCACCGGAATGCGAACCGCCTCCTTGACCTGCCGGATGAAGGCCCAATCGGCCGATCCGGTATAAAGCTGATTGCGCGTGCGGCCATGCACGGTGACCATCTGAACGCCGGCCTCTTCGGCGATTTTCGCCAGTTTCGGCGCATTGCGGTTGCGCTCGTCCCAGCCGGTCCGCATCTTCAGCGTCACCGGAACCTTCACCGCCTTGACCACGGCATCGAGGATCCGGCCGGCCAGCGACTCGTCCTTCATCAGGGCCGAACCGGCATCGCCGTTCACCACCTTCTTGACCGGACAGCCCATATTGATGTCGATGATGGCGGCGCCGCGGTCCTCGTTCAGCCGGGCGGCCTCGGCCATCACCTCGGGCTCGCAGCCGGCCAGTTGCACGGCCATGGGGAATTCCCCGGCGCAGCCGGTCGACATTTTCATGGTTTGGCGATTGGCGCGGATCATCGCCTGGCTGGCGATCATTTCCGAAACCACCAGACCGGCGCCGCAGCGTTTGACCAGACGACGAAACGGCATGTCGCTGACCCCCGACATGGGGGCGAGCACAACCGGATTGTCGAGAATGAGTGGGCCGATTTTAAGGATCATAGATAAAACTGTTCATGAGAGGACCGTGCATAATAAATATGCACTCTCGCCGCCGCAATGCTAAAAATTGACGCATCTTCCGGCCCGAAAGGCGGGCTTGCCTAAGATAGAAGCACCTGGTGAACGAATTTCACCCCGAAATAACCCAAAACCACGAAGGTATAAGCCACCAGCACCACCCGGGCGGCGATCTGTCCGCGCACGCCGCAGACCCGCCGGCCGACCAGCAGCAAGCCGATCGTCACGAAAGCGATCAGCGAAAAGAGGCTTTTGTGGTCGAAGGAGAAGGCGCTTCCGGTATTCGCGTGCTTCATGGCCAAGCCCGAAGCCACGCCGACCGCCAGGATCAGTTCCGAAAAGATCAGCAGGCGTTCGAACAGACGCTCGCTTTCGGTCACGGCCGGCAAAAATCGCGACAGGCGGGTCGGCCGCTTGATCTTCAGGGCGCGCGCCTGCAGGAAGGAGGCCAGGGCCGCCGTCGCCGCGACGGTCAAAAAGGCCAGCGTCACCATGGACACCAGGATGTGCAGGTCGAGCCAGGCGGCCGGAACCGTTTCCCGCAGGGGCTCGGCCGGAGCGAATTCGAACAAGGCGGCCAGCAGGCCGAGCAGGATCATATAGGGCACCAGCAGGGGCGTCAGGCGCCAGGCCTGCCGGTTGATCACGGCGATCAGCCCGAAGACGGCCATGCTGCCGGCGATTCCCGCCCACAGATCGGCCGAAAGATTGGTCTGCCAGCCGTCGCTCTGCTGCCCCAGGGCCCAAGCCAGGGGGACGACGACGGCCAGGAAGAGCCCGGCCCAATAGGCCGCGTCGCGACCGGTATTCCGCCGCAGGGGCAGCAGGGCGACCGGTATCAAGGCGAGCAATGCCGCCAAATTCCAAGCGATGACGTTCCACATGCGGCCGACTATAGCGTTGCTTGGGGTTCGCGCAAAGGGGTCGGATTGCGCAAGGGAACGTTTGGCGGTCCCCTGCATCTCCGTCATTTACAAAAACACACTCCGCCGAATAGTCTGCGCACGGCGCTTTGATGACTGGGGATATTAAGGAATGACGCGTTGCGTGGCTTTGGTGGTGGCGGCTGGACGGGGAAGCCGTTTCGGGGGCGAGATCCCCAAGCAATGGCGCGATCTCGGCGGCCGGCCGGTTCTTCGCCACAGCCTGGCCACCTTCGCCGCCCATCCGTCGGTCGATGCGGTCCGCGTCGTCATCCATCCCGACGACCGCACGCTCTATGACGCCGCCGCCGCCGGCCTGGGGCTGGGCGAACCGATCCTCGGCGGTCCGACCCGGCAGGATTCGGTGCGTCTCGGCCTGGAGGGACTGATCCGGCTCGACCCCGAGATGGTGCTGATTCACGACGGGGCGCGGCCCTTCGTCGACGGCGGCGTCATCGGCCGCGTCATCGCCGGGCTGAAGGACCATGCCGGAGCCATCCCGGCCCTGCCCGTCCACGATACCCTGAAGCGCGGCGATCCGGCCGGCCTGATCGAGGCGACGGTTCCCCGCGCCGGCCTCTGGCGGGCGCAGACCCCGCAGGGATTCCATTTCCCGGCCCTGCTGGCGGCGCATCGCGCCGCCATGGGCCTGGAATGGACCGATGACGCCGCGGTGGCCGAGCAGGCCGGCATGGCGGTGAAACTGGTCGCCGGCAGCGAAGACAATGTGAAGATCACCACCGCCGTCGATCTGCGCCGGGCCGGCGCCCGCCTGGCCGAACCCGGCGAGATCCGGGTCGCCAGCGGCTTCGACGTGCATCGCTTCACCGAGGGCGACCATGTCACCCTCTGCAATCTGGCGATTCCGCACGATGCCGGCCTGGAAGGCCATTCCGATGCCGACGTCGCCCTGCACGCCCTGACCGACGCCTTGCTGGGCTGCATCGCCGCCGGCGACATCGGACGGCATTTCCCGCCCACCGATCCGCGGTGGAAAGGCGCCGATTCGGCGATCTTCCTGGCCCATGCCGGCGCCTTGATCGCCGCCCTGGGCGGCGACATCGTGCATATCGACATCACCGTCATCTGCGAACGTCCGAAGATCGGCCCCCATCGCGCCGCCATGGCCGCCCGGACGGCGGAGATCCTCGGGATCGGCGATCACCGGGTCAGCATCAAGGCGACCACCACCGAAGGACTGGGATTCACCGGCCGCCGCGAGGGAATCGCCGCCCAGGCCATGGCCACGGTGCGCCTGCCGCGCTAGCCCCTGCCGGAAAGACGGCTCATCGCGCCGTCTCGTCGCGGATCCATTGCAGAAAGGCCGGATTGCCCGCGACGATCGGCAAAGCGACCACGCAAGGGCAGGAATAGTCGTGGAGTTCCAGGACCCTGGCGGTGATCTTTGGCATTTGGCCCGCGGTCGTCTTGGCGATCAGCACGGCTTCCCGCGCCTCGTCGATCCTGCCCTGCCACCAGTAAAGCGAGGTCGCGCCGTCGATCACATTGGCGCAGGCGATCAGTCGATCCTCCAGCAGCGATCGCGCGATGGCCAATGCCGCCGCGTGATCGGGCGCGGTGACGTAAAGCATGATTTCGCCGTTTTCGGTCATGAATGCCCTCCTTAATCCGCCGAGATGTCAGAGTCCGCTTTCTTTTCAAGGACTTGATCATGGGATGGGGGGCCGTTCGGCCAGCCTGCCGCCACGGAGTCGATACCCCTCAGCAACGAACAAAACCTTCAACAACTACTTGTGTGTGCACCCCTGTTCCCGCAAAGCCGCCAGAAGAACCTCCGCCGCTTCCAAGGCGCCGGTCGGCGCCACCAAGGGTTTGCGCGGACTGGAAAACAACATTTGGAGTTGTTCCTGCAAAACCACCGGGTCGAACAGATCTTCGGACGCGATCGGCCGGCATCGTCCGTGCTCGCTCAGCCAGGCGATCATTTCCGGGCTTTCCGGCCAATCGGGACGCGGGACGAAAAGCACCGGAACGCCGTTGACGGCCGCTTCCGCGAAGGTTCCATAGCCCGGTTTGGTGATCACCACGTCGCAGCTTCGCAGGGTGTCCGGAAAATCGACGCGGCTCCGGTCGAAAGCGATCAGGTCGGGATGCCCGGCCGGGTCCCCGGCGACCAGCCAGCGCCATCCCGCCAGCTTCGGCCAACGGGCCAAGGGCAACCCCGCATCGACGCCTCCGAAGGCGATCATGCCGAGACGGCTTGCCGGCGCGACGCCGAGCTTTCGCCGAATGGCCGCCGGCTCGCCGCGGCCGACCGCCGCGATGGGGCCGATGGCGCGGAGGTTGGCCAAGCGGGTCATCGGCATCGCCGGAGCCGGCCGCAGGAAGATCCGCGCCGACCGGTAGGCCGCCAGCATGTCCGCCTCGACGGCGGCCGCCTCGGGCCGGCCGGAAAAATAATGGCCGTAGATGTCCGCCCAGTTGAGGCAGGACAGGGCGATGGCCGGAATGCCCGCCTTTCGGGCGGCCAGCAACGGAACATAGCCGATGTTCGACAGCAGCAGATCGACGCCGAGCCGCCGCATCCGCCCGGCCTGTTCCGCCACCGCATCGGCCAGGCGCCCATGCAATGCCCGATAGGCCTCGGCCGAATCCTCCAGGCGAATCTCGGTGGCCGTCGCCATCCGGAGACCGAAATCGTCGTCGCCGCCGATCTGTTCGAACGGGACTTTGAAACGGCTGGCCAACAAATCTTTCGGATGATTGCTTTGCAAGGTCAGGCGTAACGCGGGTAGCTTGTCGGTCAAAGCATTGACAACCGGCGCGGTCATCGCCGCATGGCCAAAGCCGTGGGCCGTCAAAGCGACCAGGAGATGGGGGACCCGATCGATCGATGCCATATCATTCCTTTTTCCCGGCTCGGTCCCGGCGCGGAACCCGACATTCGCGCCGCCCGACACTTTGGCCGGGCCATATTACAGAAGCCTTAATTCTTCCGGTCAATACTGACAAGCTTCCGACGGATGGAACGAGATGATCATGCGAGGACGGTTTGTCGCCGAAATCGTTAAAGCCGGCCCGCCGCTCGCCCTTTGTTTCCAGCTTGGCGCCTGCGCGCTGCCGGACAGGGATCCCGCTCCGCCGCCGCCCTCGCCGCCGGTCGCCGCCGCCCCCGTGGACAAGCCGACGCCCCCGCCGCCCAAGGCGGAACGGCGTTCGCCGCCGGCCGCCGCGCGACAGTCCAAGGCGCCGCCGGCCTCGCCCGACGAATTGGTCGGGCTCGACGAAGGCGGCGTGCGCAAGCTTCTGGGAGCCCCGGCCGAGACGCGAACCGACGGCGCGGCGCGGATCCTGTCCTATCGTTCGGTCGGCTGTACCCTCGAGGTGATTTTTTTCATGGACCTCAAGGCCGG
The DNA here is from genome assembly GCA_015654615.1 of Rhodospirillales bacterium. Lineage (GTDB taxonomy): Bacteria > Pseudomonadota > Alphaproteobacteria > Rhodospirillales > Magnetospirillaceae > Telmatospirillum. Next base: position 15,753 of record JAATGN010000173.1, read on the forward strand.
AGATCTCAGGGTTCTCGACTATCAATGGGATTCCAGCGGAAACCGGACCCAGGCCGCCAAAGGATGCTACCCTGAACTGCGGGTGCCGCAATGATCGAACCCTCCATGGCGCGTCTGGTCCTGGTCGACGACGACGACATGTTGCGGGCCGTGCTGGCCGGCAATCTGGCCGACGCCGGCTATGCGGTCCGCCAGTTCGGCGACCCGTCCGAGGCGCTGGCCTTCCTGGAAGGCGCCGACGGCAAGGCGGATCTCCTGATTCTCGATTGGCGGATGCCGCTGATGAGCGGCCTCGACCTCCTGAAGCGGTTGCGGGCCGGCGGCATCGATACGGCCGCCCTTTTCTTCACCTCGCACAACGATATCCTTTTCGAAGAGGCCGCCCTCGCCTACGGCGCGGTCGATTTCATCGACAAGACACGCAGTTTCGCCATTTTACGCAAGCGCATCGAATTGATTCTCGGCCGGGCCGGACAACCTGCGGAGGGCACGCCCCCCCTCCGCAGCGGCTCGCTCGTCCTCGACGCCGATTCGCACAGCGCGCAGTGGCGCGGCAACGCCCTCGAATTGACCTTCGGCGAATTCCGTGTCGTTTCGCTTCTGGCGCAGGCCGGCCGCGACGTCACCTATCGCGAAATCTACGATGCGCTGCGCGGCGAGAATTTCATCGCCGGCGACGGCACCGAAGGGTATCGCGCCAATGTCCGCGCCCTGATCAAACGGTTGCGCGAAAAATTCACGGCGGTCGACCCGAGCTTCGGCGCGATCGCCAATTATCCGGGTTTCGGCTATCGCTGGGTGGAGGCCCCGTGATCAGGTTTCTGCACCGGATCAGCCGGTCCCTGGCCGGCAAATTCCTGGTCCTGGCCACCATGTTCCTGGTCGTTCCCATCATCCTTTACGTGAAGTTCGCCGACGCCGACGCCGAACGGCAGGCTTTCCTGCTGCACAACCTGCAGGTCGAGGGACGTCTGGCCGCCGAAGTGCTGGAACCCGTGCTGAACCGGGCCGGCGGCAAGGTTCTGCTCGACGCGGCCAAGGCCGTCCAGGACCTGGCCACCGATCAGGTGCATGTCAAGCTGCTGTTGCGGCCGGCCGGCCGCGGCGACGCCTTCTTTCTGGTCGCCGCCAGCCCGGCGATCGAAACGGCGGATCTGGACCGGGAACGCAAACAGCTGGGCGATACCGGCGTCCTGTCGCGCCTTGACGAGAGTTGCGCCGGCACCGGGCCGTTGGCCGTGCATTACGCCGGCTCGTCGGGCAGGAACGAACTGCTGACCTCGATGTCGCCCTTGCATACGGCGGCCGGATGCTGGGTGATCATCACCTCCTACGGGCTGGAGGAACTGGCGGGGTCCTCGTTGGCCCGTCCCTTTTCCGAGGCGCCCGAAGTGCGGCTGGCGATGGTGCTCTATGCCCTGATCGCCGTGCTGACGGCGATGGCCGTGGTCGGCACCTGGCTGGACCTGCGGTCCTTTGCGAAACTGGCGCGGAGGATTCGCCAGGGCGGCCAGGCCGGCAGCGAGACGTTCGCCCAGGTGACCGCCATTCCCGAATTGATCCCGGTGGCCGGCGAATTCGATCGCATGGTCGGCACGCTCGACGCTTCGGCCCGTGCCATGCGCGAGGCGGCGGAAGACAATGCCCACGCCTTCAAGGGACCGATCGCCGCCATGATCCAATCCATCGAGCCCCTGAGGCTCACGGCCGGCAACGATCCGCGGACCGCCCAGGCTCTGGAGGTCATCGAGCACGCCCTGAACCGCCTCAACAGTCTGGTGCAGGGGGCCAGGCGCCTCGACGAAGCGGCGGCCGCCCTGATCAACGCGCGCCTGCAAAGCGTCGATCTGGCCCGGCTGGCCGGCGAGATGGCCGGCGCTTTCCAGCGAATCCACAGTCCCGATGAGATCCGCATCCTGGCTCAGGGGACCGACAAAGCCTGGGTGGCCGCCACCGAGGAAAGCCTGGAAACCATTTTGGAAAACCTTCTGGACAATGCCATCGGCTTTTCCCCGAAGGGCGGGACGGTGACGGTAACGGTCACCGCCCAGTCCTCCAAGGTCCGGCTGGTCGTCGAGGACGAAGGTCCCGGCGTCCCATCCGATCAATTGGACACGATCTTTCGACGGAACTTCTCGAATCGTCCGATCGAACGCCGATCGGAGCACCCCGGAACGGCGCATTTCGGCATCGGCCTCGCGGTCGTCCGCCGGACGGTCGAAATGCTGGGCGGGCATGTTCGGGCCGAGAACATTCCAGACGCCGGCCTGAGAATCGCCATCGATCTGCCGGCGGCGTAAAAATCCGCCCCCGCTCCGCCCCCGCCGCGGCGCGTCCTGTCTCATGTCACAGAAATCTCACAGCTTCCGTGCAAGATTGATCCACGGGCTTGGCTCATCGTAGCGGAATGGCGGATCGACGCCTTTACGGTCTATGGAGCCCGCGTTGAAGAAGCTTTCCGTCGTGTGTCTCGTCTGCGCCGGCCTGCTGTCGCTGTCGGGATGTTCCCATATGCCGCCGGAAGCCCAGCGGGCCTTCTCCGGCGGCGCGATCGGCGCCGCCGGAGGCGTCGCCGTCACCGCCCTGGCGGGGGGAAGCCTGCTCGGCGGCGCGCTGATCGGTGGCGCGGCTGGTGCCGCCATCGGCGCCCTGACCACGCCGCAACAGATCAGCCTCGACAAAAAACATTAACCAGGAGAACCGGCGATGGATTGCGATATCTTTATCGACGAGACGCAACGGCAGGTCGAAACGCTTGGCGCATCGAACGTCCGGCTCACCCTGATGGCGGTCAGCGCCCCCGGTTTGCCGGCAGCGGTCCTCGAATCGGTCGTCCGCGCCGCCGCCCAACCGCTCGACGTGGTCGGGCCGCTGGGCGACGGCAGTCTCAGCCTTCTGTCGCTGCGCTCCGTCGGACCGGAGGGCGGCGCCGGGATCGAACATCGTTTTCTCATGAAGATCCAGGCCATCCTGGCGCCGATGGCGCGGCGGCGCGATATCGGGACCGTCCGTTTCCGGGCCGTGCATCGCTGGGCCTGCGAATTGGCCGACGCCCATGATCTGTTCGACAGCCTGTTCGATGCTCCGCCCATCGTGCTGTCCATACCGACCGCTCAGCCGTCGACGGGAAGAATGGCCCGGCCGATGGCGCCCCACATGGCCTCTTTGCTGTTCCCCTGGCGTTCGCCGATGGCGCGGTCTCCGGTCCGCACCGATCGTCCTTGAAAGGGCGAGCCCGAACGAAATCGTTCTGGGTAGTTTCCGAGTCTGCCGGTGGGCATTGTGCCGATCTAAGCTTCTGATCCTGCGACCGGATGCCCGGCGCGGGGCGCGACACCGAACGATGGGCCAGGAGAGCCGCCGATGACCGACCGCGACCAGTTCGTCGACGAGACCCAACGGCATATCAGGGCCCTTGGCGCGGCGGCGGTGCGGCTCACCCTGATAGCGGTCGGCGCTCCGGCCTTGCCGGCCGCCATCCTCGAATCGGCCGTGCGAACCGCCGCGGCGACGCTCGACAAGATCGGTCCCCTGGACGACGGCAGTTTCGGCCTGCTGTCGCTGTCGTCTCCCGGGCCGTCGGGCGGCGGCGATGCCGTAAACCGTTTCTTCCCAAGGATACAAGCCGTCCTCGGGCCTCTGGCGCGACGGCGCGATATCGGTACGGTCCATATTCGCGCCGTGCATCGTTGGGCCTGCGAATTGACCGATGCCTTCGATCTTTTCGACAGTTTGTCCGACACCCTCCCGGTGCCCCTCCCCCTGCCGCAGGTCCACCCGTCATTGCCGTTCCCATCACGGCGGGATCCGTCCGCCCCCCCTGCCGTGCTGTTTCCATGGCCCTCGCCGATGGCGAGCTATCAGATGCGCGGCCCGCGCATCTGACGGTCGACGCGGCTATTCCCGCCGCAAGATGAAATTGATGACGATGCCGGCCAGCCAGTTCTCATGGAACTGGGCCTCCAGCCCCGCGCGATCATAGATCGTATCGACCCAACGGCGGAATCCCTCGGGACTCTCGTCCCCGGCCGCCAGGAATCGATTGAAGAAGAAATCGATCACCCCGGTCTTCGCCTGCTTCACATGGCCGTAAGTCAGCGACAGATGCTTTTTCATCGCCTGGCGCAACGGCACGCCGGCCCGCAGGAACAGATAGAGGGTCGCCATGAAGCCGGCCCGGTCGGCCCCGGACTTGCAATGCAGCAGGACGGGATATTCGATGGTCTCGAAGATTTTGGCGGCGGCCCGCAGGGTTTCCCGATCGAGCGGACTGCGCGAGCGGATCGGAAAATCGACCAGGGTCAGGCCCAGACGCTCGCATTCCTCGCGTTCCAGGATATAGGACCCGCAGGTGTCCCGCCGGCCGCGAAGATTGAGGATGGTCCGGATGCCCTGACGCTTCGCCCACCGCAGATGGCGGGGGGCCGGCTGGGCCGACCGCCAGACGCCTTCGGCGACCGGATGGATATTGCAATAGATATCGCGGATGAAACCGTGATCGACCAGCCACATGTCGAGAAAGGCGCGCCATCTTTTGCTTTTGGTCAATCCGGGGCTCGGCTGGGCGAGCGTCGGTAGATCCATGATCTGTACAAACTCCGCGACGATAAGGCGTAAGGGCCGTCGCTGAACGATCGAATCAGGCCCTCGAGGTCCGGGCGGCGCTTGAGCCCGCCCGAAGCGGAGCGGAGGCGTCATATCGGAACTCAGGGCTTGGAGCGATTGTTTCGCGACAGGTCCTTAAGGGGTAGCACAAAGCGGCGCGGCAATCATCCTCTCAGCAAAGTCTGGCCGAATTTGCCTTGGATGGTGTATCACAGCTGCGATTTCCAGGGAAAAGGCCGCAATGACCGCAGATCCGAAGACCGAAGCAAAGATAGCGCTGACCGATGACCGGTCGTTCGGATTGATGCGCCGCCTGTTCCGCGATTCCGTCCTGCCTTACCGCTTCCACATGCTGGCGGCGATCGTCTGCATGGGAATCGTCGCCGGCATGACCACCGCTTCGGCCTGGCTGCTGGATCCGGTGGTCAACAAGGTCTTCGTCCAACGCGACGCCTCGATGCTCTGGCTGATCGGCGGCGCCGTGATGGCGGTCTTCGGGCTGAAAAGCCTGGCCAGCTATTTCCAGGAGGTGCTGCTGGCCACCGTCGGCCAGCACATCATTTCGGACATGCAGAACCGCCTGTTCCACCATATCGTCCATCAGGACGTGGCGCTGTTCCAGACCCGCAGCTCCGGCACCCTGGTCTCGCACTTCACCTATGACATCAATGCGATGCGCTCCGCCGTTTCCTCGGCCTTCGTCGGCATCGGCCGCGATGCGCTGTCGGTGATCTTTCTGGTCGGGCTGACCTTCTACCAGGACTGGCTGCTGGCCACCGTCAGCCTGGTGGCGGCGCCGCTGTCGATCTATCCCCTGCAGCGTCTCGGCAAACGGATGCGCAAGGTCGCCACGCAGACCCAGGAGAAGATGGGCGGCCTGACCACCTCGCTCTCGCAGACCTTCCAAGGCATCCGGGTGATCAAGGCCTATGGCCTCGAGGAATTCGAACAAAACCGGGTCGACCGCCTGGTCACGTCGCTTTGCAATCTGGCCATCCATGCGACAAGGGTCGAGGCGGCGGCGCAGCCGATCATCGACGTCTTCGGCGGCATCGCCATCACCGCGGTCATCGTCTATGGCGGGGCCCGCGTCATCGAAGGCGCGACGACGCCCGGCGCCTTTTTCTCCTTCATCGCCTCGGTCCTGATGGCCTATCAGCCTTTGCGTTCGCTTTCCAAGGTCAATGTCTCGCTGCAGACCGGCCTCGCCGCGGCGCACCGGGTGTTCTCGCTGCTCGACCAGCAACCGCGCCTGACCGAACGCCCGGACGCCAAGCCGTTGCCGCGCCGTTCCGGGGCCGTTCGCTTCGACGCCGTCCGCTTTTCCTATGACGGCATCGACAATGCCCTGAACGGCGTGAGCTTCGAAGCTCCGGCCGGCGGCATCACCGCCCTGGTCGGACCGTCCGGGGCCGGCAAGAGCACCGTGTTCAGCCTGATTCCGCGATTCTACGATCCCGACCAGGGGATCGTCGCGATCAATGGACTGGACATCCGCGACGTCACCTTCGCCAGCCTGCGCGATGCCGTGGCCGTGGTCAGCCAGGAGGTCGTCCTTTTCGACGACAGCGTCATCAACAATATCCGTTGCGGTCGTCTGGACGCCGGCGACGCCGAAGTTTTCGCCGCCGCCCGGGCCGCCGCCGCCGCCGATTTCATCGAGCATATGCCGAACGGCTATCAGACCCAGGTGGGCGAACACGGCCTGCGCCTTTCCGGCGGGCAGCGGCAACGCATCGCCATCGCGCGGGCCATCCTCAAGGACGCCCCGATCCTTTTGCTCGACGAGGCGACCAGCGCGCTCGACACCGAATCCGAACGGGCCATCCAGACGGCTCTCGGCAGCCTGATGAAGGGACGGACGACCATCGTCATCGCCCATCGCCTGTCGACCATCAAGGACGCCGACGTCATCCATGTGTTCGATCGCGGGCGGGTCGTCGAATCGGGCAACCACGACCAGCTGCTGGCCAGGGAAGGCCTTTACGCCCATCTGCACGCCCTGCAGTTCACCTCCGTCCCGCCGCCCGAGGACGCGGTCGCGGTCGAACAATCGACCTGAAGAGAGTCCGTCCGAAACGACGGGTCTCGTGCGGTGGGGCCGGAAAGCCGGAGTGACGGACATCACAGGCCGGCCGAAGCGCGCCGGCTATTTTGGGGCGCCGCTCCGTGCAGAGACGCCGTCATAGAGAAATCGCCCATGTCCGCCCCATTCCAAGCCAGACCCGGGATGGTCCTCAGGCAGCCCTGCTCGCTGGGCTTAAGCGCCCTGGTTGCCGGCGCGGCGGTTTTCCTGACCGACGCGGACGTCGGCCTCGAACTGTTGGGGTATGCGCTGGTCGGTTTGGCGATTCTGCTGCTTCTCCATGCCGGCCTCAGCATCAGCCGCGGCGACGGCGGCATGGCGGAGCTTCCGCCGCACGGCGGCGTTCCACGGTCGACGGCGCCGGAAACCGCTCAGAAATCCGCTTCCAGGGCGTAGTGCTTGTCGTCCGTCAGGATGTGACAGGTCCACCAATCGACCAGAAATTGCAAAATTTCAATGGCCACGACGGTATGGTCCTCGCTATCCAGACGAACGATGAACGATTGAATCCGCATGGTGAACTCGTCGTGTTTTTCCTTATGTTCGTTGAGCCGGCTGTAGCGAATTTTGGCCATATATGATTCTTCATTGTGGAAATGCTTGACGGCATAGGTCGCCAGCCGGGCCAGGCAGCTCTCGACGGCCTGGCGATCGGCCGATTGGCTGGTCGCTTTCAGAACATTGATTTCCGAAATCAACAGACGGTGTTCGTTGTCCAGCGTCGCGACGCCGACCGTCATGTCGGGCGACCAATTGATGATGGGATTGCCAACCATTTCTCGGCTCTCTTCGGGAGCGGTCCGCCGGCCCGGTTTCAGGGACGGCGCCGCTATTGCTGCAAACGTCCATTCTCGCATGCCAGCCCGCACGCCGGTAGCGTGGTCGGGCTCTGCCGGAATGGATATATCCGTTAACGGCAGGATATCCTTCAATTGTTGTCGAATTGTAACGTCCATCAAAATTCCGCCATAAAACCATTGTTTTTCTTTCTTTTGTCGCGCGTGCCGCGCCCGCGGGCGCCGGCATCGGCGGGGTGGGTGAAAGAGGGGAGAAACAGCGTGAGGAGAGGTCCCGGCTATCTGAGCATCTCCCGGCAGACCAGAGGCCATCACCGCCGTCATCATCATCGCCGGGGCTGGTGGGCCGTCCTGCTCATCACCCTTGGGATCGCCGCCTGGCTGGCGGTGGTGATCTGGGGATGGAGCACCGTCGTTCAGCCGCGCGCTCCGGGCGACCACGGAACGGACACCTCGACCGGCCGCTGACGCCGTCGTTCCGGAAGGCCAATGTCCGCCGTGATGGGGAATTGATCACGGCACGGCGAAGATCCCGGGCGTCGCCATCCAAGGTCGCGACGCCCGGTCGTCTATTTGTCGGAGAGGTCCTTCGCGTCGATCGACGCCGACCCAGGCTGCGGGTCGACCGCCCCGAGACACCTTGCCTTGATTCCGACATGTGCGCGCATATATGATGCGCCTTATCTATGGAGGTATCGGATGGACGTCAAATCTTCGCGCCGTCGCCGGGGCACAAACTTGACGATCGATCCTATTCTGGTTTCCGAAAGCAAGGCGGCGGGCTTGAACCTCTCGAAGATTGCCGAAGAGGCCATACGGACCGCTTTACGGCGGAAGCAACAGGAGCAATGGTTGAAGGAAAACGCGGAAGCCATTGCCGCCAACAATCGCCGTATCGAAGAGCGAGGCATGTTCAACGAAGACCTTCGCACCTTCTGATGGCCCAATTCGACATTCATGAATACGGCGGATCCAACGCTTCCGTAGCCTATCTTCTTGACGTCCAGTCCGATTTGCTGCGCGATCTGATCTCGCGGGTTGTCGTCCCGCTTATTCCTCTTGAAGAGTTTGGCCAGCCTTTGAAGAAGCTGAATCCGGTCTTCTCGATAAATGGTAGGGCTTGCGTAATGGCCACGGCCGACATCGCGGGGACATCTCTCCGCAATTTGGGGCCGTTGGCTGGCAATCTCGGGAGCCATCACCTCGAAATCAAAGGCGCCATCGACTTCCTGCACGACGGCTTTTGATTCATTGGTCCTTATGTGATCCGGCAGCATGGGTTCGAGCAATCGGCTCGATTCTAGAGCGGTTTGCGTTCATATTGGATCGCTCACCTTATCTCGTCATTCCCTTTGATCAGCCGGAATCCAGAGGGCGCACCACGAGCGTTTCCGAGACTCCCGGATCCCCGCTTTCGAGCTTGTGAAATAATCCCAGTGGC
>JAATGN010000460.1 GCA_015654615.1 Rhodospirillales bacterium
CCCGGCGGTTGCCCTTGGCGTCCGCCGCTCCCAGGCTGGCCGAGGGCAGCATGCCGAGGCTTCCGGTCAGCATGGCGGCGCAATCGGACAGGATGTCGCCGAACAGATTGTCGGTGACGATGACATCGAACTGCTTGGGCGCGCGGACCAGCTGCATGGCGCAATTGTCGGCATACATATGCTGCAATTCGATCGCGCCATATTTGGCGTCGTGCAGCTTCTGCACCTCTTCCCGCCACAGAACGCCCGATTCCATGACATTGGCCTTTTCGACCGAATGCACCTTGTTGCCGCGCTTTTTCGCCAGGTCGAAAGCGACGTCGGCGATGCGGACGATCTCGCCGGTGGTGTAGACCTGGGTGTTGACGCCGCGCCGCTCGCCGTTCGGCAGCGTCTCGATGCCGCGCGGCTGGCCGAAATAGACGCCGCCGGTCAGCTCGCGGACGATCATGATGTCCAGTCCCTTGACCAATTCGGTCTTCAAGGACGAGGCCTCGGCCAGGGCGTCGAAGACGAAGGCCGGGCGCAGATTGGCGAACAGCTCGAGATCCTTCCTGAGACGCAGAAGGCCGCGTTCCGGCTTCAGGTCGAAGGAAAGACCGTCCCATTTCGGGCCGCCGACGGCGCCCAGCAGCACCGCATCGGCGGCGAATGCCTCCTGCATGGTCTCATCGGTCAGGGGATGCCCGAACGCGTCGTAAGAAGCTCCGCCGACCAGCCCCTCGCTCACGTCGAAGGCGATATGACGCTTCTTGGCCATCCAATCGATGACCCGCCGCACCTGGGCCATGACTTCCGGACCGATGCCGTCGCCGGCGAGAATGAGGAGCTTCTTGGTGGTCATAAAAAGGGGTCTCCGAAGGAAGGAACAGTGGCTCCGTGCCGGCGTTCACGTCGGCGAGGACCAGAAACGCCGGCACGGAGGCCGGCGCCACTGAGTTCTTGTTACAGCCAGGGCTGTTCGAGGCTGCGACGGGTTTCGAACGTCGCGATCTTGTCCTGCTTCTGCAACGTCAGGCCGATGTCGTCCAGACCGTTCAGCAGGCAATGTTTGCGGAAGGGATCGATCTCGAAAGTAATGCAGCCGCCATCGGGACCGGTGATTTCCTGCTTCTCCAGATCGATCGAAACCACGGCATTGGCGCCACGGCCGGCGTCGTCGAGCAGCTTGTCGACATCGGCTTGCGGCAATTTGATCGGCAGGATGCCGTTCTTGAAGCAGTTGTTATAGAAAATATCGGCGAAACTCGAAGCGATCACGCAACGGATGCCGAAATCCAGCAAAGCCCACGGCGCATGCTCCCGCGAACTGCCGCAGCCGAAATTCGGGCCGGCCACCAGAATGGAGGCCTTGCGGTAAGCCGGCTTGTTGAGCACGAAATCGGGGACTTCCTGGCCATCCTTGGTATAGCGCATCTCGTCGAACAGATTCTTGCCGAGACCGGTGCGCTTGATGGTCTTCAGGAACTGCTTGGGAATGATCATATCGGTATCGATATTGAGGATCGGCAACGGCGCCGCGACACCCGTCAGTTTGTTGAATTTATCCATTCCGTCTTTCCTTGTCTCTTCCCCCCACCCCGACCCTCCCCCTTGCGGGGAGGGTCGGGGTGGGGGGCGTCGCCCGTCACAACGTCCGCACGTCCGTCAGCTTGCCGGTCAGCGCCGCGGCGGCGGCCATCGCCGGGCTGACCAGATGGGTCCGCCCGCCGCGTCCCTGCCGACCTTCGAAATTGCGATTCGAGGTCGAGGCGGCCCGTTCGCCGTCCTTCAGCTTGTCGGCATTCATCGCCAGGCACATGGAACAGCCCGGCTCGCGCCATTCGGCGCCGGCCGCCCGGAAGATCTCGTCGAGGCCTTCCTGCTCGGCCTGTTCCTTGACCAGACCGGACCCCGGAACCACCAGGACCCGCACGCCGGCGGCCACCGTCTTGCCCTTGAGCACGGCGGCGGCGGCCCGGAAGTCCTCGATCCGGCCGTTGGTGCAGGAACCGATGAACACGGTGTCCACCGCGACCTCGGTCAAAGGCGTGCCGGGCGTCAGGCCCATATAGGCCAGGGCGCGTTCGACCGAGGCCCGCTTGGCCGGATCGGCGACGGCGGCCGGATCGGGCACATTGGCGGTGATCGGCAGAACATCCTCGGGACTGGTTCCCCACGTCACCATCGGGACCAGCGTCGCCGCATCGATCACCACTTCCGCGTCGTAAGCCGCGCCGGGATCGGTATTCAGCGTCTTCCAATAGGCGACGGCCGCTTCCCAGGCGGCGCCCTTCGGCGCCTTCGGACGGCCCATGACATAGGCGAAGGTCGTCTCGTCGGGAGCGATCAGGCCGGCCCGGGCGCCGGCTTCGATGGTCATGTTGCAAAGCGTCATGCGGCCGTCCATCGACAGCTTGCGGATGGCTTCGCCGGCATATTCGATGACATGGCCGGTGCCGCCCGCCGTCCCCAGCCGCCCGATGACCGCCAGCGCCAGATCCTTGGCGGTCACGCCTTCGGGCAGAAGGCCGTCGATGCGGACCAGCATGTTCTTGGCGGGCCGCTGGACCAGCGTTTGCGTCGCCAGCACATGCTCGACCTCCGAGGTGCCGATGCCGAAGGCCAGCGCCCCGAAGGCGCCATGCGTCGAGGTATGGGAATCGCCGCAGACGATGGTGGTGCCGGGCAGGGTGAACCCTTGCTCGGGCCCGACGATATGGACGATGCCCTGGCGGATGTCGTCCATCGCCAGATATTCGACGCCGAAGAATTCGGTGTTGTCGGCCAGCGTCTGGACCTGCAGCCGGGATTCGGCGTCGATGATGCCCTTGGAACGGTCGGTGGTCGGCACATTGTGATCGGCCACGGCCAGCGTCGCTTCCGGATGGCGAACCTTGCGCCCGCTGTTGCGCAGGCCTTCGAAGGCCTGCGGGCTGGTCACCTCATGGACCAGATGCCGATCGATGTAGATGAGGCAAGTGCCGTCATCCTGCACATCGACCAGGTGGCTGTCCCAGATTTTGTCGAACAAGGTACGGGCTTTGGCCATGGCGTCCTACGCTGCTCCACGCACGAGAAAGGCGGCAGGCGGAAGAGGAAAGCCGAGGCGGTTCCGTCCCGCTCTGCGCCGGTTAGATGACTGCGTCAAGGACGGAGCCCGGTCCGCCGGGCCCCGCGGAATCGAAGGCTTGGGATTTAAGCCTTCGATCCTTTCTTCTCGGCCGCGATGGCTTCGCGCTCGGCAGCGGCCAGCTTGGCGGAATAGCCGGTGGTCTGCTCGGCGATCCGGGCCGACTTGCCGCGGCGGTCGCGCAGATAATAGAGCTTGGCGCGGCGCACATCGCCACGGCGCACCACCTCGATCTCGGCGACGTTCGGCGAATAGAGCGGGAAAATACGCTCGACGCCTTCGCCGTAGGAGATCTTGCGCACGGTGAACGAGCTGTTCAGCCCGTCGTTCTTGCGCGCGATCACCACGCCTTCGTAAGCCTGAAGGCGCTCACGGCTGCCTTCCACCACTTTGACGCTGACCTTGACGGTATCGCCGGCCGCGAAGTCCGGGATCGCCTTGGTGGCGGTCAGCTTGTCGATCTGCTCCTTTTCGAGCGCCTGAATAATGTCCATGGCTCAACCCTCTTTTGCCGTATCGGCGGCGACATACCGGGCCCAAAGGTCCGGCCGGCGCCGCCTGGTTACTTCCTCCGCCTGGCTGACACGCCAGGCGCGAATCTTCTCGTGGTGACCGGAGACCAACACCTCCGGCACCCCCCGCCCCTTCCACTGTTGGGGGCGGGTGTAGTGGGGATACTCCAGAAGCCCCCACTCGAAGCTCTCCTCGCTGAGCGACTCTTCCTTGCCCACCACGCCGGGCAACAGCCGCACAACGGCATCCATCAACATCAGCGCCGCCGGCTCGCCGCCGGACAACACGAAGTCGCCAAGGCTGATCTCCTCGGCGGCATGGGCGTCCAGCACCCGCTGGTCGACCCCTTCGAAGCGGCCGCACAGGATGGTCACCCGTGTTTCCGCAGCCAGCTCACGCACCCGCGCCTGGTCGAGCAGGCGTCCGCGCGGCGTCAGATAGATCAGGGGCCCGCCACGGTGCGAAGCGGCGATCGCCGCGTCCACCACGTCGGGGCGCATGACCATGCCAGCGCCGCCGCCAAAGGGCGTATCGTCGACGGAGCGGTGTTTATCGCGCGCGAAAGCCCGAATGTCCACCGAATCCAGCGCCCAAAGCCCCTCGGCCAAAGCCCGTCCGGCCAAGGAATGGCCAAGCGGACCGGGAAACATCTCGGGGAACAGGGAAAGTACGGTGGCCGTCCACAGCGGCCCCTGCTCACTCTCCGTCATTCCCGCCGTCCTCTTCTCCATCCTCGGGTCCGGCCTCGACCTCGACCGGCGGCTCGACCACCAGACGGCCCCCGGCGATATCCACCACCGGCACCGCCGCCTTGGTGAAGGGAAGCATCACCGCTCCCTGCGGACCGACGACCTCGAGGATGTCGCCACCGCCGAAATCGAAGACCGCCTTCACCGTGCCCATCGCCCTGCCGTCGACCCCCTCCACCGCCAGACCGACGAGGTCGGAGCAATAATACTCTTCCTCCTCGGGCGGCGGCAGGACGGAGCGCGCCACATAGAGCTTGAGACCCTTCAAGGCTTCGGCGGCGTCGCGCTCGCCGACCCCCTCGATCTGGGCCATCACCGCCCCCTTGGCCTCCCCCACCAGCCGCAGCCGGAACCGTCGCCGGCCCGCCTCGTCCTCCACCGCGCCATAGGCCGCCACATCGGCGGGCCGCTCGGTGAAGCTTTTGATGCGGACGGCACCCTTGAGCCCATGCGCGCCTAAAATGACACCCACGCACACGCGCCCGGACATGGCTTATTCGCCCGCCGGAGCCTCGGCGGCGGCGGCCTCGGCGGCCTTGGCCTGTTCCTTCAAGCGCTCCTGGGCCTTGGCCTTGGGCTGCGGCTTCTTGCTTTGTTCGGTACGGGGGCGCGCGGCGATATAACCGGCATCCGAAAAGAACTTGGCGACGCGATCGGTGGGCTGCGCGCCGACCGACAGCCAATGCTTGATGCGCTCTTCCTTCAAGATCAGCCGCTGCTCGTGATCGTGCGGCAGCATCGGATTGTAGGTTCCCAGCTTCTCGATGAACTTGCCGTCGCGGGGGCTGCGCGAATCGGCCAGCACGATCTTGTAGAACGGGCGCTTCTTGGCGCCACCGCGGGACAGTCTAATCTTCAGCGACATTGCGTTGCTTCCTCGTGGTCAGTCAAATGGTCAGGGTTGCGGGCGGTGACACACCGCCTCGATGCGATAGCCGTCGGGATCGAAAACGAAGGCGGCATAATAATCGGGATGATAGTCGGGACGCAGGCCCGGGGCGCCGTTGTCGCGCCCGCCGGCAGCCAGCGCCGCCTGGTGGAAGGCGTCGACGGCGGCGCGGCTTTTCGCCTGAAAGGCGATGTGAAAACCGCGCCAACGGCCGACCTGCTCGGCCGGATCGCCGTCCCCGGCGATCCAGAACGACGGATGATGGGCTTCGCCATAACCGGCGCCCTGGCCGAATTCCATGATCGGCCGGTAGCCGAGCGGGGCCAGCGCGGCGTCGTAGAAACGGCGCGACACCGCATAGTCGGCAACCGCCAGGGAGAGATGGTCGATCATCGGCCGAACTTTCCGCCGCCGGGCGGGAACAGGCCGGGCAGGCCGTGGCGCATCAGGCCCTTCTGGCCCATCTTGCTGACCTTCTTCATCATGTCGGCCATCTGCTGGAATTGCTTCAGCAGCTTGTTGACGTCCTGGACCGAAACGCCGGCGCCGGCGGCGATCCGCCGCTTGCGGCTGGCCTTGATCAGGTCGGGATTCTTCCGCTCGCCCTTGGTCATCGACAGGATGATGGCCTCCTGGCGATCGATCATCTTGTTGTCGATCTTGGCGTCGTCGATCTGCTTCTTGATCTTGCCGATGCCCGGCAGCATGCCGATGATGCCCTTCAGATCGCCCATCTTCTTGACCTGGCGAAACTGCGAGGCCATGTCGTCGAGATCGAACTTGCCCTTGGCCATCTTGGCCGCCAGCTTTTCCGCCTCGTCCTCTTCGAAGCTGCCGATCGCCTTTTCGACCAGCGACACCACGTCGCCCATGCCGAGAATGCGTCCCGCCACCCGGTCGGGATGAAAGACCTCCAGCGCGTCGAGCTTTTCGCCGGCCCCTAAGAATTTGATCGGCCGGCCGGTCACCGCGCGCATGGACAGCGCCGCGCCGCCCCGGGCGTCGCCGTCGACGCGGGTCAGCACCAGGCCGCTCACGCCGATCTTCTGATTGAATTCCCGGGCCAGATTGACCGCGTCCTGGCCGGTCATCGCATCGACCACCAGCAGGGTCTCCGCCGGTTTCACGGCATCGCGGACCTCGGCCACCTCGGCCATCAGCACATCGTCGATATGCAGGCGGCCGGCGGTGTCGAGGATCACCACGTCATAACCCTCGCGGCGGCCCGTCTCCATGGCCCGCCTGGCGATGGCCACCGGCTTTTCGCCCATCAGGACGGGAAGCGAACCGACGTCGGCCTGGCGCGCCAGGATTTCCAATTGCTGCTGGGCGGCCGGACGATAGATGTCGAGCGAGGCCAGCAGAACCTTTTTCTTGTCCAGGGTCTTGAGGCGAAGCGCGATCTTGGCCGAGGTCGTGGTCTTGCCCGAACCCTGCAGGCCGACCATCAGAATCGGAACCGGCGGGGTGGCGAGCAGATTGATCTCTTCGGCCGCGCCCAGGGTCTCGGTCAGGCAGTCATGGACGATCTTCACCACCATCTGGCCGGGGGTGACGCTGCGCACCACCTCCTGGCCGACGGCGCGCTCCTTGACCGTCGCGATGAAGTCCTTGACGACGGGCAGCGCCACGTCGGCTTCGAGCAGAGCCACGCGGACCTCGCGCAAAGCCTCCGCGACGTCGGTCTCGGACAGCGCGCCGCGCCGCTTCAACCGCTCGAAGACTTCACCCAGACGTGAACTCAGACTCTCGAACATCGATCGCCGACCAAATCCTCAAAACGCACCGGCGCCATCCGGCCAAACGAAAACGGGCCGGTGCGCGAGTCTTCGCGGACCGGCCGGCCTCCTAAGGAGGCAAACGGCGTCTCAGATCCCTGAGAGGCTGGGTTTGTACGCCGGAGGATCGGAAGGAGTCAAGCGATTCACCGCGTCCGGCATCGGAACCGTCCGTTGCCGGACGCCCGGGCCCATTGCCGCCTCAATCAAGCGCGGCAGCGGCCCCGCCCGGAAGAGCGAAATAAAAAGAAAGCGTTATCGCTCGTCCGATCCATTGAAGCCTCGTCTTGCCATAACCAAATTTATCCAATGGCATTCTTCTGTTTTCCTGAGTTCTGCGGACCAAGGGAGGCCCCTATCCCTCCGGTACGCGAACGCCGATCGCCGCCAGGTCCGCAGAGTCTTCGCGGAAAGGAAGAAGAATACCCTGATAACGCTTGTCTATCCGAGTCCACCGCTTGGGGAAAAGTGAAGCGGGCTGACCCGTTTGCCCGGAGAACCGCATGAGCGCTGACCTTTTTCAGACATTCGCCGATCGTTACGAGACCCGCCGCGAGGTGGAACTCTCGCTTGGAGCTTATCTCGACCTTTGCCGCAAGGATCCCATGGTCTTCGCTTCGGCCCATGAGCGGATGCTGGCGGCCATCGGCGAGCCGGAGATCATCGACACCGCGAAGGATTCCCGGCTTTCCCGCATCTTCCTGAACCGGACCATCAAGATCTACCCCGCCTTCGCCGAATTCTACGGGATGGAAGACACCATCGAACGCATCGTCGGCTTCTTCCGCCATGCGGCGCAGGGCCTGGAGGAACGCAAACAGATCCTTTATCTGTTGGGGCCGGTGGGCGGCGGCAAGTCCTCGCTGGCCGAACGCCTGAAATTCCTGATGGAAAGCCACCCCATCTATGTCCTGAAGGCCGGCAACGAGATCAGCCCGATCTTCGAAAGCCCGCTGGGCCTGTTCGACCCCGAGGTGATGGGGGAACAGCTCGAGGACGCCTACGGCATTCCGAAGCGCCGCCTGACCGGCATCATGTCGCCCTGGGCCGTCAAGCGCCTGGACGAGTTCGGCGGCGATCTGCGGAAATTCAATGTGGTCCGGCTGACCCCGTCGCGTTTGCGCCAGATCGGCATCGCCAAGACCGAGCCGGGCGACGAGAACAATCAGGACATCTCGAGCCTGGTCGGCAAGGTCGACATCCGCAAGCTGGAGACCCACAGCCAGAACGACGCCGACGCCTACAGCTTCTCCGGCGGGCTCAATCGGGCCAACCAGGGCATTCTCGAATTCGTCGAGATGTTCAAGGCGCCGATCAAGATGCTGCATCCCCTGCTGACGGCGACGCAGGAGGGGAATTACGTGGGCACCGAGAATATCGGCGGCATGCCCTTCCAGGGCATCATCCTCGCCCATTCCAACGAAAGCGAGTGGCTGAGCTTCAAGAACAACCGCAACAACGAGGCCTTCATCGACCGCATTTGCGTGATCAAGGTGCCTTATTGCCTGAGGGCGTCCGAGGAAACCAAGATCTACGCCAAGCTGTTGCGCTCGAGCGACCTCGCCGAGGCGCCCTGCGCCCCCGGGACCCTGGAGATGCTGGCCCAGTTCGCCGTGCTGTCGCGCCTCAAGGACCATGAGAATTCGATGCCGATGAGCAAATTGCGCGCTTATGACGGCGAAAATCTCAAGGAGACTGATCCGAAGGGCCGCACCGTTCAGGAATACCGCGACGCGGCCGGCCTCGACGAAGGCATGGAAGGCGTGTCGACGCGGTTTTCCTTCAAGGTGCTGTCGCAGACCTTCAACTACGACAGCCTGGAAATCGCCGCCGATCCGGTCCATCTGATGTATGTTCTCGAACAGGCGATCCATCGCGAGCAGTTCCCCGAGGACACCGAGAAAAGGCTGCTCGATTTCATCAAGGGGCTGCTGGCGCCGAAATATGCCGAACTGATCGGCAATGAGATTCAAAAAGCCTATCTCGAATCCTATTCGGACTACGGCCAGAACCTGTTCGAACGCTATATCGCCTATGCCGACGCCTGGATCGAGGACCAGGACTTCAAGGATCCCGACACCGGCCAAATGATGAACCGGGCCCTGCTCGACCAGGAACTGTCGAAGACCGAAAAGCCGGCCGGCATCGCCAATCCGCGGGACTTCCGCAACGAGGTGGTGAAATTCGTCCTGCGGGCCCGCGCCGCCCACGGCGGACAGACGCCGTCCTGGACCTCCTATGAAAAAATCAGGAGCGTCATCGAGAAACGGATGTTCAGCCAGGCCGAGGATCTGCTGCCGGTGATCAGTTTCGGGACCAAGCAGGACGGCGACACCGAGAAGAAGCATCACGACTTCGTCGAACGGATGGTGTCGCGCGGTTATACCGAGCGACAGGTTCGCCGGCTCGTCGAGTGGTATATGCGGGTCGACAAGGCGGGATGACGGACATGCGTTCAAACCATCGGGGAGAACCGGCTTGAACATCATCGACCGCCGGCTCAACCCGAAAGGCAAGAGCCTCCCCAATCGCCAGCGGCTGCTGCGGCGGCTCAAGGCACAGGTGAGGAAGGCCGTCGCGCAATCGATCGCCGGACGCAGCGTCACCGAAATCGATGCCGACAAATCGGTGTCGGTGCCGGTGGAAGGCATCGGCGAGCCGACCTTCCGCAAGGGGATGGGCGGCACCCATGACATCGTTTGGCCGGGCAACCAGAAGCTGGTCAAGGGCGACCGCCTTCCCCGGCCGGGCAGCGGCGAAGGCCAGGGGCGCGAAGCCGCCGACTCCGGCGAAGGCGAGGATCAGTTCACCTTCACCTTAAGCCGGAAGGAATTCCTCGATATCTTCTTCGAAGACCTCGAACTGCCGGACATGGTCAAGCGGCGGCTCAAATCGTCGTCGGCCGCCGTGCCGGCCCGCGCCGGCTACAGCATTTCCGGCGGCCCGCAAAGCCTCGACGTGGTCCGCACCATGCGCAACAGCATGGCCCGCCGCCTGGCCCTGGGCCGGCCGACCGACGATACCCTGGCCGAGCTCGAGGCCCTTCTGGCCGACGCCGAAGCCGCCGGCGATTCCGAGACCGCCGCCCGCTTCAAGGAAGAAATCGCCCGCCTGCAGCGACGACGGCGAACCATTCCCTGGGTCGACCCGGTCGACGTGCGCTATCGGAGATTCGAGCCCCGGCCGGTTCCCATCGCCCAGGCCGTGATGTTCTGCCTGATGGATGTTTCGGGTTCGATGAACGAGCATATGAAGGATCTGGCCAAGCGTTTCTTCATGCTGCTCTATCTGTTCCTGCAGCGCCGCTACGAGGCGGTGGACGTCGTCTTCATCCGCCATACCGACGAGGCCAAGGAAGTCGACGAGGACACCTTCTTCACATCGCGGGAAACCGGCGGCACCGTGGTGTCGAGCGCGCTGGAGGCGGCGGGCCGCATCATCGACGAACGCTACCCGATCGACAATTGGAACATCTATGTCGCCCAGGCGTCGGATGGAGACAATCTGTCCTCGGACCGCAATCGCGTCCTCGCCGCGATGAACGCCAAACTGCTGCCCGCCTGCCAGTATTTCGCCTATCTCGAAGTGGACGACCCGCCGGCCAACAGTTGGGAGGAACGCCCGGGCAGCAGCGAGTTGTGGCGGACCTATGAGGCCCTGCCCGGATCGGTGGTGCCCCTGGCCATGCGCCGGGCCAATTCGGCCACCCAGATCTTCGGCGTCTTCCACGAGTTGTTCTCGCGCAGCGGCGTCAGTTAGAAGAGGTTCATGCCCATGTCCCTGCTCTTCGAAGGCCGTGAATGGAATTTCGACAAGCTGAAGCGGGCTCACGACGCGGTCGCCGAAATCGCGCTGGGCGACCTCGGCCTCGACGTCTATCCGACCCAGGTCGAGGTCATCACTTCGGAACAGATGCTCGATGCCTATGCCTCGATCGGCCTGCCGATCCTGTACCGGCACTGGTCCTTCGGCAAACGGGTGGTCCGTGACGAAGCGCTCTATCGCAAGGGCTATCAGGGACTGGCCTATGAGATCGTCATCAATTCCAATCCCTGCATCTGCTATATCATGGAGGAAAACTCCATGACCATGCAGACGCTGGTCCTCGCCCATGCCGCCTTCGGCCACAACCATTTCTTCAAGAACAACAATCTGTTCCGCCAATGGACGGATTCGGCCGCCATCCTGGATTACCTGACCTTCGCGCGCGATTTCATCGCCGGTTGCGAGGAACGTCACGGCATCGAAGCGGTCGAACGGATTCTCGACGCCGCCCACGCCCTGCAGATGCAGGGAGTCAACCGCTATACCCGGCGCCCGCGGCGCAGCCTGGCCGAGGAATTGGCCCGGGAGAAGGAGCGTCGGAATTATGTGGAATCCACCTGGAATCCGCTGTGGACGACGATTCCCGGACTGAAGCAGGGCGACGCTCCGGAAGAGGAGCGGCTGTCGCCGGAAGATCGCCGCCTCCCCATCGAGCTGCCGGAGGAAAATCTCCTCTATTTCCTCGAAAAGAATTCTCCGGTCCTGCTCGGCTGGGAACGCGAGATCTTGAGAATCGTCCGCAATCTGGCCCAGTATTTCTATCCACAGCGGCAAACCAAGCTGATGAACGAGGGCTGCGCCACCTTCGTTCATTACGAGATCATGAACCGCCTGCACGAGCGGCGGATGATCGACGACGGCGCCTTCCTCGAATTCATCCACGCCCACACCTCGGTGGCTTTTCAGCCGGCCTTCGACGACCGCCGCTTCAGCGGACTGAACCCCTATGCCCTCGGGTTCGCCGTCATGCGCGATATTCAGCGGGTCTGCACCGAGCCTTCCGCCGAGGACCGCGCCTGGTTTCCCGAGATCGCCGGCAACGGCGACCCCATGGGAACCTTGCGCGACGTCTGGGCGCAGTACCGCGACGAAAGCTTCCTCCTGCAGTTCCTCAGCCCCAAGGTGATCCGCGATTTCCGATTGATCGCCCTCCAGGGCAAAGAGGACCAGCCCTATTTCGAGGTGACGGCGATCCACGACGAACAAGGCTACCGCGACATCCGCACCACCTTGGCGCGCGACTACGAATTGGCCCGCATCGATCCCGAGATCGAAATCGTCGACGTCAATTTGCAGGGCGATCGCAGGCTTCTTCTCGAACACCGCGTGCAGGACGGCCAACGCCTCGATCCGACCTCCCTGCACAGCACGCTCCATCATATCCACAGCCTGTGGGGCTATCCGGTGGAGTTGCGCGAAGTCGACGCTCATTCCGGCAAGGAATTGTCCGAGGGCGATATCGAAATACCGTGAGCAAACTTGATTTCGGTGGCGCCGGCCTCCGTGCCGGCGTTCACCGCGAAGCGGTGAAGGTTTGTTCCCGCCGGCACGGAGGCAGGCGCCACTGAAAAAAGCCCGTTTCAGCCGAGAACCGGCCGCACCAAGCCGGCGGCCTGTTTCGCCCGGCGCAAGGCTTCGTCGGTATCGGCGCCGGTGGCCAGCGCCACTCCCATGCGCCGTTTGACGAAGCTTTCCGGTTTGCCGAACAGGCGGAGATCGCTGTCCGGCACGGCCATTGCCTCGGCGATGCCCTCGAAGGCGATCGCCTTGGCCTCCAGCCCCCCGTAGATCACCGCCGAGGCGCCAGGGGCCCGCAAGGCGGTATCCACCGGCAGACCGAGAATCGCCCGGGCGTGCAGGTCGAATTCGGAGAGGCGCTGCGAGGCCAGGGTCACCAGTCCGGTGTCGTGCGGCCGCGGGCTGACCTCGGAAAACCATACCTGGTCGCCCTTGACGAACAATTCCACGCCGAAGATGCCGCGGCCGCCCAAATCGCCGGTAATCCGGCGGGCGATCTCCCGGGCCCGGGCCAGGGCCGTTTCGCTCATCGCCTGCGGCTGCCAGGAAACGACGTAATCGCCGTTCTTCTGGATATGGCCGATCGGCGCGCAAAGATATGTCTCGACCTGGCCGGAGGGGCCGACGGCGCGGACGGTCAGCTGGGTGATCTCGTAATCGAAATCGACGAACCCTTCGACGATCACCCGATTCTGCCGGACCCGCGAGCCCTCCATCGCATAGGCCCAGGCCGCCGCGACGTCGGCGGGGCTTTTCAGCAGGCTTTGGCCCTTGCCCGAAGAGGACATCACCGGCTTGATCAGGCAAGGATAGCCGATGCCGCCATCGATCGCGGCGCGCAAGTCCTCCAGGGAATCGGCAAAGGCGTAAGGCGAGGTCGGCAGTCCCAGGGTCTCGGCGGCCAGGCGGCGGATGCCTTCGCGATTCATCGTCAATTGGGTGGCCCGCGCCGTCGGAATGACCTCGGCCAGGCCGTCGGCCTCGATGGCCACCAGGGCGTCGGTGGCGATCGCCTCGATTTCCGGAACCACCAGATGCGGCCGTTCCAATTCGACCAGACGGCGCAGCGCGGCGCCGTCGGTCATCGTCGCCACATGCGAACGATGCGCCACCTGCATGCCCGGCGCGTCGGCATAGCGGTCCACCGCGATGACCTCGACGCCCAGGCGCTGCAAGGCGATGATGACCTCCTTGGCCAGTTCGCCGGCGCCCAGCAGCATGACGCGAAAGGCGGACGGGCTGAGCGGTGTTCCTAGTCTCATGAACGGCGTCCCCTTTTGGAAAATCGGCTGACTTTACGGCTTCGGAGCGCGGCTGTCACCGCCCGAACGCCATGGCGCCGGCCATTGCAGCCCGGCCGATACGGGTAAAGATTGTCCCGCCGCGCCGGGGGGCTTATTCTCCCGCATCGCTGCTTTCCTGGGGGGACCGAGATCGTCGATGAGCAGGGGAAAACGAATCGGGCTGGTTGCCCATGACGGACGCAAGCCCGACCTGACGGAATGGGTCAAGATCAACGAGGACAAGCTGGCCGTCCATCAGCTTTATGCCACCGGCACCACCGGCAAGCTGCTGATGCGGAAATGCCCCAGCCTGCAGATCACCTGCCTGAAATCGGGCCCGCTGGGCGGCGACCAGCAATTGGGGGCGCTGATCGCCGAAGGAAAGCTCGACGTCCTGATCTTCTTCATCGATCCGATGACCAGCCAGCCGCACGATGTCGACGTCAAGGCGCTGACCCGGCTGTCGACCGTCTACAACATCGTTCTGGCGATGACGCGCTCGACGGCCGATTTCGTCATCGGCAGTCCGCTGTTCGCCGATCCCGACTGGGCGCCGATCAGGACCGACTATCAGAC
This sequence comes from Rhodospirillales bacterium, assembly GCA_015654615.1. Lineage (GTDB taxonomy): Bacteria > Pseudomonadota > Alphaproteobacteria > Rhodospirillales > Magnetospirillaceae > Telmatospirillum. The sequence continues at coordinate 14,244 of JAATGN010000460.1, forward strand.
CTATGTGCTTCGTCCGCAATTGGACGACGCCGCCGACGGATCCAGGTAAGTGAAAAAGATGTCCGAACCACCGCTTGCGGCGGCCCCGCAAGCGGTCCACGAGGCCGAATCAAGCGCAGTTCCTGGGGGGAATATGTCTTACAAGCGCGTCACCCTGTCGCAGTTCATGATGGAAGAGCAGCATCGCCGCGGCGGTTCGGGCACCTTCACCTCCCTGCTCACCGACATCCGCACCACCTGCAAGATGATTTCGCACGAGGTCAATCGCGGCGCCATGGCCGGCAATCTGGGGCTGGCCGGCACCGAGAACGTGCAGGGCGAGGAACAGAAAAAGCTCGACGTGCTGGCCAATGAGATCTTCCTGCATATGACCGCGCAGAGCGGCAATTACGCGGCCATGGCCTCGGAAGAGCTGGAGGACGTGCATATCGTCCACGGCGCCGCCGGCCGCTACCTGCTGCTGTTCGACCCGCTGGACGGCTCGTCGAACATCGACATCAATATCGCGGTGGGCAGCATCTTCTCGATCCTGCGCCTTCCCGAAGGGGTGAGCAGCAGCGACCCGGACGCCTTCCTGCAGCCCGGCGTCAAGCAGGTCGCCGCCGGATATGCCATCTACGGATCGTCGACCATGCTGGTCCTGACCACCGGCAATGGCGTCAACGGCTTTACCCTGGACCAGAACATCGGCGTCTTCGTGCTGACCCACCCCAACATGCGGATTCCCGAGGACGCCGGCGAATTCGCCATCAACGCCTCGCGGTCGCGTTTCTGGGAGCCGCCGGTCAAGCGCTATATCGACGAGGCCCTGAGCGGCGCCGAAGGTCCGCGCGGCAAGGATTTCAACATGCGATGGGTGGCCGCGATGGTGGCCGAGGTGCATCGCATCCTCTGCCGCGGCGGCGTCTTCATGTATCCCATCGATGCCATGAACGCCAAGCAGGGCGGCAAGCTGCGCCTGATGTACGAGGCCAACCCGATGGCCTTCATCGTCGAACAGGCGGGCGGCGTCGCCATCACCGGCCGCGAACGCGTCCTCGATCTGCAACCCCAAAGCCTGCACCAGCGGGTCGGCGTGATCCTCGGCTCGAAGAACGAGGTGGAGCGGATACAGCGCTATCACCAGGAATATGACGCGGGCCAAGGAAAGGCGCTATAAGCCCTCCCCCTTGATAAAGCGTTCGGCATCGGCCAGCGGCCGACTCGCCCTGGAAGAATAAGGAAAGTGGCACCGGCCTCCGTGCCGGTGTCCGCCGCTTCGCGGCGGAGTCTTTTTCACCGGCCTCCGTGCCGGTGCCACTGACTCTCTTCTTCTTGGCCTTCAGACGAAGCAATCCAGAACATCGGCCGGCCCGGATTGCTTCGCTTTGCTGGGAAGAAAAGGTTCTTTCCCCGTCATTGCGAGGAGCGAAGCGACGCGGCAATCCAGCAGGCACCGTGTCACCCTGGACTGCTTCGCTGCGCTCGCAGTGACGGCATTTTCACCCAGCAGGGTCGACCTCGGTCGGTGCGGAACTCGCAATGACGCCTGGGGAGAGAGCGAGGTCATTCAAAGAAACAAATCCGACAAGAGCGGGCGTCCCGGTTCGACCGCGTAAGGTGAAAAGTCCGTCACCCCCTCTTCCGCCAGAATCTCTTCGTCGAGCAAGAAGCGGCCCGTGCAGGATCGGCTGGGCCGGGTCAGCAGGGCATGGGCCGCATCGGCGACGATATCGGGCTTGCGGCAGAATTCCGGCTTGACCATGCCGCCCAGCATGGCCAGGGCCGCCGTCGCGATGACGCTCTTCGGCCATAGCGCGTTGACGGCGATGCCGGCCTCCTTGAGTTCTTCGGCCAGGCCCAGCACGCACATGCTCATGCCGAACTTGCTCATGGTGTAGGCCAGATGCGGGCCGAACCAGCGCGGCTCCAGCGACAGGGGCGGCGACATCGTCAGGATGTGCGGATTGGCCGATTTCCTCAGATGCGGAATGCAGGCCTGGGCGCAGAAGAAGGTGCCGCGCATATTGACGCCCATCATCAGGTCGAAGCGCTTCGGCGTGGTCTCCAAGGTGCCGGTCAGCGTGATGGCGCTGGCATTGTTGACCAGGATATCGATGCCGCCGAAGGCAGCCGCCGCCTGCTCCGCCGCCCGGGCGATCTGCTCGGGGTCGCGGATGTCGACGGCCAGGGCCAGCGCCTTGCCGCCGGCCGCGATGACCTCCTCGGCGGCGCTGAAGATGGTCCCCGGCAGCTTGGGATGCGGCTCCGTGGTCTTGGCGGCGATGACGATATTGGCGCCGTCGGCGGCGGCCCTCAGCGCGATGGCCTTGCCGATGCCCCGGCTGGCCCCGGTGATGAACAGCGTCTTCCCCTTCAGTGAGCGCATGAGACCTCCTTTGCCGCGGACGAAGGCGGCTGTTGTTCCAATCCGGCGTCGAAATCGCGCCAGTTTTGCACCCAGGCCGGCGCCGGCGGCGCGATGGCCCCGGCCCCCATCGATGTCGCCACCATGGCCGGCGGCACGATGCCGTTGGCACGAAGAAAGGCGACCCTGACCTGCGCCGAGCAGGCCAACCGGCCGCCGCTTTCGATGTCCTGTTCGAGATAGAGCCAACGCGCGTCCCAGGTGATCTGCCGGGTGCGCAGGACGAACGGCTGGAACGGCCGCAGCGGCCGGCGGAAGCGGACGACGGCGCCGCCGATCACCGGCTGCAATTTGTCCTTGAGGACACGTCGCCAGAATCCGCTGCGCAGGATCAGATCCCAGCGGCCGAGGTCCATCATCGCCAGATAGCGGGCATTGTTCATATGCAGATTGATGTCGATGTCGGCCGGCATCACCCGGAAAGCCAGCACCCCTTCGTCGAACGGCCCCAGCCGTTGGTGGAACAGGGAGGCGACGATCACCCGCAGCAGGCGGATCAATTGGGTCATGGCGACACCGAGGAGCGACCGGGAGCCCGTCCCGCGAGAGCGAAAATGGATGCGCTTCGGGATATCTGCGGACTTCGCGCAACACGGACGGACACGGACAACCACGGATGGGCACGGATAGGAACCAGCGCCGCAGGCATTCTTGCGTCCTCTTGGCCATATGCCGTTGGACGCGGTGGGTCATGCCTGCGGCGCGGATCCGTGTAAATCCGTGGTTGTCCGTGTCCGTCCGTGTTCGTCACTATCCTCTCCTCGCCGCAAGCGGTCGACCCGCCCCCGCGCGCTTGGCCGCGGCCTCAATGGCCGCTGGAGCGGCGTGCGTCAGATTTGACGCACGCCGCTCTAGAACGCCGCCTCCTCGAAATCCATCATCGCGCCGCCGCCGGCCATGATGGCCGAGAACAGGGCGCCGGTCTCCGGCAGCACCCGCTCCATGTAGAAACGCGCCGTGCCGACCTTGGCCCGGTAGAAGCCGTCGGAATCGTCCGGCGTCCCGGCCTTGGGCAAGGCCACCTCGACCATCCTCACCCACATATAGCCGACCGCCACCAATCCCAGCAGGCGCAGGTAATCGCTGGCCGCCGCCGCCGCTTCCTCCGGCTTCGCAAGGCCGACCCGGGCGATCTGTCCGGTCGCCTGCTGCAAGCGCACGAAGGCCTTGGCCAACGGCTGGACGAAAGGCCCCAGCTGTTCGTCCTCGACCTTGGCGGCGATCAGGTCGGCCACCGGATGGAAGAAACGGCGCAGATAGCGTCCGGCATGGGCCGGCAACTTGCGCCCGACCAGGTCGAGGGCCTGAATGCCGTTGGTGCCTTCGTAGATCTGCGCGATGCGGGCGTCGCGGACATATTGTTCCATGCCGTTGTCGCGGATATAGCCGTGGCCGCCCAGCACCTGCATGCCGAGATTGGCCGCCTCGAACCCCAGGTCGGTGAACAGCGCCTTGATCACCGGCGTCAGCAGGGCCACCAGTTCCTCGGCCTCCTGGCGGGCCTCCGGATCCGCCCCATGGTGCTGGACGTCCAGGGCCCGGGCCACCCAGCCGCCGAGAGCCCGGCAGCCTTCGGTGGTGGCCCGCATGGTCAGCAGCATCCGGCGGACGTCCGGATGCACGATGATCGGGTCGGCCGGCTTGTCGGGATGCTTGGCTCCCGACAGCGAACGGCCCTGCAGCCGCTCGCGGGCATAGGCGACGGCGCCCTGATAGGAGGCCTCGGCCAGCCCCAGTCCCTGGTTGCCCACCGCCAGGCGTTCGGTGTTCATCATGGTGAACATGCCGCGCATGCCTTTGTGCGGCTCGCCGACCAGCCAGCCGGTGGCGTCGTCGAAGTTCAAGACGCAGGTGGCCGAACCCTTGATGCCCATCTTGTGTTCGATCGAGCCGCAGGTGACGCCGTTCGACGCCCCGGAGCTGCCGTCTTCCCTGACCAGCCGCTTCGGCACGACGAACAGGCTGATGCCCTTGACGCCCTTCGGGGCGTCGGGCAGGCGGGCCAGCACCAGATGGATGATGTTTTCGGTCAGATCGTGCTCGCCGGCCGAGATGAAGATCTTGGTGCCGGTGATCCTGTAGCTGCCGTCGCCTTGGGGAATCGCCTTGGTCCGGCAGAGACCGAGGTCGGTGCCGCACTGCGGCTCGGTCAGGCACATGGTCCCGGCCCAGGTCCCATCGACGATCTTCGGCAGATAGCGCTCCTTCAATTCGTCCGAGCCGTGCGCGTGCAGCGCCAGATAGGCGCCGTGCGACAGGCCCGGATACATGCCGAAGGACAGATTGGACGAGCAGATCATTTCTTCGACCAGGGCGTTGACCGACTTCGGCAGCCCCTGGCCGCCATAGGCCTGATCGCAGGCGATGCCGGTCCAGCCGCCCTCCTGGAACAGACGATAGGCCGCCTTGAAGCCGGCCGGCGTGCGGACCACGCCGTTCTCCAGATGGCAGCCCTCCTCGTCGCCGGGGCGATTCAAGGGGGCCAGCACCTCCTGGCAGACCTTGGCGGCTTCGTCGAGGACCGGATCGATGATGTCGCGGGTAAAATCCTCGAAACCGGACAAGGCGGCCAGGCCGTCGCCTTGATGCAGTTCGTAGAGGACAAAGCGCATGTCGCGGAGCGGAGCCTGATAGCTGGGCATGACATTATTCCTTTACCTATCGTCACCCCCGGGCTTGACCCGGGAGTCCATGGATGCCCGGGTCAAGCCCGGGCATGACGGAAGAGAGCAGGTCAGTTCCGCAGCGGTTTGCCGGTTTCCAGGACGCTTTCGATGCGCGCCAGGGTGGCCGGATGGCGGAGCAGGCGCATGAACTGGCGGCGTTCCAGCTCCAGCAGGTCGTCCTCCGTCACCGCTTTGGTGATGTCGGCGCCATTGCCCGACAGCACGGCGGCCAGGGCCCCGGCCACCACCAGGTCATGCCTGGTGGCGAGGCCGCGGCGGTGGAACCCCTCGGCCGCCATCTGCAGGCCGACCCGGGCCGATTCGCCCGGCAGCGTCAATTCGGGCGGCGGCGGCGGCACATAGTCTTCGGCCAGTTCCAGGGCCTTGGCCTTGGCGTCGGCCAGCAGCCGATAGCGGTTCATCGTGATGCCGTCGGTGGGCCGAAGGAACAGAAGCTCCTTGGCCTCGGCCGCCGATTTGGCCACCGTCGCCGTGCTCACCGTCTCGAAAACCTTGGCGATCGCCGGCATCGGCCCGTTGGGCAGACGGCCGGGGGCGCTCCAGCGGGCCAGCATTTCCTTGCAGCCGCCCCAGGCCGGCACCAATCCGACGCCGCACTCGACCAGGCCGACATAGGTCTCGGCATGGGCCTGGACGGCGTCGCAATGCAGCAGGATCTCGCAGCCGCCGCCGAGCGCCAGGCCGGACGGCGCCCCGACCACCGGGAAGGGGGCGTATTTCAGGGCGCGATAGGTCTCCTGCCCGGCCGCCACCAGTTGCTCGATCTGTTCCCAGGCGGCGATATTGGCGGCAAAGAGGGCCAGGCCGAGATTGGCCCCGGCCGAGAAATTGCCGCCCTCGTTGTAGACGACCAGCGCCTTGAACTGCCTGCCCACGGTCTTGAGGCTCTTGCCCAGCAAAGCCATGGTGTCGGAATCGAGGGCGTTCATCTTGCTGGTGAATTCGAAGCAGGCGACGCCGTCGCCGATGTCCCACAGCGCCGCCGAGCCGTTTTTCAGGATCGGCTGGCGGTCGAGCTTGAGATCGGCCAACAGCAGAACCCCCTCCGGCCGATGGATGTCGTGATAGGCGCCGTCGGTGCCGAGATATTGCCGCTTTCCCGCTTCGACCCGGTAGAAGCTCCGCTGGCCGGCCAACGACAGCAGCGGCGGCACCGGCAGTCCCTCGGCGGCCAGATGCTCCGCCAGCCAGGCGGCGCCCAACTGGTCGATCAGTTCGAAGGGCCCCCACTTCCAATTGTAGCCGAGCCGCATCGCCTCATCGATCGCCGCGACGTCGTCGGCCGCTTCCGGCACCAGCGCAGCCGCATAGGCCAAGGTCTGCCCCAGCACGCGCAGGGCATAGCGGCCGATCTTGTCGGGATAGGCCAGCAGCGCCTTGAGATCGCCCCTGGTGGCGCCGAGCGCCTCGAGATCGGGCTTGATCTGCGGACGATAGTCGCCGCTGGCCAGCGAGACGACCTCCTTGACCTTGCCGCCGCCGGCCCGGTTGAGCCGATAGAAGCCGCCCTTGCCCTTGCGCCCGGTATAACCCTCGGAAATCATCTTTTCGACCAAGGGCTGCCGGCGGTGGATGGTCTGCAGCGGATCATCGGCCGGCAGCAGACCGATCATGCTGTCCATCACATGCGGCATCAGGTCGAGCCCGACCAGGTCGATCAGGCCGAAGACGCCGGTCTTCGGAATGCCCATCGGCTTGCCGATCACCGCGTCGACCTCTTCCACCGCCAGGCCCTGGTCGAAGGCCTCGGCCACCGCGCATTGGATCCAGAAGACGCCCAGGCGGTTGGCGATGAAGCCGGGGCGGTCCTTGGCGAGAACGACGCTCTTGCCGAGCGCGATATCGGCGAAGCGGCCGACCGCGGCAATGGCCTCGGGACGGGTCGCCTCGCCCTGCACCACTTCGAGCAGACGCATGTAGCGCGGCGGATTGAAGAAATGGGTGACGCAGAAATCCCGCGCGAAATCCTCCGGCAGGCCGGCCGTCAGGGTGGCGAGCGGGATGGTCGAGGTGTTCGACGACACCACCGAACCCGCCTTGCGCACCGTGTCGATCTTGCGGTAAAGCGCCTGCTTGATATCGGGACGTTCGATCACCGCCTCGACGATCCAGTCGCAATCGGCCAGCAGCCCCAGGTGATCCTCGGTATTGCCGGTGGAGATCAGTCTGGCCGCCGCCTTGCTCATCAGGGGAGCCGGATCGGCCTTCAGCATCGCCGCGACGGCTTCTTCGGCGATGGCGCTGCGGTTGCCGGCACCTTGCCTGACGATATCGAGCAGCACCACCGGCACCCCGGCATTGGCGACCTGGGCGGCGATGCCGGCCCCCATCACCCCGGCGCCGACCACCGCGACTTTGCGAATATCCGACATCACACGGCCTCCAGAAGGGTGGCGATGCCCTGGCCGCCGCCGATGCATTGGGTGGCCAGAGCGTAGCGCCCGCCGGTGCGTTTCAGCAGCGCGGCCGCCTTGCCGACGATGCGGGCCCCGGTGGCGCCCAGCGGATGGCCGATGGCGATGGCCCCGCCGTCCAGATTGACCTTGTCCTCGGCCAGGCCGAGATCCCGGATGCAGGCCAGGGACTGCGAGGCGAAGGCTTCGTTCAGTTCGACCACGTCCAACTGGCCGACCTCCACCCCGGCCCGCTCGAGGGCCTTGCCGCTGGCCTTGACCGGACCGATCCCCATGATGTCGGGCGAACAACCGGCGACCGCGATGCTGCGGATCTTGGCCAAGGGGGTCAGCCCGTGCTTTTCCGCATAATCGAGGCTGCAGACCAGCACCGCCGCCGCCCCGTCGGTCAGCGGCGAGGCGGTGCCGGCGGTGACCGTGCCCGCCTGGTCGAAGGCCGGCTTCAGGTCGGCGAGGCCGGCCGCCGTGGTCTCGGGGCGGATGCAGCCGTCGCGATCGATGCTGACGGACCCTTGCGCGATGGCGACGATCTCGTCCTTGAAACGGCCCTCGGCCTGGGCCGCCGCCGCCTTCTGATGGCTGCGGACGGCGAAGCTTTCCTGCTCGTCGCGCGAAATGCCCCATTGCCTGGCGACGTTCTCGGCGGTGTCGCCCATGCCGATATAGGCATCGGCCCGTTTGGCGTGCAGACCGGGGTGGGGCAGCGGATTGTAGCCCATCATCGGCACCCGGGTCATGCTCTCGACCCCGGCGCAGAGGAAGACCTCGCCGGCCCCCATCTGGATGGCTCCGGCCGCGCTGTGCACCGATTGCATCGACGAGCCGCAGAAGCGGTTGACGGTGACGCCGCCCACCGAGAGCGGCAGATCGGCCAGCAGGACGACCAGGCGGGCCATGTTGAGCCCCTGCTCGCCTTCGGGAAAGGCGCAGCCGAGGATCAGATCCTCGATATCCTCGGGCGTCACGCCGCTGCGGCGGACCAGCTCGCGCACCACCTGGGCGGCCAGTTCGTCGGGACGAACACGGGCCAACTCGCCCTTCTTGGACGGCGCGAACGGCGAACGGGCATAGCCCGCGATAACCACGGTCTTCATCGACGGGTCTCCATGGAGGTCTGGTGATGGGAAGGGGGCACGTGGGAAAGAGCCCTCCCCCTCGATGGGGGAGGGTTGGGTGGGGGTGATGCCGGCCGCCGGAAAAGGGGCGCCGGACCGACAATCAGCAGGGCTTGTTCGGAAATGCCGGCTTCGCCTGTTGCCGCGTCCTGGCGCGTTCCGCACCGGCCGCCGGCCGCCCCGCCCTGAATGAAAAGGAAGAGTGGCACCGGCGTCCCCGCCGGTGGAAAAGACTCCGCCGCGCAGCGGCGGACACCGGCACGGAGGCCGGTGCCACTGACTCTTTTCTTCCCGGCAATCAGCGAAGCAATCCAGGATCCCTCGGCCGCGCGCGGTCGGTGGCGAACTAACAAGAAAACGCCGTCATTGCGAGGAGCGAAGCGACGCGGCAATCCAGAGTGCCAGGCTGTCCTGGACTGCTTCGCTGCGCTCGCAGTGACGGCATTTTCACCCAGGAGGCTC
>JAATGN010000356.1 GCA_015654615.1 Rhodospirillales bacterium
CCGATTTCGACAAACTGGGCATCACCTACGAACATCGCCTGATCGACGACATGGTGGCCTCGGCGCTGAAATGGTCCGGCGAATTCGTCTGGGCCTGCAAGAATTACGACGGCGACTTGCAGTCGGATACGGTGGCCCAGGGCTTCGGCTCGCTCGGGCTGATGACCTCGGTGCTGTTCTCCCCCGACGGCAGGACGGTCGAGGCCGAGGCGGCGCATGGAACGGTGACCCGGCATTACCGCGAGCATCAGAAGGGCAAGGAAACCTCGACCAATCCGATCGCCTCGATCTTCGCCTGGACGCGCGGCCTGCTCTATCGCGCCAAATTCGACGGGACGCCCGCGGTGGCGAGCTTCGCCGAGGCCCTGGAACGGGTCTGCGTCGAAACGGTCGAGCAGGGATTCATGACCAAGGATTTGGCCATTCTGATCGGCCCCGAACAACCCTGGCTGACGACCACCGGATTTCTCGACAAACTCGACGAGAATTTGAAGAAGGCGGTCGGCTGACCGCCACCGCCGAGCGGCGCTTGAGGACTTGACGCGATTGTTTCGCGTCAAGTCCTCAATGCGACAGACTCCGCATCGCGTTGTCCAGCCCCTCCAACGTCAACGAATACATGCGTCCGCCCATCAGGCGCTGGATCATTTCGATCGAGCCGTTCCAACGCCAGGAGATTTCCGGCAGGGGATTGAGCCATACGGCGTGGGGATACCCCTCCAGCAGGCGTTGCAGGCAGGCGGCGCCCGGCAGGGCGTTCCACGAGTCCAAGGCGCCTCCGGGCTCGGTCAATTCATAAGGGCTCATCGTCGCGTCGCCGACGATGATCAGGCGGTAGTCCGCGCCATAGGTATTGAGCAGGCGATGCAGGGGCATTTCGTCGCGGCGGCGGCGGCCGGCGTCGCGCCAGAGGGCGTCATAGACGCAATTGTGGAAATAGAAATGCTCCAGATGCTTGAATTCGGCGCAGGCCGCCGAGAAAAGCCGTTCGCAAAGGGCGACGTGGTCGTCCATCGAGCCGCCGCTGTCGAGCAGCAGAAGAATTTTTACGGCGTTGTGCCGCTCGGGCACCATCTTGAGATCGAGCAGCCCGCCCCTGGCCGCGGTGGCGTGGATGGTGCCGCCGAGATCGAGTTCGTCGGCCGCGCCCTGGCGGGCAAAGCGCCTGAGCCGGCGCAACGCCATCTTGAAGCCGCGCGTGTTCAGTTCGATGCCGTCGTCGAAATTCCTGAAGTCGCGGCGGTCCCATACCTTGGCCGCCCTGCGATGCCGCGATTCCGGCTGGCCGATCCGCACGCCTTCGGGATGATAGCCCATGGCGCCGAACGGCGAGGTGCCGCCGGTGCCGATCCATTTGCCGCCGCCGTGGTGCGCGCCGGTCTGTTCGCGGATGCGTCGCAGCAAGGTCTCGATCAAGGCTTCGAAACCGCCGAGAGCCTGGATCTTTTCCTTTTCCTCGGGGCTGAGCAGCCGCTCGGCCAAGGCTTTCAGCCAGTCGCCGGGAATGGTCGCTTCAAGATCGGGCGCGGCGGGGTCGTCGCCGCCCAGGCCATGAAAGTTTTGGGCGAAGACACGGTCGAATTTGTCGATATGACGCTCGTCCTTCACCAGGCAGGCGCGCGACAGATAATAGAATTGTTCGGGGGAAAAGCCGGCCGCCCCGCGCGCCACCGCTTCCAGCAGCGTCAGATATTCGGTGAGCGAAACCGGCACGCGGGCCTCGCGGAGCGCCAGGAAGAATTGCTGGAACATGGCCGGCCTTAACGGATTAAGGGAAGGGCGGCGTCAGCGTAGCACAATTGATCCGCGGATGGCGCGGATCATCTAAGGGCCCGGTAAAAGTTAACCGCACTGTTTCCAGGTCCGTCAACGCGATGCGAAGGCGCGGCAATCCAGGGGCCGCCCCCTTGTTGCTGGATTGCTTCGCTTGCGCTTAAGAAGAAAAGCGTGAGTGGCACCGGCAGGGACGCCGGTGCCACTTTTCCTTTTCATTCAGGGCGGGTCGGCCGCCGGCCGGTGCGGAACGCGCAATGACGCGATTATTGCTTAACGGGCCCTAATAGTGCGGCGGCGGCTTGTCGTCCTGCGGGGAGCGGTCGAAACCGCTTTCGACGTCCTGCATGCGATCGCGCAGGCGGCGCATCTGCGCGGTCAGAAGATCGATGGTGCGCTGCTGGTCGGCCAGCACGTCGGACATCTCGTCGATCGTCCGTTCGTGATGGGCCATGCGGATTTCCAGGGCGATGAGACGGTTTTCCAGGGCATTGTCCATAGCGGCGTCAGTTTTGTCCGAAAAGGGGTTCTGAAGAGGCGGGGAGAGAGCGGAATGCGCGAGTGGCGCTTGCGCCTTCCGAAGCCGAAGGCATCGCATCGAGCCTGGTGGGACAGGATCATTTTAAATGACCTGCCCCGCTAGCCGACGATCTGATAGACGGCGGCGTCGCGGCTGACCCGATCTTCCAATTCCAGGCTGCAGGCGATGGTGAAGGCCGCCACCTTCATCAGGCCCGTCCGCGGAAGATACGCCCGGCCGGGGTCGGCCAGCAGCACCTCGGCGCCGGCCGCGGCGCAACGGCGCAACCAGGCGAAGACCGCCTCGGCCATCGGCCGTTCGTAGCAGACGTCGCCGGCCAGGACGACGTCCCAGGGACAATCGGGCCGGGCGAGCACGTCGCCCTGCAGGACCTCGACGGCGACACCGTTGATCTCGGCGTTCAGGGCGATGGCGGCGGCGGCGACCGGGTCGATTTCGGCGGCCTGGCTGGTCTTCGCCCCCCGCATGGCGGCGGCGATCGCCGTCATGCCGCAGCCGGCGGCGAAGTCGAGGACGCGCTTGCCCCGCACCAGCCGCGGCGTATCGAGCACATGGCGGGACAGGGCCTGGCCGCCCACCCAGGGAAAGGCCCAGTAGGGCGGCGGCAGGTTGTTCCCCTGCAGGAAGCTTTCGGTGGCGAGCCAGAGCGGAGTGATTTCGCTGGCCAGATGCAGGGTGATCTCGGGACAGGCGGGGGGACTGGCCGGTACGGTATGGGCAAGGATGAAGGCCTGCGGGTCGACCGTCACATCAGTTTTCCGGCGACGATGGCGATCATCATCAGCCAGCCGAAGATGCGGTTCGACTTGAATTTATCGAGACAGTCCTGCGAATCGTCGATGTCGAGGGTGCGAATCTGGCAAAACAGCTGGCTGCCGGCGGCGCTCAGCAGCAGATAGAACGGCCAGGACAGATCGGCCGCCCAACCGGCCGCGGCGAACAGGGTCAGGGCCAGGGCATAGAAGGCGACCAGCCAGCCCGGCGTCGCCGTTCCCAGGCGCAGCGCCGTCGAACGGACGCCGATCAGGGCGTCGTCCTGCTTGTCCTGATGGGCATAGATGGTGTCGTAGCCCAAGGTCCAGAAGATGCCGCCGATATAAAGCAGAACGGGGGCCCATTGCAGGCCGCCGCCGGCCGTCGCCCAGCCGAGCAGGGCGCCCCAGTTGAAGGTCAGCCCCAGCCAGGCTTGCGGCCAATAGGTGACGCGCTTCATGAAGGGATAGGTGAAGACCAGAAGCAGCGAGGCGGCGCCCAGAATCACCGACATCCGGTTGAATTGCAGCAGGATGGCCAGGCCGGCGACCAGCTGCAGGGCGAGGAACAGGGAGGCCTGGAAGGGACTGACGGCGCCGGACGGAATGGGGCGCGCCGCGGTGCGGGCGACCTGTCCGTCGAATTCGCGGTCGACGATGTCGTTGAACGTGCAGCCGGCGCCGCGCATCACCACGGCGCCGACCCCGAACAGGATCAGCAGGCGCAGATCGGGCCAGCCCTGGGCGGCCAGCGCGATGCTCCACCATCCGGGCAGCAGCAGCAGCCAGGTGCCGATGGGGCGATCGAGCCGCATCAGCCGCAGATAGGGACGCAACGACAGCGGCGACAGGCGATCGATCCAATCGTCGACGGGAATATCTCCGAGCAATGTAGAGCTTGTCTTCATGACCCTATACATTAGGGGCCCTCTCGCGGAGTGCAAAGGCCGGAATGGATATATCACCGAAACTTCGCCTGTTCGTCGATTCGCCTCTGGTCGAAGGCGACAGGCTTTGCCTCGACCAGAAACAGGCCCACTATCTGCTGCACGTCATGCGGGCGCAAGCCGGCGCCGAAGTCGCCTTGTTCAACGGCCGCGACGGGGAATGGCTGTCGCGGATCGGCGAAGCCGCCAAACGCACCGTGGTTTTGTCGCTGGAAAGGCCGTTGCGGCCGCAGGCGGCGGAGCCCGACCTCTGGCTGCTGTTCGCCCCGGTCAAGCGGGCGCGGATCGATGTCATCGCGGAAAAAGCCACCGAATTGGGGGTCTCCGCCCTGTGGCCGGTGTTTACCCGGCATACGGCGATGACCCGGGTCAACGAGGATCGCCTGCGCTTGATCGCCGTCGAGGCGGCCGAACAATGCGAGCGGCTGAGCGTCCCCGAGGTGCATCCCGCCCAGCCGTTGGAGTCCGTGCTGGCCGCCTGGCCGTCCGGGCGGCGGCTCGTCTTGTTGGACGAGGCAGGCGGCGGCGTGCCGATCGCCGCCGCCTTGGCCGCCGGATTCTGCGGTCCGGCCGCGGTCCTGGTCGGACCGGAAGGCGGGTTTTCCAAATCCGAGCTTGACGGGTTGCGTGCACTGTCGTTTGCTACCTCCGTCGGATTGGGACCGCGCATTCTGCGGGCCGATACCGCTGTAATTGCTGCCCTCTCCTGCTTCCAGGCACTGTGCGGCGATTGGCGAACGCCACCGACCGTTCGTTCCTGATTCTCCAAAATCGCAAGGATAAGCCATCCCCATGTCTGCCCCCGCACAGCCAAGCGGCGAGTCCGTCACCAGCAAGGCGCAACTCGTCGAATATCTGGCCGACGGCTGTAAGCCGGTCGAAGCCTGGCGCATCGGCACCGAACACGAGAAATTCGCCTTCCAGTGCGATGATCTGCGTCCGCTGCCTTATGACGGTCCGCGCGGCATCCGGGCGGTGCTGGAGGGATTGCAGGCGTTCGGCTGGCAACCGGTCGAAGAGGGCGGCCATGTCATCGCCCTGCTCAAGGACGGCGCCAGCGTCACCCTGGAGCCCGGCGGCCAGGTGGAATTGTCCGGCGCGCCGCTGGAAACGGTTCATCTGATCTGTCGCGAGGTGAACGACCATCTGAAGCAGGTCAAGGAGATCGGCACCAGGCTGAACGTCGGTTTTCTCGGCCTCGGCTTCAATCCGAAGTGGCGGCGCGACGACATCCCGTGGATGCCCAAGGGCCGCTACGCCATCATGCGGCGCTATATGCCGCTCAAGGGGCAGTTGGGCCTCGACATGATGCTGCGCACCTGTACCGTGCAGGTCAATCTTGATTTCGGCTCGGAAGCCGACATGGTCCGCAAATTCCGGGTCGCCCTGGCCCTGCAGCCGGTGGCGACGGCGCTGTGGGCCAATTCTCCCTTCGTCGAAGGCAAGCCGTCCGGCCTGTTGTCCCATCGCAGCCACATCTGGACCGATACCGATCGCGACCGGACGGGCATTTTGCCCTTCGTCTTCGAAGAGGGCATGAGTTTCGAGCGTTACGTCGACTATGCCCTCGACGTGCCGATGTATTTCGTCTACCGGGACGGGGCCTATCTCGACGTCGCCGGGTCGTCCTTCAAGGATTTCATGGCCGGCCGCCTGGCGGCGTTGCCCGGCCAGCTGCCGACGCTGGGCGACTGGACGGATCATCTGACCACCATGTTCCCCGAAGTCCGGCTCAAGAAGTTCCTCGAAATGCGGGGCGCCGACGGCGGACCATGGCGTCGCTTGTGCGCCCTGCCGGCATTCTGGGTGGGACTTCTCTACGATCGGACGGCCCTCGACGCGGCCTGGGATCTCACCAAGGACTGGACGATCGAGGAGCATTCCGCCTTGCGGGACGCCGTGCCGACCAGCGGCCTGGCGACCAGGTTCCGTTCGGGCACGGTGCGCGATCTGGCCATCCGGGCGCTGGCCATCGCCGAGGACGGCCTGAAGCGCCGGGTCCGTCTCGACGCCTATGGCCGGGACGAATCGATCTTCCTGGAGACCCTGAACAACATCGCCCAGTCCGGCGTGACCCCGGCCGAGGACATGCTGGCCGATTTCCATGGCCGTTGGGCCGGCAATGTCGACGAGGCGTTTCGCGAATACTGTTACTGAGGTTTCGATCGTCATTGCGAGCGATCGCGAAGCAATCCAGATCCGGGGGCCCAGGATTGCCGCGCCTTCGGTTAAGAAGAAAAGAGTTCAGGAGCCCTGGACCGGCGAACGCCTGCGCAGCTTTTTCGGCGCGATGTCGGTGGCCGCCTGTCAAGGACTGGATCGGCCTCGCCGATGAAACGCCCCCCTCGGCGAGGGTTGCGCCCGCACCGACGGAAAATCCTGTCCGTAAAATATTATTCACGCGAAGACACGAAGACGCGAA
>JAATGN010000154.1 GCA_015654615.1 Rhodospirillales bacterium
CAATTGGAAGCGGGCGCCGAACGGACCGGCCGGCGGGCCGGCGCCGCCCTGCGGAGCGGACGCAGCCGAACAGGAGGCGATATTTGCGATGCCATGCATGTCTTCAGCTTCGAAAAAGCTCCGGCTGTCCGCCGGATCATCGAACGGGCCGATCCTTGACTATGCATGGGCCGTACCAAACACCACCTCCTTCAGATTCCCCCGAAAATGCATCCCGGGGCCGATAAGGCGCTCCCGTTTTCCCGGTCAAAAGGGCGGCCGAGGGGGACGAATCTGCCGGGTCGCCATGGTCGAATTTGCCGAACGTAAGGATGGGGCGGCTCCGCACCGGTGGAAACCGACCCCGTCCCTCTCAATAGGTATAGAACATCGTCTGAATGGCCTTGCTGTCGGTGGTCCTGGTCAGGGCCAGCATCAGCAGGATGCGGGCTTTCTGCGGGTTCAAGGTGTCGGAGACGACGAAATCCAGGTCGTCGTCGGCGGCTTCGCCGTTTCTGGCGACGATGCCGTTGCCGACGCGGGAGCTGCGGACGATCAGGACGCCCTTCTTGCGCGCCTCGATCAAGGCCGGCTTGACCGCGTCGGCCAGGCTGCCGTCCCCGACGCCGGCGTGGACGATTCCCTTGGCGCCGGCCGCGACGAAGGCGTTCAGCGCCGTCGGGTCCATATTGGCGTAACCATAGACGATGTCGACCCGGGGCAGGCTGTCGAGCCCGGAGACGTCGAACTCGGTGTCCGCCGTGTTCCGGCGGGTCGATTGCCGATAGAAATGCGCCTTGTTGTCCTGCAGATAGCCGAGCAGCCCCAATTCCGGCGTGCGGAAAGTGTCGAGCGTCGCCGTGTTGGTCTTGGTCACCTCGCGGCCGGCGTTGATCTGATCGTTGAGACAGACCAGCACGCCTTTGCCCACCGCCTCCTCGCTGCCGGCCAGGATGACCGCGTTGTAGAGATTGATCGGCCCGTCGGCGCTGATGGCGGTCGACGGCCGCATGGCGCCGACGATCACCACCGGCTTTTTGCTTTTGACCACCAGATCGAGGAAATAGGCGGTCTCCTCGATGGTGTCGGTGCCATGGGTGATGACGATGCCGTCGACATCGCCTTGGGCCAGCAGGGTGTTGACCCGTTTCGCCAGTTTCAGCCAGTAAGCGTCGTTCATATTCTCGGAGGCGATCTGGAAGACCTGCTCGCCTTTGACATTGGCGACCTTCTTCAATTCCGGAACGGCCTCGATCAGGGCGTCGACGCCGACCTTGGCGGCGGTATAGCCGACCGTCGTCGTGCTGCTGGCGCCGGTCCCGGCGATGGTGCCGCCGGTGGCCAGAATCATCACATTCGGCAAGCTTCCGGGGTCGCGGGCCTGGGCCGGCGGCGCGGACGACAATAAGACGAAGACCAGTCCCGCGGCCGAAGCCAAACGGGTCAAACAAGACGATGGGATCATTTTTCCTCCCTCCGTCCCCAGGATGGGGACTCCCGATGCCTCGCGGGCTTTTTAAAATGCCCGAGAGGCATCCGCAGGGGAGAGTAGTCGTTCGGCCCACAGCCGACAATTGCGTCCCTGGGCGGGCGCCCTTTTCCCCGCCTTCGGCCCGGATCCCGAACGAGGTCATTGCGAAGCGCGGGCGAAGCGATCCAGACTGTCGGCCGGTCCGGATTGCTTCGCCCTGGAGGCTGGCAAAAACGACCTCGCGGAGGCAAGCCCATGAAAATCGAAACGCATGCATCCGAGCGGCCGCCAGGCAGAAGAGGCCGACTTCGGATCCTCGGCTGTCTCGCCTGCGCTTTGCAACTCGCCCAGGCAGACCCGGCCGCCGCCGAACCGCCCACCGCCTGCGCGGCGCTGGTCCGCCTCGTCGAAGCCGCCCCGCCCGGCCCGGTTTTCCTGGCCAGCTATCCGACGGTCACCGAAGGGCCGCTGCAGGCGGCGGCCTTTCTTTACGACAATGCGGCGGCGGCCATCGCCCTGGTCGGCTGCGGCCGGGAGAAGGAGGCCGGCCGGATCGGCGACGCCATCCTGCTGGCCCTGAACAACGATCGCTTCTGGCACGACGGCCGGCTGCGCAACGGTTATGCGGCGGGCGCCGTCGGAACCGGGCCGGTCAAATTGTCCGGCTGGTGGGACCAGGAGCGGCGGCAATGGTTCGAGGACCGCTACCAGGTGGGCAGCGACAACGGCAACATGGCCTGGGCCATGCTGGCCTTGCTGGCGCTCGACCGGCCCGGCGGCAATCCGGACTATCGGGCCGGAGCGGAGCGTATCGGCCATTGGGTCGCCGCCTCGCGCGATCCGCGCGGTCCCGGCGGCTTTTCGGGAGGAGTCTTCGGGCACGAACCGGCCCCTTCGCCGCTGACCTGGAAATCGACGGAACACAATACCGATCTCGCCGCCGCCTTCTCGCGCCTGGCCCAGCTCACCGGCCAACCGTTCTGGAGCGAACAGGCGGCGGCGGCGACGCATTTCGTGGTGACGATGTGGGATCCGGCCGCCGCCCGCTTCGCCGTCGGGACGGGAGAGGACGGCGTCACGCGCAATCCGCTGCTGGCCCTGGACGCCCAAATCTGGCCGCTGCTGTCTCTGCACGGCGCCGCGACCCGCCATGCGCCCGTCGTCGCGACCATCGAACGGCAGCTTCGGGTCGGCGACGGTTACGCCTACGGCGAAGCCAAGGATGGCATCTGGACGGAGGGCACGGCCCAGATGGCCCTGCTCGACGCCCTGACCGGCCACGAAGCGGAGGCCAGGACCGCCCTTGCGGCGATCCGGCCGCAGCAAACCCCCGACGGCAGCTATTATGCCAGCAGTACGCAGGCCCTGCCGACCGGCTTCATGCTGCAGACGGACCCCATGAAGCCCCGTCTTTATTATCGGCTCCCTCACCTGGGTGCGACGGCGTGGGTGGCCTTGGCCGAACGCCGGTTCAATCCCTTCACCGCCACCGGCGGGCTACCCTGATCCGGAACGGAAGCGCCGATTACGCCGCCGGGCGGGCCGGGCGGCCGGCCAGTTGGCCGAGGCTGGCCAAAATGAATTGTTCCAGCGGCCGGACCAGCGGCCGGCGGGCCGCCGTTTCACCGAACACCGCGATGTCGACGTCGCCCAGGGGCGGCAGGCCGTCCTCGGCCCCCAGGACCTTGACTCCGGGGGCGATCGAGGTTTGCGCCACCACGGCGACCCCCAGGCCGGCGCTGGCGGCCGCCTGGACGCCCATGATGCTTTCGCTGGTATAGACGACGCGCCACGGCCGCTGAACGGCGGCCAGGACCTCCAGGGCCCGCTGGCGGAAGGCGCAGGGCGGCGGCAAGCTGCACAGCGGCAGCGGCACCCCGGGGACGGAAAGGAAATCCGGCGCCCCCACCCAAACCAGCGGCTCGGTCCAGATCACCCGCCCGTCCGTCATGCCCTTGTTGCGCTTGGTGATGACGATGTCGAGTTCGCCCTGTTCGAGGGCATGCAGCAAGACATTGCCGAGCGCCACCTTGACCTCGATATGCACCCGGGGAAACACCCGGACGAACTGGCGCAGCAGACCCGGCAGATATTGGGGAACGAAATATTCGCCGACGCCGAGACGCAGGGACCCTTCGGCCCCGGGCTCGGCGAAGCGCAACACCGCTTCGTCGTTCAAATCCAGCAGGCGCCGCGCATAGCTGAGCAGGAGTTCGCCGTCGGGGGTCAGCGCCAGGGAGCGGCTGGTCCGAACGAACAGACGCCGGCCCAATCCTTCCTCCAGTTTGCGGATCTTGACGCTGATCGCCGATTGGGTCCGCCCCAGCAGATCGCCGGCCGCGGTAAAGCCGCCGGTATCGACCACCGCGACGAAGCTTCTCAGGGTATCCAGATCGAGATCGGGCACACGCATGCGATCAATATAAATTCTTCATGCATGCTATTTCAAGAATGAATTTCTCATATGGATGAGAGGGCGGCATGCTGTTGGTGCGGTCGTCCTTTCGGCGATCGGAGTTCTCAACCCCGGAGGATAAAATGATTTATCATACCGAAGAAAGCCGCGGCGGATTGACCGCCGCGCAATTCGAACGCAACGTCGCCGGCGCGACGGATGCGATCTGGACCACCATCGGAGCGTTCTTCCAGGAGGCTTTCCGTGCGGCCCATGTGATGCACGGGCCGGGGAACCGGCGGGGAACGCGTTGAACCACCCAAGAGAGGATACGTCCATGAAAGCCGTCGGTTACATCAAGTCCCTGCCTTTCGACCATGCGGACAGCCTGATCGACATCGAAGTCCCGACGCCGGTGGCCGGCGGTCGGGACCTTCTGGTCGCCGTCAAGGCGATCTCGGTCAATCCGGTCGATACCAAGGTCCGCAAGAGCGGCGATACCGCCGATGGCCAGCCGCGGATCCTCGGCTGGGACGCCGCCGGCATCGTCACCCAGGCCGGCCCCGATTGCCGCCTGTTCAAGGCGGGCGACGCCGTCTATTACGCCGGTGCCCTGGGCCGTCCCGGCACCAATGCCGAATTCCATCTGGTCGACGAGCGCATCGTCGGCAAGAAGCCGGCCAGCCTCGATTTCCTGCAGGCCGCCGCCCTGCCGTTGACCACCGTCACCGCCTGGGAAGGCTTGTTCGACCGCCTGGCCATGACCATCGGCAAGCCGGCCGACCAGGGCGCCGTCCTGATCATCGGCGGCGCCGGCGGCGTCGGTTCGATCGCCGTCCAATTGGCCCGCCGGCTGACCGGCGCCACCGTGGTGGCCACCGCATCGCGGCCGGAAACGCGCGATTGGTGCCTGAAATTGGGGGCGCACGCGGTGATCGACCATTCCCGCCCCTTCGAGGCGCAATTGAAGGACCTGGGCATCGATCCGCCGTCCTATGTCTTCAGCACGACGGCGACCGACCAGCATCTGGAGCAGATCGCCGCGGTGATCGCCCCGCAGGGACGGTTCTGCCTGATCGACGATCCGCAGAGCCTCGACATCCGTCTTCTGAAAAGAAAAGCGGTCTCGCTGCATTGGGAATTCATGTTCACCCGCTCGCTGTTCGAGACCCCCGACATGATCGCCCAGCACAATATCCTCGACGAAGTGGCCGGCCTGGTCGACGAGGGGCTGATCAAGACGACGCTGGGCGAGCATGTGGGCGGCATCTCGGCCGCCACCTTGCGAAAGACCCATGGCTTGCTCGAGAGCGGCCGCACCCGCGGCAAGCTGGTGCTGTCGGGATATTGACGGCGGGTCCGTCGACTGCGGTGCGGATAGGATATCGAGCAACACGGACGGACCCGGACAGCCACGGACGGACACGGATTAAGGAGAGGCGCCGCAGGCATTCCTACCGTCTTTCCCCCCGCCTTCGGTTGGAGGAAGGCAAGCATGCCTGCGGCGCATGTCCGTGTTCGTCCGTGGCTGTCCGGGTCCGTCCGTGTTGCTCAAAGCCTTCCGGCCCCTCGAGGCGTCTCCGTTCGATTCACTGAACCGCCGCCCTGGCCTCGCTGCGGGCGGCGGCCTCGCGGCGTTTGGTCAGCAGGGCGGCGGCCAATCCGCAGGCGGCGGCGAAGGACAGCCAGACGCCGGGCATCGCCTTGTTGTCGAAGGCATGGATCAGATAGGTGCAGATGGCCGGGGTGAAACCGCCGAAAATGGCGGTGGCCAGGCTGTAGGCCAGGGAAAATCCAGCCGTCCGCACATCGACCGGCATGATCTCGGTCAGGAACACCACCATCGCCCCGTTGTAGCTGGAATAAAGGATGGACAGCCAGAGCTCGACGGTGAGCAGCCGGGCGAAGGACGGCGCGTCGGCCAGCCAGGACATCGCCGGATAGGCGGTGACCAGCGCCAGACAGGTGCAGGCGATCAGCAAGGGGCGGCGCCCGACCTTGTCGGAGGCGGCCCCCATGATCGGCAGGAGGCAGAAATTGGAGATGCCGACGCAGAGGGTGACCAGCAGATTGTCCATGGCGGCCAGATGCAGCGCCTGGCTGCCGAAGGTCGGCGTATAGGCGGTGATCATATAGAAGGAGACCGTGGTCATCGTCACCATCATCACGCCGATCAGCACGATCCGCCAGTTGGTCGCCATCGAACGGATGATCTCGGACGGGCTCGGATGATGCCGGCGGTTCTTGAAATCCTCGGTCTCGGCCAGGGAACGGCGCAGCAGGAAGATCAGCGGGATGATCATGCAGCCGATCAGGACGGGGATGCGCCAGCCCCAGCCGGCCATATGTTCGGGCGGCAGCCAGGCGCTCAGCATGACGCCCAAGAGGGCGGTGAAAATGACCGCCGCCTGCTGGCTGGCCGATTGCCAGCTGACATAGAAGCCCTTGTGGCCCGGCGTGGCGATTTCGGAGAGATAGACCGAGACGCCGCCCAGTTCGGCGCCGGCGGAAAAGCCCTGCAGCAGGCGGCCGATGACCACCAGCAGCGGCGCCAGCAGACCGATGGTTTCATACCCCGGCACGCAGCCGACCGACAGGGTCCCGATGGACATCAGGCCGAGCGTGAGCAGCAGGCCGGCCCGGCGCCCCTTGTGGTCGATGTAGGATCCGAGAAAGATGGCGCCCAGGGGACGCATCAGGAAGCCGGCCCCGAAGGTCATCAGGGAGAGCATCAGGGAGGCGAATTCGCTGCCGCTGGGAAAGAACGTACGGGCGATGGCCGAGGCGTAATAGCCGAAGACCATGAAGTCGTACATCTCGAGAAAATTGCCGCTCGCCACCTGCACGACCGGAAACCATTTCGATTTTATCGGCACGGTCATCGAACACAATCCTCCCAATTCGGCGCGTTCGGGCGCAATTCGACCTGCACCGTAGCACCATTTCGTCTCGAAGACGTCCCGGCCGAGGCCGGCGCCTTCGATATCCAATCCCTCTGCTTCGATATCTAATCTCTCTGCTTGACAGCCGCAAGATTTGTAATCATATCTGTTACGAATGAAAGTTCGGGATCCTCATGGCTAGAAACTGCCGTTTCGCCGTCGCCGTGCACATCGCCACCATCCTGGCGCTGCATCGCGAGTCTCCGGCCACCAGCGATTGGATCGCCGGCAGCGTCAACACCAATCCGGTGGTGGTGCGCCGCATCCTGTCGGCCCTGGCCAAGGCCGGTCTGGTGACCAGCCAAAGGGGCATCAGCGGCGGTTCGGCCCTGGCCAAGGAACCGCGGAACATTTCCCTGCTCGATTTGTACCGGGCGGTCGACGAACAGGAAGCGCAGGCCTTGCACCACCAGCCCCCCAATCCCCATTGTCCGGTGGGGGCCCACATCCTTCCGGTGCTGACCGACATCCTGGCCCAAGCCGAAGCCGCGAAGGAACGGGAACTGGCGCGAGTGACCGTCGGCGAGGTGCTGGCTGCGATTCAAGGGCGGACCGCCGCAGAATAAGTAATTTTTTGCAGCAAAAATGTAACAGTAACAACTACTATTCCGAATCAGGAGTTTATCAAATGGCGAAAGTGGTCGTGGTTTTTCATTCCGGTTATGGGCATACCAAGAAGCAGGCCGAGGCCGTCGCGGCGGGGGCCGAAACCAGCAAAGGCGCCTCGGTCGAATTGCTGGCGGTCGGTGCCGAGGGAGAAATCCCTGAGGGCGGCTGGGGCAAACTGGCCGCGGCCGACGCCATCGTCTTCGGCTCGCCGACCTATATGGGCACCGTCTCCTGGCAGTTCAAAAAGTTCGCCGACGCCAGCTCGAAGCCGTGGTTCACCCAGGACTGGAAAGACAAGATCGC
>JAATGN010000389.1 GCA_015654615.1 Rhodospirillales bacterium
CTGCGGCAAAGATATTGTCTCGACAACAAAATCTTATGCTATTTCAGCAGTTTACGCTACATCCGCCTGCTAAAATCCCTGACGTCATGAATAAGAGCGGTTAGCTGCCTTCGCTTCCGGGTTTGTGGATTCATCGTATTCGGCGTGGATGATGTTCTCTCATCAGTAGAATCCGATCGGTTGCATTGTATCAAACCCGATTGTCCTGACCGATGGTGCCGCCCTCTATTGGTACTGTTGGCTCAAGTGAGGTTTGAACCATGAATGCCATACATGGCCGAGTATCAAAATCTGGGCGTATCAGCTTGCCCGCCGAGTTTCGCAAGGCAGTCGGTCTCGATCACGGTGGCGATGTCGTCGTTGAACTCAATGGAAGTGAAATTCGGATCAGGACGATCGACGAGGTGGTTGCCCGTGCCCAGGCCCTCAGCCAGCGTCTGCTTGGGGGCAAGCCTTCGGCATCGGTGGACGCCTTTCTTCACGAGCGCCGCAGAGATGCGTCACAAGAATGATCACCGCCATCCTCGATGCCTCGGCCCTATGAGCCGGGCGGCGACAAGGTTCGGGTCGCCCTGGCCTGCTCGGGTATGAGCGAGGGTCAGTACCGGGCCCTTACTTTGGCCGGATATCTGATCGGGTTCCTGTCCCGGCCGCGATCATGAGCGGCACCCAAAGGATGTACCAGATCGCTTCCGGCGGTTTGATGGCCTGGCCGATATCCGTAATGCCGTTGACAATCGGAACCAGCAGCAGCCCCGCGCATAAAGCGCGGTCGCGCCGGTCGGGTAATTTGAGGGCTCGCCGGATGGCCGACGCCAACAGGGCGAGCAGCAGCACCAGACCGACGGCTCCGCCATAAAATAGGGCGGAAAGATAAATGCTGTGGGGAAAGGTCGCATTGTCGGCGGACAACAATCGCTGACTGCCCACCCCGTAACCCAGCAGCGGCTTTTGGCTCACGAGCGTCAGGGTGTCTCGCCAGATTTCCGGACGAAGGGAGGGGCGGGCGAGACTATCGAGCGCCCATTCCCGGAATCCGTCGATGTACCAAGCTGCGCCGACCGAGACCATTGCTGCCGTCAGCATGGCCACCGCTATCCGCCGTCTGCGCAACCCGGTCATCGCCAAGGTGGCAAGACCCAGCGAGATTGCCGGCCCGCGGCTTCCGCTGAGACCAACGAAAGTGAAGGCCAATGCCACACAGGCGCCCCATAGGAACCGTTCGCGCCAGCGTGAGGATCCGGCAAAAAGATGGAGCGCGTGGAGCGCCGCGATCGACAGGACGGCCGCGCCGAGAATGCTGTGCCGGGTTTCCGCATAGCCGGTCAGGCGGGCGCCGCTCGGATGGGCGTGCAAATACCCGAGGATCGAGACAAGAGCATTCGCCCCGCCGGCAAGAGCCAAGCCGCAGGCAAACCGACGACGCCAAGCCACATCGGCGGTCGTAAAGAAGGAAACGCCCGTCAGGAAAAACACCAGATTGGACGGACCGGCGCCGACATATTTGACGATCTGCCTAACCGGCTGGTCGCTGCCCCAGACGAGGCTCATCCAGAACCAGCCAATGACGACCATACCGATGACGACGACGCCGTTCATCGGAGGGCGGCGTATATGGCCTCGGATCAGCCCCCAGACCGAGAGGGGGGCCAACGCCACGTAGAAGACGAGCGCCCATACCGGATTGGGGGCGAGGATATATCCGCCGATCAGAAAGCCGACGAAAAGCCGGCGCCATGCCGTCTCAAACGGCATGCCGATCAACGGCGCCAACGGTATGACGCCGGATCGATTTCTTGGAAGAGGACGCCGACAAGATATTCGGCGACGATGCGGGAATCGAACATGGATCGATAGGCTTGCCACCCCTGCTTGCCGACCCTCATGCGTCGTGCGGGATCGGTCGCGAATGCGCCGATGAGCTCCATGAGTTCGTCCTCGCTGGAATAGCCGACAAGCTCGTCTTCGGACAGGAGATCATGATAGCCGCAGGCCCGGTCAATCAGGACGGTCACGCCGTTACCGAGCAGATGCGCGAGGCGATCGGATGAATAAAGATAGACGTCGTTGCGTCGGCTGAGATTGAGGCCGAGGGCAACCGTTTCCAGCGCATCCATGTATGGCGTGCCGAACAAATGGGGCTGTCCGCCGATGCCGGGGAAAAGACCTCGCAGCTTGGGGAATTTCGCCCGGATACGATTGACGATCTCGCTCGGCCTGGTCCGCAGCCCGACATGCTCGCGGATGAGATTTTGGTCGCCGACAGGATAAAAAAGATCATAAGGCAGATCGGCGCGCTCGAAATTGCGTCCGCGCTCGATGCTGTCATCCACCGGGTTGGGGAGAAAAGCGGCAGGCCCGTCGGCGGCGCCGATCTCGGACAGCGTTGGCCCGGCCGTACTGATGAAGGTATAATCGACCAGCGCCTGCTTGCCGCGAATGCGGCGCACGTTGTCGTCTTCAAACAGCGGATCGACGTTCCATTGCGCAATCCGCACCGTTGGCACGATGCGTCGCAAATCCGCCACCGTCGGCGGCCGAATGACATCGGCATGACCGAGCAAAACAACGTCCGGGTGGAAATCGCGGCAAAAGTCCAACAGCTTGTTGTTGGCGCTTGCCACCCCGAACTTGCGGGCGCCGAAGGGGTTGGAGGCGCGCGCCACATCCCGGTCGGAGAAATTGAAAACATTGTGTCCGGCTCGAACAAGCCCATGCGAAAGTTTGAACGACACGCTGGAATAGGCCGCTCCTTTGGGTCGCATGGAAAAATTCGAGACATGAACGATTCTGAGCGGACGCGGTTTCATCATCGGTGAGGACTCGTTGCGGCTCATTGAGCACGGTTACATAGGTATATCGTTGTTAATTAACATTTTCTCCTATTTTGGGAGATTGCGCCAGAAATTTTTCTCCTATTTTGGGAGAAAACGCTAGAGGACTTTCTGTGAAGGGCCATAGCAAGGCCCCATTCATGCCCAAGACGATCCATACCGAGCGTCACCGAGAGCTGCGTTCTCTTCTCGTCAGAGAACGTAAAGCGCATGGCCTTACTCAACCTCAAGTGGCAAAAAAGCTTGGCAAGCCGCCGTCCTACGTTGCCAAATACGAACTTGGGGAACGCCGCCTCGACATATTGGAATATTTGGATGTGGCCACGGCGATCGGCTTCGATCCCTGCGATCTTCTTCACATTCTCAGGGAAAAGTACGGTGGCGGCGGCGACGGCGGCGATGATGGAGCGTCGGGATAAATCTTGTCCTTTCGGATCATACGCCGCGATCGACCCTGTCGCCGTGGCCTGACCCCGCTCGCCTGCGCGACTTGCCTTCGCCCGAGATCATTTCAGCCTCCCCCGGGGGGCTATCGGGGTCGCACGAAGCTGCCATTGCTTCGTTCTCGGGACCGGCCCGATGACCTGGAGAACGGGCAAGATGTTTGAGGAACACGGACGGACACGGACAGCCACGGATGCGCACGGACAAAGACGAATATGATGTTGTCGTCGTTATCGGCAAAATAATAGGCAATGATGTAAAAAATAAATTTAGATAGTTATTGGAGAATATATCTTAATATATGCGGGTGTTTCCCACATATATTATCCTTATTTCCACGAGAAGAATGGAATCGTGCCGTTCGACATCAAATCCGTGTGTATCCGTGGCTGTCCGTGTTCCCCAAAATCCGTGGTCATCCCGAAGCCCGGCCCTCTTCGCAAAGCATTTTTCAGCAAAGAGAAACGGTGTGAACACGGAGAACCCCGCCATCATGGACTACCGCTTTTCGCGGGGAGGTGCTCTACGTTGTCGCGACGACTTTCGCCGGCTCGGCTGGCCGCGGCTTGCGCCAATGGTTCAGCCGATCGAGATAGAGGTAGACCACCGGAGTGGTGAACAGGGTGAGGGCCTGGCTGACCAACAGGCCGCCCACTATGGCAAAGCCCAGCGGTTGGCGCAGCTCGGCGCCGGTGCCGCTTCCCAGCATCAGTGGCAGGCCTCCGAAGATGGCGCACATCGTCGTCATCATGATCGGACGGAAACGCAGCACGCAGGCCTGATAAATCGCCTCCTCCGGCGGGAGGTTCTTCTCGCGCTGCGCGGTCAGGGCGAAATCCACCATCATGATGCCGTTCTTCTTGACGATCCCGATCAGCATGATGATGCCGATCAGCGCGATGACGCTGAGGTCTTCGCCGAACAGCATCAGCATCAGCAGCGCGCCCGCCCCGGCCGAGGGCAATGTCGACAGGATGGTCAGCGGGTGGATGAAGCTTTCATAAAGCACGCCGAGGATGAGATAGACCACCAGCAGCGCCGCGGCGATCAGATACGGTTGCGACGCCAGCGACGTCTGGAAGGCCTGGGCGGTGCCCTGGAACGACCCCGTCAGCGTCGACGGCGAACCGAGATCGGTCTCGACCTGCTGAATTTCCGTGACCGCGTCGCCGAGAGTGGCGCCGCCTCCCAAATTGAAACTGATCGTCACGGCCGGGAACTGGCTCTGATGGTTGATGGCGAGATAGGCCGTCTTATTCGTGTCCAGGCGCACGAAAGTCGATACCGGCACCTGCTTTCCGGTCAGCGGCGAGGTGAGATAAAGCTGGTCGAACAGCCGTGAATCCGTCTGTAAGGCCGGGTCGACTTCCAGGACGACGTGATAGCTGTTGAGCTGGGTGAAATATTGCGCCACCTGGCGCTGGCCGATGGCGTCGTAGAGTGTCGCGTCGATCAGCGGCGGCTGGATGCCGAAGCGGGATGCCCGATCGCGGTCGATGCTCAGCGTCGCGGTGGCGGCGTTGGCCTGCTGATCGCTGGTGACGTCGGCGAGTTGCCGCAAGCCTTGGAGTTTCGTCAACAGCTTCGGCGCCCAGTCGTCGAGTTCGTCGAGATTGGCGTCCTGGAGCGTGTATTGGTATTGGGTGCGGCCGGTTCGTCCGCCGACCTTCACATCCTGCGGGACCTGAAGATAGAGGTTGGCGCCTTCGACCGTCGCCAGTTCGGGACGCAATCGCGCGATGATCTGATCGGCGCTCGAGCCTCGCCGCGCCAACGGCTTCAGGGTGATGTAGAAGGTTCCGGTGTTGAAGGCCGAAGAGCCCGCACTGTAGCCGACATCCTGCACGTCGGGATCCTGCCCGATGATCTTGGCCATCGCGGCGAGATGCTCCCACATCGCCGCCGAGGAGATGTCCTGCGCCCCCTCGGCGCTGCCCGAGATGGTTCCGGTGTCCTGCTCGGGAAAGAAACCCTTCGGGATGACGAAAAACAGCACGGCGGTCAGTGTCAGCGTGGCAAGGAAAATGCACAATGTCAGGAACTGATTCTTCAGCACGCGCTTGAGGCCCCGCTCGTAGCCGGCCAGCAGCCGATCGAACATCCGCTCGAAGAACAGGTAGAGGCGTCCGTGGCGGACTTCCTTGTCATTCTTGAGGAAGCGCGCCGCCATCATCGGCGTGAGGGTGAGGGCGAGGACGCCGGAAATCAGAATCGCCACGGTCACGGTGACGGCGAATTCGCGCAGCAGGCGACCGACGATGCCACTCATCAGCAGCAGGGGAATGAACACCGCGACGAGCGACAGGCTGATCGAGACGATGGTGAAGCCGATTTCGCCGGCCCCCTTGATCGCCGCGTCGAGCGGGCTCAGCCCATCCTC
This sequence comes from Rhodospirillales bacterium, assembly GCA_015654615.1. Taxonomy (GTDB): domain Bacteria; phylum Pseudomonadota; class Alphaproteobacteria; order Rhodospirillales; family Magnetospirillaceae; genus Telmatospirillum. The sequence goes on from JAATGN010000389.1 coordinate 5,659, forward strand.
CATGTGGCGCACGATGTTCTCCAACATCACGATCGCATCGTCGACCACGAAACCCACGGCGATGGTGATCCCCATCAGCGAGAGATTGTCGAGGCTGTAGCCAAGCAGATACATCGCACCGAACGTTCCGGCGAGCGACAGCGGCACGGTGATGCCTGGAATGATCGTCGCCCAGGCGTTGCGCAGAAACAGAAAGATCACCGCGATCACCAGGCCGATGGTGATGATCAGCGTGGCCTCGACATCGGAGACCGAAGCGCGGATGGTCTGGGTCCGATCGGCCAGGATCGCCACGTCGATCGCCGCGGGGATCGTCGACTGCAGATGCGGCAAGGCGGCGCGGACTTGATTGACCGTATCGATCACGTTGGCGCCGGGCTGCTTGAAGACGGCGAGAAGGATGCATGGCTTGCCGTTCGCCCAGGCGGCGAGCTTGACGTTCTCCGCTCCGTCCACCGCGCGGCCGATATCGCGAATGCGCACCGGCGCACCTTTCCGATAGGCGACGATGACGTCGTTCCAGGGCGCGGCGGAGAGCAACTGATCGTTATCGTAGATCGCGAAACTCTGCCGCTTGCCATCCAGCGTTCCCTTGGGCGCATCGGCCGAGGCGCCGGCGATTTGTGTCCGGACATCTTCCAGGCTGAGACCGAGCGACGCGATCTTCGCAGGATCGATCTGGATCCGTACCGCCGGCTTCTGCTGGCCGTTGATCGAGACCTGGGCCACTCCTTTGATCTGCGACATCTGCTGGGCGAGGACATTGTCGGCGGAGTCGTCGACCGCGGTCAGCGGCAATGAAGCCGAGGTCAGCGACAAGATCAGGATCGGCGAGTCCGCCGGGTTCACCTTCCGGTAGCTCGGCGGACTGGGCAGGTTGGTCGGCAACTGTCCGCCCGCCGCGTTGATCGCCGATTGGATGTCGCCCGCGGCGGCGTCGATGTCGCGGTCGAGGTCGAACTGAACCGTGATCGAGCTCGACCCGAGGGAACTGGTCGAGGTCAGCTCGGTCACCCCGGCGATCAGGGAGAATTGCCGCTCGAGCGGGGTCGTCACGCCCGCCGCCACCGTCTCGGCGCTGGCTCCCGGAAGTGTGGTGGAGATCTGGATGGTGGGAAAGGCCACCTGCGGCAGCGGCGCGATCGGCAGCATGGGGTAGGCGATCACGCCAATCATCAGCAATCCAGCCGCGAGCAATGTCGTCCCGATCGGACGGCGGATGAAGGGCTCGGAGATGCTCATTGCGACTGAGGCGTCGAGGCGGACAAAGGCGCCGCCGCGGCAGACGGCTTGACGCTCGCGCCGGCGCGAAGCTTCAACTGGCCGTCGACCACGACCCGCTGGCCGGCGGTGACTCCCGATTCGATCAACGCCACGGGCGCGCCGGGGTTGGCCGTCGATACTTTGATCGGGACGATCTGCGCCTTGTCGTCGTCGGTGACGACATAAGCGTAAACCCCCTGGGGACCCCGCTGGACGGCGGCCGCGGGTACGGTGATCGCTCCATGCCGTGTCTCGACCAGCAGTTGAACGTCGACGAACTGCCCGGGCCACAGCGCGTGATCGTGATTGGGGAACGTCGCTTTCAGCTGGATCGTGCCCGTGGTCTGGTCGATCTGGTTGTTGATCAGCAGAACCGTCCCCTTGCCCAGTATCTTGTTGTCGGCCCGGCTCGATGCGGCGACGACGAGGGCTCCCGCCGCCATCTGCCGATTGACCATCTCGAAATCATCCTCCGGCAGACTGAAGAGCACCGAGATCGGTTCGATCTGGGTCACCACCACAAGGCCGGCGGTGTCGGTCGTCTGCACGATGTTGCCGGCGTCGATCATCCGTACGCCGGTGCGGCCGGCGATCGGCGAGCGAATCGCCGTATAGAGGAGTTGGATCGCGGCATAGTCGATCTGGGCCTGATCGTTCTTGACCGTGGCGGCATCCTGTGCGACCAGCGCGGTCTGGGTGTCGCGCTGTTGCATCGCGATCGAGTTCTGCGACGCCAGCCTGTCGTAGCGCTGCAGATCGAGGCGGGCATTGGCGAGCAGCGCTTCGTCGCGCGCCTTGGCGGCGGTAACCTGGTCGAGTTGCGCCTGATAGGGACGCGGATCGATCTGGGCGAGCAGATCGCCCGCCTTGACGTCCTGCCCCTCGATAAAGACAACCTTGTCGAGGGTTCCGTTGACGCGAGCATGGATGGTCACGGTGTTGTAAGCCTGGACCGAGCCGAGTCCGGAGAAATAGACCGGGACATCGCCCGTCTGGGCCACGGCGACGACCACCGGGATCGGAGGGATCACGGCTTTTGGCGGGGGTTTGAACCAGTCCTTCGCGAGCGACCAGGTGCCAATCGCCATCAGGCAGACCAATAGGCCGCCGAGCAAGATCCGCCAGGGGCGGTGTCGGCGTCGGACGGAGGCGCCGGGAGGGCCAAGGCCGACGGTGGGCGTATCGATGGTCACGCCGGCGCGGCCAACTGTCGGCCGATCAGCGCGTCGACCAGGTCCGGGGAATTGACTTTCGGGATTGCCACCGTCGCTCCTTGAAGGCTCGTAACTGGTAAAACGACCGCGTCATAACGCGTTCCGCACCGGCCGGCGGCCGCTCCGCCCTTGAATGAAAAGGATAAAGTGGCACCGGCGTCCCTGCCGGTGGAAAAGACTCCGCCGGGCAAGCGGCGGACACCGGCAGGGACGCCGGTGCCACGGACTCAAACGCGGACATGGGCACAAGGCGCGCGAGCCGATCGGCCGGATTCCATGGGTCCCGTCCGGATGTCACAGGCCATGTGCCACGCCGAATCCTAGTCGCGCCGTCCTCGGATTCATAACCTCGGAATCTACTTAAAAATGGCTTCGGCAGGCTCGCGTGGTCCCGTCACGAGGCCCCGCCGACCCGGTCGATCAAGGCGATGGCGGCGGCCGGATTGCGTTCCTTGAACCCGCTGATGACATAGAGGAAAACGTCCCGTCCGGTCTTGTCGGCCGGCCGGCCGGCGACCGTTTCCAGGCCGTCGGCGGGGGCATCTCCCGAGGTCCAACGGCGGATCTGCCGGCTCCACCGATCGAGGGCGGCGTCGGAATAGCCTTTTTCCTCCGTCTCGACGGTTCCCATGATACGGGCATAGACGAAAGGCGCGGTGACGTCGGCGATCTGGGGATAATGCGAATCCGCCGCCGTGACGATGGCGACGCCATGCCGGCGCGCCAGGGCGACGAAGTCCGGCGTCTTGAAGCTGTCGTGGCGTACTTCGACGGCATGCCGGATCGTCCGACCTTCGACGCTTCGCGGCAGGAGCTTCAAAAAGGCTTCGAAATCGCCGGAATCGAATTTCTTCGTCGGCATGAACTGCCAGTTGATCGGGCCCAGCTTGTCCTTCAGCAGCAGCACGCCGCTGCCGAAGAACCGTTCGATCGAATCCCCGGCCTCGGCCAGGATGCGCCGGTTGGTCGCAAAGCGGGGACCCTTCAGCGCGAAGACGAAATCCTCCGGGGTCTGGTCATGCCATTTGGCGAAACTTTCCGCCTTTTGCGAGCCGTAATAGGTGCCGTTGATCTCGATGGAGGTGAACTGGCGGCTGGCATATTCGAGTTCCCGCTTCTGGGCGAGGTCTTCGGGGTAGAAGACGCCGCGCCACGGTTCGAAGACCCAGCCGCCGATGCCGATTCGAATTGTCGGCTGAGCGCTTTTCGCCATGACGGCATCCTCCTTGAAATCCTCGGCCGATAAAAATAAGGAGCGGCCGCCGGGATTTCAAAAAAATGTCGGGGCGAAACGACTAGGTAACTTCCCCAGTCTTGTCGGCGCGGCAGCGAGCCATATTTTCCACGGAATGCGACAGTTTCTCACCTCTATCGAAGAGCAGGCGGCTTGGCTGCCGAATTGGTGTCTCAGCCTGATCGTCATCGGATGCGCGATCGGTCTCGGCCTCATTGGACACCGCATTCTCTACAATGCATTGACGCGTTTCGTCGAATCGCGGGACTTGTTCTGGCGCTCGCTGGTTTCGCGCACGCAGCGGCCGGCCCGCTTCGCCATCGAAGTGGCGGCGCTGGCCTTCGCCGTTTCGATTGCTCCCCTGACGCCGCTGCAGGCCTCGATTCTGCGCCATGGGCTGCTCGTCTGCTTCATCGCGCTGGTCGCCTGGATGACGACGACGGCGATGCGGATCTGGACCACCTTGTACCTGAGGCGCTTCAAGCTCGACTCCGAGGACAATCTGCTGGCCCGCAAATTTGTGACGCAATCCCGGATCATCGGGCGGGTGGCCAATCTGCTGGTCGTCCTGGTGGCCAGTGCGGCGATCCTGATGACCTTCGATCCGGTGCGCCAATATGGCGTCAGTCTGCTCGCCTCGGCCGGCGCGGCCGGAATCGTCGTCGGCCTGGCGCTGCAGCCGGTCCTGAAAAACCTTTTCGCCGGCATTCAGCTCGCCGTCACCCAGCCGATCCGCATCGACGACGCGCTGCTGGTCGAAGGCGAATGGGGCAATGTCGAGGAAATCACCGCCACCTATGTCGTGGTCAAGCTTTGGGATTGGCGGCGCATGATCCTGCCGCTCGGTTATTTCATCGAGCATCCGTTCCAGAACTGGACCCGCGAGAGTTCGGCCCTGATCGGCACGGTGATGATCTATCTCGACTACAGCGTCCCGGTGAGCGTCATCCGCGCCAAGGCCGAGGAAATCGCCGCCGCTTCGAGCCTTTGGGACCACCGGGTGATCAATGTGGCGGTCACGGACTTCAGGGACACCGTCATGGAAATCCGCATTCTCGTCTCGGCCTCCAACGCGGGCCGGACTTTCGACGTGCGATGCGAGATGCGCGAAAAATTGATCGATTTCATCCAGCGCGACTATCCCACGGCATTGCCGCAGATCAGGCTGGACGCCGCCGGCGCCGCGGCGTCGCAGGCCGAAACGCCGCGCCTGAGGAATTCGACTCCGGCGCAGGGCTGATCCCGCGGCAAGGGGACGGCGGCACCCGTCGTCATGCCCGGACGTGATCCATGGCTGTCCGGCCATGACGGAAATGAAACTTTCCGCCGTGTCCGGGACGATGCCCTTCTTAAGGCGTGTCCTCAATTGTCGGTGATTTATGGGAATGCCTTTTCAGAACAGGCCGCGGCCGGCATCCCATAATAGCGTGGCCCCAATTGCCGTTGCGAACAATGCCTCCCGACCGCCAACCAACCCGGCACAGATCGAATTCATCCGGGTCCGGCGCGTGGCGGGAGAGGGAGAGGGAGAGGGAGAGACAGGAAGCGTTCGCCAGCGAGGGTACATCGCTTAAAACAAAGGAATTTCATAATGTTGTCCTGACGACGCCCCCTCCCTCTCCGGCAAGCGGACGAGGGGTGAAAGGTGTGCATGCCCAAGTGTGGCGCCGGTCGTTCGGCTGGAAACTTTCTTTCCATGCATGGAAAGAAAAAATCCCTTTCCCGGTCGGCGATCTCTTTGTTTTTAGAACGGTTCCTGTTCGTTTTCCCGCCGTCCCCTTTTGCGTTTCGTCGAAAAATCTCTTTATTTTCAATCTTCAAGCTCGGCTCGAAGGACGAGGCGGCACGCCCCTGGCGTCCGGCCTTGCGCGGATTGCGGCCGGCAGCGATTTGGCGCGAAAATTGCGTATGGATTTGCAACGTCTTGGATTGAAGCGCAACGAACATGTCAAAAACGAGTTCATCGGTCGGGCGCCGGAATTCCCCCCTTGCCTTGAGAGAAGATCTCAATATCTTCGGCAAGTTTGTCTATAATTTATTCAGGGCTTTCGACAACATACGTCTTTCGACGATCAGCGTCGTCACCTCCGGTTTGACCGTCGTCCTGTTCGCCGTCGGGATCGGTTCGACCACCTTGACGCTCCACCAGGTTTCGACCATCGCCTCGACCTGGCGCGATTTCGATACCGGGCTGGGGCGGCGGTTCGATCTGTTCGCCGCCTTGCGCGGACAATTGGGCTACGGCGGATTGGCCCAGCATTGGCCGGCCTGGCAGGCCGGCGACGCGACGGCGCGCCAAAAGCTGTCCGAGGATATCCAGGGACTGCGCACGATCTATCCGGCCTGGATGGGGGCCCGTCCCGGAACCGAGGAGGCGCAGGCGCTTTCGGCCGTCATGCATTCCCTGGACGGCTTCGAGCAGGCCGTTGCCGCCAACAATCGCGCGGTGTCCCTGGCCAATCCCGAATTGGACGGCGCTCTGGCGAAAATCGCCGAGATCCTGCGCAACGAACGCAAGATCGGCGCCGAGCAGGTGGAGAACGCCGTGTGGCAATTGGCCATCACGGTCGGCGGCGTCATGACCTTTTCCGCCGTTCTCCTCGTTCTGCTGGCGCTGTTTTTTCTGTGGTTCACCCGCTTTCGCGTCGTCGTCCCCATCAAGGCGTCGTCCGCCGCCATGCTGCGGCTGGCCGACGGCGACACCACGGTCGAGGTTCCCTTCACCGAAAAGACCGACGAACTGGGCGAGATGGCCCGCACCGTGCTGGTCTTTCGCGAAAATGCGGTCGAACGCGGCCGTCTGCAGGCCGAGCAGGTGCTGGCCGAGGAGCGTTCGCGCAAGCAGCGCCGCGAGGAAATGCTGGAAATGGCCGATTCGCTGGAGACGCGAGTCCATGGCGTGATCGCCGTGATCCGCGGCGCGGTGGAAAATCTGCACGATTCCGCCGCCGCGCTGTCGACCAATGCCGAGCAGACCCAGCGCCAGAGCGCGGCGGTGTCGGTCGCCACGGAACAGGCCCGGGTCAATGTCGAGACGGTGGCCGCCGCCGGCACCGAACTGTCCGTCTCGATCCACGAAATCTCCGGACAGGTTTCGGCGGCGGCGGCCGTGGCCAATTCCGCCACCCACGAGGCCCAGTCGGCCAGCACGCGGATATCGGGCCTGTCCGAGGCCGCGCAGCAGATCGGCGAGGTGGTGCAGATGATCAACGCCATCGCCACCCAGACCAATATGCTGGCCCTCAACGCCACCATCGAATCGGCCCGGGCCGGAGAGGCCGGCAAGGGCTTCGCCGTGGTGGCGGGCGAGGTCAAGTCCCTGGCCGGCCAGACCGCCCGGGCCACCGAGGACATCGCAAGCCAGATCGCCTCCATTCAGACCGAGACCCGCGAAGCGGTGGGGGCCATCGAGACCATCACCGGGACCATCAACCGCATCAACGAAATGTCCTCGGCCATCGCCGGCGCGGTCGAACAGCAGGGAACGGCCGCTTCGGAAATCGCCCGCAACGTCGAGCAGGCCTCGGACGGCACGCGGAAGGTGGCCGGCAACATTTCCGACGTGGCCAAGGCGGCCGCCGAAACCGGGCGAATGGCCCAGGACGTGTCCGGCGCGGCCGACGCCCTGCAGCAGGAAATCGGCAATCTGGAAAAATCCGTGGACGGCTTCCTCGCCGACATCAGGGCGCGCTGATTCTTTTTTGGGGAGTTGATCGTGTTGAATTTCCTTGGCATGGGAGCGAAACCGGCGGTGCGGACGACCGCCGATCTGATCGCCGAACGCGGTCTTTCCCGGCGCGATTTCCTGGGCTTCTGTTCGTTGATGGGGGTGATGCTGGGGCTCGGACCCGAGGGCGTCGGCCGCGTCGCCCAGGCCCTGGAGACCAAGCCCCGCATTCCCGTGCTGTGGCTGCACGGCCTGGAATGCACCTGCTGCTCGGAAAGCTTTCTGCGCTCGAGCCACCCGCAGGCCTCGGACGTCGTGCTGTCGATGATCTCGGCCGATTACGACGACACCATCATGGCGGCGGCCGGCGACCAGGCCGAAGCGATCGTCGAGGAGATCATCCGGGATTACAAGGGAGCCTATCTGCTGGCGGTGGAGGGCAATGTCCCCCTGGCCAACGACGGCTGGAACTGTTTCGTCGGCGGCCGGACCTTCCGCAGCCGGCTGGAGGAAACCGCGCGTTATGCCAAGGCGGTGATTTCCTGGGGGACCTGCGCGGCCTTCGGCTGCGTTCAGGCGGCCAAGCCCAATCCCACCCGGGCCACGCCCGTCTCCAAGCTGGTCAATCACGTTCCGGTGATCAACGTGCCGGGCTGCCCGCCGATCGCCGAGGTGATGACCGGCATCCTGACCTATATGCTGACCTTCGACCGTTTGCCGGAACTGGACCGCAACCTGCGTCCGAAAATGTTCTACGGCCAGCGCATCCACGACAAATGCTACCGCCGGGCCCATTTCGACGCCGGCCAGTTCGTCGAGAAGTGGGACGACGACGGGGCCCGTCTCGGTTACTGCCTCTATACGATGGGATGCCGCGGACCGACCACCTACAACGCCTGCTCGACCATCGGCTGGAACGACGGACTGTCCTTTCCCGTCAAATCGGGCAGCGGCTGCATCGGTTGTTCGGAGGACGGATTCTGGGATCGCGGACCGTTCTACGAACGCCTTCCCGATATGCATCAGTTCAGCATCGAAGCCACCGCCGACGACATCGGCAAAGTGGCCATGGCCGGTGTCGGGACCGCCGTGGCCGGCCACGCCGCCCTGTCGGTCGGCAAGCGGCTCGTCCAGGGACGGCGGGCCGGCGCCGACAGTGCGGACGACAGCAAGGAAAGCGGCACCCCATGAGCACGACGGCAACTCCCAACGGCTTCGGCCTCGACGATTCGGGGCGCCGGGTGATCATCGATCCCGTCACCCGCATCGAAGGGCACCTGCGCCTGGAGGTGAACGTCGACGCCGACAATGTGGTGCGGAACGCCATTTCGGCCGGAACCATGTGGCGCGGCCTGGAGGTGATTCTGCAGGGCCGCGATCCGCGCGACGCCTGGGCCTTCGTTCAGCGCATCTGCGGCGTCTGTACCGGCACCCACGCCCTGGCCAGCGTGCGGGCGGTCGAGGACGCCTTGCGGATTCCGATTCCGCAAAACGCCAACCTGATCCGCAACATTATGCAGCTGACGCTTTATGTGCACGACCATCTGGTGCACTTCTATCACCTGCATGCGCTGGACTGGGTCGACGTGCTGTCGGCGCTCAAGGCCGATCCCGCCGCCACCTCGGTCCTCGCCCAGTCCATCTCGTCCTGGCCGAAGTCGTCGCCGGGCTATTTCAAGGACATGCGCGATCGCCTGGCGGCCTTCGTCGGCTCCGGGCAATTGGGTCCCTTCCGCAACGGCTATTGGGGCCATCCGGCCTATAAGCTGCCGCCCGAAGCCAACCTCCTGGCGGTGGCCCATTATATCGAGGCGTTGGATTTCCAGCGCGAGATCGTCAAGATCCATGCGATCCTGGGCGGCAAGAATCCCCATCCGCACTGGCTGGTGGGGGGCGTTCCCTCGGCGATCAACGTGCACAATTCCGGTGCGGTCGGCGCGCTCAACATCGAGCGCCTGAACATGATTGCCGAAATCGCCCGGAAAGCCCGCGATTTCATCGCGCAGGTCTATGTGCCCGATCTTCTGCTCATCGCCGCGCATTACAAGGAATGGACCCAGTGGGGGGCCGGACTGTCGCCGCGCAACCTGATGTCCTACGGCGAGTTCCCGCGGCTGGCCAACGATGTTTCCGCCGCCAACTTCGGATTGCCGCGCGGCGTCATCCTGGGCGGCGACCTGACCCGCCTCCATGAGGTGGATCTGCACGATCCCAGCCAGATCCAGGAATTCGTCACCCACTCCTGGTACAAATATCCCAGTGAAAACCAAGGCCTGCATCCGTGGGACGGCGTCACCGAATGCGACTTCCGCGTCGGGGCGAAGGGCAGGATCGAAAACGAACGCCTCCTGCGCCTCGATGAATCGGCCAAATACAGCTATTGCAAGGCGCCCCGCTATCGCGGCGAGGCCGTCGAGGTCGGTCCGCTGGCTCGCCTGGTGATCGGCTACGCGGCGGGCCGGACCGACATCAAGGACCTGGTGGACGGCGCCTTGCGCAAATTGGAGATTCCGCTGTCGGCGCTGTTCTCCACGCTGGGCCGCACGGCGGCCCGCGGGCTGGAGGCGCAATGGTGCGCCGACCGCCTGGTCGCCGCGGTGGAAGAGCTGGTCGCCAATATCCGCAACGGCGACGTCAATACCGCCAATGCCGACAAATGGGAGCCGTCGACCTGGCCGGCCGCCGCCAAGGGGGCCGGCTTCGCCGAAGCGCCGCGCGGCGCCCTGGGCCACTGGATCGTCATCGAAAAGGGACGCATCGCCAATTACCAATGCGTCGTTCCCACCACCTGGAACGCCTCGCCACGCGATCCCCAGGGAAATATCGGCAGCATGGAGGCCTCGCTTCTCGGCCTGCCGATGTCCGACCCGGCCCGGCCGCTCGAGGTCCTTCGCGTCATCCACAGCTTCGACCCCTGCCTGGCGTGCGCGACGCATCTCTACGGTCCCGACGGCCAGTCGATCGCCCGTGTCGAAGTGGTTTAGGAGGCAGCGATGTCCGGCTTTCGTTCTTTGCCCGAAGACGGGGTGCCGCCGCCGATCAGGATCTTCGATCCGCCGACCTGCCTGTGGCACTGGCTGAACGCCGTTCTGGTCATCGTGCTGATCATCAGCGGTTATTTCATCGGCATTCCGCTGCCGTCCACCTCGGGCGATCCGTCGTCGAACTATCTCATGGGGTGGATTCGCTTCGCCCACCTGGCCGCCGGGCAATTGTTCGCTCTCGGCTTTCTGTTCCGCTTCTACTGGGCCTTCCGCGGCAATGTCTATTCGATGTCGCTTTTCCTGCCCGAGGTCTGGCGCCGTTCCTGGACCGACGGGCTGATCGTCCAGACCAAATGGATGCTGGGTCTGGTCAACAGCGTTCCCCGTTATGTGGGCATCAATCCGCTGTCCAATGTGGCCATGCTGCTATTGTTCGTCTTGCCCTCGGCGGTGGCGAATTTGACGGGATTCGCCATGCTGGCCGAAGTGGCCGGCCATGAGTCGTGGCAATACGCCTATTTCGGCTGGATGGTGTCGCTGTGCGGCAACACCATGGACCTGCATCTGTATCATCGGCTGTGCATGTGGGTTCTGCTGTGGTTCGGCGTGGTCCACGTCTATCTGGCCGTCCGCGAGGACATCATGTCGCGGCAGACCGTGGTTTCCACCATCTTGTCCGGCATCCGGAGCTATCGCCGGTGAGGGGCCGCACCCTGGTTCTCGGCGTCGGAAACGTCCTGTGGGCCGACGAGGGGGTCGGCCCGGCCCTGGCGGCGGCCCTGGCCGATCGGGTCTCGCTTGCCGAAGGCGACATCGTCGACGGCGGAACGCAGGGCCTCTATCTGTTGCCCTTGATCACCGAATCGCGCCGTCTTCTGCTGTTCGACGCCGTCGAGCTGAACCGGCCGGCCGGCGAGGTCGTGCTGCTGCGGGACGAGGAAATCTCGCGGGTCTTTTCCACGCGGGTGTTGTCCCTGCATCAAACCGGCCTTCAGGACCTGCTGGCGGCCGGACGGCTGATCGGCTGGCGGGCGGAACGATTGGCGCTGATCGGCGTGCAGGTCGAAAATGCCGACGATTGGGGGCGCCCCCTGACGCCGGTCGTCGACCGGGCCAGGGAGCGGGCGCTGTCCCTGGCCATCGGCGTGCTGGAAGAATGGGGCGAACCGATGGAACGCCTTCCTACAGCCATCCCGCCCGCTTGAAGCGGACGAACAGGGCCACGCAGAGCGCCAGGATGACCCCCAGCACGACGAAATAGCCATAGGGCATCTTCAGTTCCGGCATATTCTCGAAGTTCATGCCATAGATGCCGGCGATCGCCGTCGGGACCGCCAGGATGGCCGCCCAGGCCGCCAGTTGCCGGGTGATGGCGCCCTGGCGCTGCTGTTCGAGCAGGTGGCTGACTTCGAATACCGAGGCGAGGACTTCGCGCAGCGTCTGCACCATTCCATCGACCCGGCGGACATGATCGAGAACGTCGGCGAAATAGGGGCTGACCTCGGAATCGAGGCACGGCAGGTCGAGGTGGGTCAGCTTGCCGCAGACTTCCGACATCGGCGCCAGGACCCGCTGGAAGCGGATCATCTCCCGGCGCAGCTTGAAGATGCGCATCACCTCGCCGCGATCGAGGAAGGTGTCCAGCGCCCGCTGCTCCATCTTCAGCACGTCTTCCTCGACCGTCTCGACGATCGGCAGATAGCCGTCGACGATGAAATCGAGAATGGCGTGCAGCACATAGTCGACGCCGTTTCCCAAAAGACCCGGCGCCGCCTCCAGTTGCTCGCGCACCTTGGTATGGGCCCGGGCCGACCCGTGCCGAACCGAGATGATGAAGTTATCGCCGACGAAAAAGGACGTCTCGCCATAGGCGATCAGATCGTCTTCGAGATGGGCGGTAATGGCCACGACGAACAGCTGCTCGTCATAGACGTCCACCTTCGGCAGCTGATGAGCCTTCAGCGCGTCTTCGACGGCGAGCGGGTGGAGTCCGTAATTTTCCTGGAGTATTCTGAGCTCGCTCTCCGAAGGGTCGAGCAATCCGATCCAGACGAACTCGGAGCGATCCGGCGCGCAACGGGCCGGACGGTCCAGCGACACATCCTCGATCTTCTTGCCGTTCCGGTACAGGGAGGCCGCGACGACGCTCATGCCTGCCGCAGGATTCGTGCGGCCTGGTTCCGGCCGTTCTTGAAAAGCCCGACGTGCCGTTCGAGGATCATCCATGAACTCCGGTAAGCATATGCCATAACATGTGCCAAGGCACCGTGGCTGTCCATGGCTTCCGATACCCCAGGCAGGGCTCTGAACCCGGATTAAAAAGGTTAAATTCGTTCGTCATCCCCGCATTCAGTGGCGCGGGCGTCCCCGCCCGCGGTTTCGGCGGAAGCCGAAAAAACATGGCGGAAAGCCCAGAATGCCGAAGGTCGTCCATAGATGTGCCGGCTTCGCCGGCATCGCGGGCGGGGACGCCCGCGCCACTGATTTTTCACACGCTCTTTCGCGGGGATGACGGACTCAAATTAACGATTTCGAATCTGAGTTCGGAGCCCTGGATACCCGGGGCTCCGCTATTGAAAGGCGACTTCGGCGAAATTCCGCAGTTTGCGCGAATGCAGCCGTTCGCGTTCGAGCGATTTCAGCGTCTCCAGCGCCTTGAGGCCGATTTCCAGATGCTGGCTGACCCGGCGGCGATAGAATTCGCCGGCCATGCCGGCCAGTTTGATCTCGCCATGCAGCGGTTTGTCCGAGACGCAGAGCAAGGTGCCGTAAGGAACGCGGAAGCGGAACCCGTTGGCGGCGATGGCGGCCGATTCCATGTCCAGCGCCACGGCCCTGGATTGCGACAGCAGCCGGACGATCGTCGCATGGTCGCCGATTTCCCAGTTGCGGTTGTCGACGCTGGCCACCGTCCCGGTCCGCATGATCCGTTTCAGCTCGGTCCCGGTGCAATGGGTCACGTCGCTGACCGCCTGCTCGAGGGACACCTGAATTTCGGCCAGGGCCGGAATCGGCACCCGAAGGGGCAGTTCCTCGTCGAGCACATGGTCCTCGCGGGCATAACCGTGCGCCAGCACATAGTCGCCGAGCTTCTGGGTGTTCCGCAAACCGGCGCAATGCCCCAGCATCAGCCAGGCGTAAGGCCGCATGACCGCCACATGGTCGGTGATGTTGCGGGCGTTGGACGGTCCGGTGCCGATATTGATCATGGTGATGCCGCCGCGATCGGGCTCGACCAGATGGAAGGCGGGCATTTGCGGCATCCGGTCGGGCGCCTTGCCGTTGGCGCCGGGCGTGCCCAGACGCTTGTTGTGCCAGATGACGTTGCCGGGTTCGACGAAGGCGTCGCCGACGGCGCCGCCGTCTTCCATGCGTTCGCGGCAGATCCGCGCGAAGGCGTCGACGTAGAATTGATAGTTGGTGAAGATGACGAATTTCTGGAAATGTTCGGGGTCGGTGCCGGTGTAATGATAAAGCCGGTGCAACGAATAATCGACGCGGGCGGCGCGGAACAGGGCCAGCGGCATCGGCGCGCCGGACAGCAATTGCAGCGTGCCGTTGACGATGGCGTCGTCCATGGTGGCGAGATCGGGCGTATCGAAGCGATCGCGCAGCGACTGGTCGGACGGCGACATCGAAAAGCCGCTCTCGCTGCTGATATCGCGCCGATAGGCGAAATGGACCGGAATCGGTTCGTTCGACTCGCCGATTTCGACCGGGCCTCCATGGTTGGCCAGGAGCAGGCCGATCTGCTCGAGGAAATAGCTGCGGAACAGGTCGGGGCGGGTCACCGTGGTCTCATAGATCCCAGGGCCGGCGACGAAACCGTAGGACAGGCTCGAAACGGCCCGCTCATGCGTCTCCGTGACGATTCGCACGAAGGGATAGGCGGCGCGCACCCGGGCCGTCGGGGATTCGCCTTTCAGATAGGCCTCGAAACGGTCCCGGAGGAACGCCGTGTTGCGGGCATAGATCTCCTCCAGGCGGGCGACGGCGGCCGCGGCGTCGGTGAAGCTTTCCGTTTCGATGGGCTTCGGAGAAAGAGTCTGCTGCTTGTCACGCCTATTTCGATCGACCACTTGCACCTCCGGACGACGTGGGGCCGACGCATCCATATCCATGGTCCTGGTGACCCCCGTGGCGATGGATGCATCGGTTCTATCTTTCGTATCCCCGAGGTCGGGGCGGCACAATCGAATTAGCGCCGGATCGGACATATCCTTGCCCGAAAAATGCGGACGAAGGCGATTGTCAGGCCGGAGCCGTAAAGCTTCCGGGGCTTTTCGCGGTGGCGTGCCATTCCGCTTTCCGTTCCGGGGTGGCGTCCGACAGGGCCCGGCGCACGCCCTCGGCGTCGAAGTCCTTGCAATAGACCGGCGTGCCGGGCTGCTGGCGCCAGGACTGATCCAATCCCGCGGCGTCGATGCCGTCGAATCCCAGTTCCTCGACCAGACGCAGCACGACGGCTTTCGCGGCGGGATCGTCCCCGGCGACGGGAAGCGCGATACGCCCGGCGGCGCCGGCCGGTCGGCCAAGCTCCATCAGGTGCCGGGCGTAGATATTGTTGAAGGCCTTGACCACGGGCCGGCCGATCTGCTGCGCCACCCATCGGCTCTCGATCGCACCCGCCTCGATTCCGTCGATGCGGCCGTCGCGTTGCTGCGGATAATAGTTTCCCGTATCCACCACGACGACATCGTCGGGCACGCCGTCGAACAGGCCGGCGGGCAGGCCGGGAACCTTGCCTTGCGGAATCGTGACGATGACGACGGCGCCGCTTCGCGCCGCCTCCGTCACCGAGACCGCGGTCGCCCCGGTTTCCTTCGCCAGATCGGCCAGCGTCTGCGGTCCCCGTGAATTGGCCACGAAAACCTCATGGCCGAGGGCCCTCAGGCGGCGCGTCAGGGTGCCGCCGATTTGTCCTGCTCCGATGATGCCTATTCTCATGATGTCCTTCTGCTCAAAAAGGGGGGGAGGGAAGGCCGCCGCCCGATCTCCTTTCGCGGGAACGCTCGGACGTCGCGGCCCGGCGCTGGAGATCCGGGTCAGTCGCAGAATTTCAGGATCGTCTTCAGCAATCCGGGAAAGCGGGCGTCGATGTCCTCTTCGCGGATGACATTGCGATTCTCGACGCCCTTTTTCGAGGTATGGACGAGGCCGGCCTCCCGCAAAATGCGGAAATGGTTCGAGAGAGTCGACTTCGCCATGTCCGGACAAGGGGTCGCCTCGGTACAGGACATGCAAGCGGTCTTCCCGATCATGCCCTTGACGATGCGCAGCCGCATGGGATCGGCCAGGGCCGCCAGGATGCCGGTCAGCGTTATGTCGTCTCTCGATGGATGAACGAATTGCACCATGGACATCTCCTATCATGGCCCTTGACATATTTCAATAGTTCGATAGTTTTGAACTACAGAATAATTTCCCCCTTCAGCGAATCGACAGGAGAAACAGCATGGCCAACAGACTCCAGGGCAAAGTCGCGCTCGTGACCGGCGCATCCAAGGGCATCGGCGCCGAGATCGCGGCGCATCTGGCGGCGGAAGGCGCCGCCGTCGCCGTCAATTACAGCGCCAGCAAGCAGGCCGCCGATCATGTGGTGGCGGAGATCGTCGGCAAGGGCGGCAAGGCGGTCGCCATCCATGGCAATCTGACCGACGCCCAAAATGCGCAAGGCCTGGTCGCCGAAACGGTCAAGGCGTTCGGCGCGATCGACATTCTCGTCAACAATGCCGGCGTTTACGAGTTCGCTCCGCTCGAAAGCATCACCGCCGAGCATTTCCACAGGCAGTTCAACCTCAATGTGCTGGGCCTTCTGCTGGTGTCGCAGGAAGCGGCGCGGCATTTCAATGCCGCGGGCGGCAGCATCGTCAACATCAGTTCCGGCGTCTCGACCATCGCGCCGGCGAACACGGCGGTCTATACGGCGACGAAAGCCTCGGTGGATGCGATCACCTCGGTGCTGTCGAAGGAACTGGCCCCGCGCAAGATTCGGGTCAATGCCGTCAATCCGGGCATGGTCGCCACGGAAGGGGTGATCGCCGCCGGTTTCCACGAGGGGGAGATGCGCACCTGGATCGAATCCGTGACGCCCCTGGCGCGCATCGGCAAGGTCGAGGAAATCGCCGCGGCCGTGGTGTTCCTGGCCTCCGACGACGCGTCCTACATCACCGGCGAAACGTTGCATGTCACCGGCGGCCTGCGTTAAGGGCCGATGAAACGATAACCGCGTCATAACGCGTTCGGCAAAAGCGGCGCCGGCGTCCCCGCCGGTGTCC
>JAATGN010000298.1 GCA_015654615.1 Rhodospirillales bacterium
GTGAAGCTGCCGACCTTCATCAGCAGCACCTTCAATTACCTCGGCAGCATGACGACACCGCTGGCCATGCTGTTCATCGGCATCGCGATCTATATCGCCAACCTGCGCAAGGTCCGCATCTCCACCGACATGGCCGTCCTGATCGCCGCCCGCTTCCTCATCGCGCCCGCCGTGGCCCTTACCGCCTGCTATTTTTTCCCGGTTCCGGAACTGATGCGGAAGGTTTTCATCATCGAAGCCGCCATGCCGGTGATGACCCAGGTCTCCATCGCCGCCCGCGCCTACAAGGCCGACGCCAATTATGTGGCCGTGATGACGGCCCTGACGACGGTGCTCTCGCTCATCACCATCCCGCTCTACTTCATCCTTCTGACCTTCGGAATTCTCTGAATTCGCAAGAAGAGGATTCGCGGAGATGCGCGAACATCCACGGGTCCCCTTCCTGAATCGCGCTCGCTCGAACAAGGACGACTGAGTTGTTGAAGAATGTCAGAATATCCCGCAAGCTTTCCCTGCAGATCGGCCTGGCCGTCGCGGTCATGCTGAGCCTGGTCGGCTTCGACCTCTATAACCTTCGCCAGACCATGATCGACGAACGCAAGGCCGCGGTCCGGCAACTCGTCGAGACCGCCGTTTCGATCGTCACGCATTATCAAAAGAAGGTCGAGGACGGCTCCCTGAGCGTCGCGGAGGCAAAGGAACGGGCCGGGACCGACCTGCGGTCCATCCGCTTCGACGACAATAACTACGTCTATGTCTTCAATACCAACGGCGTCACCGAATTCCACGGCGGCCGCAGGGAATTGGAAGGCAGGAACCGCATCGACGAACAGGACGTCAATGGGGTGCGGAGCGTTCGCCTGCAGATCGAAAATGCGAAGCGCGGCGGAGGCTACACGGTCTTCCACGCCCCCAAGAGCGGCGGCGGCGCCGTTTTCCCCAAATTGTCCTACGCCACGCTGTTCGCGCCCTGGGATTGGGTGGTCGGCGCCGGAATCTATATCGACGACATCGACCAGGCCTTCCGCGACCGCGTCTTCTCGATGGCTTTCAAGATCGGCGGCGCCATCCTCGTCATGCTGCTCCTCGGCCACCGGATCAGCCGCGGCATCGCCCGTCCCATCACCACGCTGACCGGCACCATGCGCCGCCTGGCCGAACGGGACCTCGGCGTCGAGGTGGCCGACGTCGACCGCGGCGACGAGATCGGCGGGATGGCGAGAACCGTCCAGATCTTCAAGGACAACGCGATTCAACTGGAGGACCTGCGCCAAGAGCAGGAGGCCGTCGCCGCCCGGATGGCGGCGGAGCGCCAGCAGGCGTTTCGGCAGATGGCCGACGGTTTCGAGGCCAGCGTCATGGGCGTGGTGAACGTCGTCGCCTCCGCCGCCGACGACATGCATCGGACGGCCCAATCCATGTCGTCCATGGCCGGACAGGCGACGACCCAGGCGGAAACCGCGGCGACCGCGGCGACGGAGACGACCAGCAACGTCCAGACCGTTGCCGCGGCGACGGACGAGCTGTCGTCGTCGATCGCCGAAATCAGCCGCCAGGTCACCGCCGCGGCCCGCATTTCGACCGAGGCTTCGCAGAACATCACCCGGACCAACGCCCTGGTCCAAGGATTGGCCGACACGTCCGACCGTATCGGCAGCGTGGTGCAATTGATCAACGGCATCGCCAGCCAGACCAACCTGCTGGCCCTGAACGCCACCATCGAGGCGGCCAGGGCGGGAGAAGCCGGCAAGGGCTTCGCCGTGGTGGCGGGCGAGGTGAAAAGCCTGGCCAACCAGACCGGCCGAGCGACCGAGGAAATCACCGGACAGATCGCCGCGGTCCAGGCCGAGACCCGTCAAGCCGTCGACGCCATCCGCACGATCGGCACGGTGATCGCCCAGATACGCGAAATTTCCGCCGGGATCGCCTCAGCGGTCGAACAGCAGGGGTCCGCGACGCAGGAAATCGCCCGCAATATCCAGCAGGCGGCCGCCGGAACGCAAGAGGTGTCGCATCATATCGGCAATGTGTCGCAGTTGGCGGCCAGCACCGGTTCCGCCGCCGCCGGCGTCTCGACGGCAACCGGCGCCCTCGTCAGGAACTCGGAACTGCTCCGGAGCGAAGTCACCAAATTCCTCGGCTCGGTCCGCGCCGGTTGACGACGGCAGGCACATGCCGACTTTGGTCGGTGGGGCGGGCCTCCGCGCCCGCCCGGCTCCGCCAGACGCGGGCAGAGACGCCCGCGCCACTGGGGGTTGCGCCTCAGGCCATCTTCTCCGTTCCGGCCGCCGTCGCGGCGACCGCCGGAACCGTCCGGGCGGCATAGCGCCGGGCGATGACGGCGCAGGCCATCAATTGGATTTGATGGAACAGCATCAGCGGCAAGACCATCAGACCGACCGACGTTCCGGCGAACAGAATGTTCGCCATGGGAATCCCGCTGGCCAGACTTTTCTTCGAGCCGCAGAAAACGATGGCGATCTCGTCCTCCTTGTTGAAGCCGAGGCGGCGGCTCAGGAATGTCGTCGTCAGCAGCACGGCGCCCAGCAGGACGATATTGACGAGCAGCAGCAAGGCAAGATTGCCCAGAGCCAGCCGGTGCCAGATGCCGTGGACCACCCCGTCGCTGAAGGCGGTATAGACCACCAGAAGGATCGACCCCCGGTCGACGAATCCGAGAATGCGGCGGTTCCGCTCCAACCACCGGCCGATCCACCGGCGCAGCACCTGTCCGGCGAAAAACGGAAGAAACAGCTGAATCGTGATATCGCGCAGGGCGTCGAGCGAAAATCCCTGTCCGTGGGCGCTCAAAAGGGCCCCGACCAGAAGCGGCGTCACCACGATGCCGGCCAGATTGGACAGGGACGCGCAGCACACCGCCGCCGGAACATTGCCCCGGGCGATCGAGGTGAAGGCGATCGAGGATTGGACGGTGGAGGGCAGCATGCTGAGAAAGACCAGACCCAGCGATAATTCCGGCGACAGCAGCGGCCGGGCCAGATAGCCGATGCCCAGGCCGAGAGCCGGAAACAGAGCGAAGGTGCAGAGGAACACCGTCAGTTGAAGGCGCCAATGGGTGACGCCGGCCATCACGGATTCCCTGGACAGCCGTCCGCCGTAGAGAAAGAACAGCAAGGCGATGGCCCAGTTGGTGACGGTGCCCATCACCACGGCGCCCTGGCCATGACAGGGCAGAACCGAGGCGAGCGCGACCATCCCGACGATCGCGACGATATAGGGATCGACCTTGAGACGAGCCATAAGGGACGTGCCAGCCATAAAGAACTCCTCTTCGGCGTCAATTCCGCAATGTCGAATTTTTCTCGGCAATAAACAATGGCAATGCCACAATTAACAGTTATTTTAATTTCGAATGACAGGTGCCGCGTGTTCGATATCGTCCTGCTCAAAAGCTTCCTCGCGGTCGTCCAAACGCGCCATTTCACCGAAGCGGGAAAGCGCCTGGGCCTCAGTCAATCGACGGTCAGCCAGCACATTCGCAAGCTCGAGGCGGCGGCCGGACGGCAGTTGCTGCTGCGCGACACCCACAAGGTGGTGCTGACCACCGACGGCGAGGCGATGGCCGGATTCGCCCGCGGCATTCTGGAGACCCACGACCGCGCCGAGCGCTATTTCACCGGCTCGGAACTGCGCGGGCGTCTGCGCTTCGGCGTCGGCGACGATCTGGTGCTGACCCGCTTGCCGGAGATCCTGCGCGACTTCGTCCGGGCCAACCCTTTCATCGATCTGGAATTCACCGTCGGACTGAGCGCCTATCTGTACGAGAGGCTGGATGCCGGGGATCTCGATCTGGTCTTCGCCAAACGGCGCAAGGGCGAGGACCGCGGTCGGCTGATCCGCCGGGAAATGCTCACCTGGGTCGGCTGCAAAGGATTCCACGTCGAACCGGGCCAGCCGATTCCGCTGATCCTCTACCATTCCCCCAGCGTCACCCGCGACCAGACGATGGAGACCTTGGAGCGGGCCGGCCTGGCGTGGCGGGTCGCCTGCACCAGCGGCAGCTTCAGCGGCCTGATGGCGGCGACCCTGGCCGGGCTGGGCGTCACGGCTCAGGCCAAACCGTTCGTTCCGGCCGCCCTCGAGGATGTCTCCAGTCTGCTGCACCTTCCCGACCTGGGCGAAGTGGAATTCGTCGTCGTGGAGCGCAAGTCGGGCAGCAGCGGACCGACCCGCGCGCTGGCCGCGGCCATCCAGGCCAACAGCGACCGGCTGCATTGAGAGCCCACGCCGGACGATGAGGAACGGTCCATGCGGTCCGGCGTCGTCCTGTTTCTCGTCAGGAAAGGCGAACGGGTTCGTCGGTCCGCATCGCGCAGATCCGCTGGACGACCCGGGGACCGGTCGGCCGCTGCTCGATCCCGGCCTCGTAGGCCAGGACCTGCAACCGCCCGCCGACCGCCGCCAGCAACTCTCCGGGCAGCAGCAAATGGTCGGGATTGCGCGGCCGGTCATAACGCTCGTTGCCTTTTGCGAAGGTTTCGTAGAGGAAGATCCCGCCCGGCGCCACCGCATCGATCAATCGGGCCATCAGGGGCCGAAACAGATAATTCGCCACGACGACGGCGTCGAAAGCCCGCCCGGCCAAAGGCCAGGGCAGGCCGATTTCCAGGTCGGCCGCGATGATTTCCGCCTTTCCGGCCAGATCGGCCACCGACGAGACGTCCCGATCGAGACAGGTCACCCGCGC
The DNA here is from genome assembly GCA_015654615.1 of Rhodospirillales bacterium. Taxonomy (GTDB): domain Bacteria; phylum Pseudomonadota; class Alphaproteobacteria; order Rhodospirillales; family Magnetospirillaceae; genus Telmatospirillum. The sequence goes on from JAATGN010000298.1 coordinate 4,709, forward strand.
GCCGCTTTTCAGGAAAAGCCGGCCGTGACGGCCGCCGCCGCAGGCCAGATCGAGAACCCTGCCGCCGGCCGGCAGCAGGGGGGCAAACCTTTCGATCCAACGGCTGGGCTCATTGGAGCGGCGATGCGGATCAAATGGCGGCATGACACTTTGTCTCTTCGTCCTGTTCGGCCCGACGAACGATCTCGCGGATCAGACCGCGAAAAAGCACCTTGTGAATCGGCAGCAAGGCATTCCAATAGGTTATACCCGCCACGCCGGCCGGATGAAAATGGGCCGTCACGCTGATCAGGCGCCTTCCCCCGGCCAAGTCCTGTATTTCCAATTCGAAGGTCGCCGAGCCGGGAATGCGCATTTCGGCAAGAAGCGTCAGCCGCTTGCCGGGGTCCACGCCGATCACCCGCCAGAAATCGAGGGCGTCCCCCACGGCCAGGACACCGCCGGCCGGCCGGCCGCGCCGCATGCCGACGCCACCGACCAGCAAATCGAAAAAACCGCGCATCTGCCATAGGACATCGAGGAAATAATAGCCGTTGTCGCCGCCGATGCCGTCGACCTGCCGCCACAGGGCCGCCGCCGAGGCGTCGGTTTCCCCCTCCGCCCGCAAATGCTTGGCATAGAAGCCGAAATCCGGCCTGTTCTGCCGATGCAGCATGGAGCCTTCGACCCAGCGGGGCCTTTCGTCGGCGGTCCGCTCGGCGTGAAGAGCCGCCTCGACCGCGGCCCGGTAAGGTTTGAGCGGCAGAGGAATCAGCCGGCGAAGCGCCTGGTCGTCGACCAGGAGATCGTGCTCGAGCCCGCCGATCAGGGCCCGGGCGACATTGGCCGGGACCGACGTCACCAACGTTATCCATAACGAGGACAGATGGGGCGACAGCAGCGGCAGCTGCAGAATCCGCGGATGCCGCCCGACCAGGGCGCCGAACTCCTTCATCATGTCGGCATAGGAAAGCGCGTCGGGGCCGCCGGCCTCGAAGATGGCGCCGGCGGCCTGGTCGATTTCGGGCAACCGCACCAGATAAGCCACGATATCGTCGAGGGCGATCGGCTGGGTGCGCGAACGCACCCAGCGTGGCGTCACCATCGCCGGCAGATGGAAGACCAGATCGCGAATCACCTCGAAAGCGGCCGACCCCGGTCCGATGATGATGCCCGCCCGCAATTCGGTCACGGCGACCGCCCCGGCCCGCAGGAGAGCCCCGGTCTCGCGGCGCGACTCGAGATGGATCGAGCTTCCGGTCGCCGGCTGCAGCGCCCCCAGATAGACGATCCGCCCGAGACCGGCCGCCGCCGCCGCCTCTCGGAAATTGACCGCGGCCTGCCGGTCCAATTCCGGAAAATTCGCCCCCTCCGCCATGGAATGGACCAGATAATAGGCCACGTCGGCATCGGCCAGGGCGGCCGGCAGGCTGTCCGGCTGCAGGGCATCGGCCTTGACGCAGGCGACGTCGCTCCACCCGCGGGCCTCCAAAGCCTCCAGACGCCGGCCGACCGCGCGGACCCGATGCCCGGCCGCCTGCAGGGCCGGCACCAGATTGGTTCCCACGTAGCCCGTGGCCCCGAACACGACGGCTCGCATGACGGCGTCCTTTCACTCACAACGCGAAAGCGAGAGTTGCATATCGCCGCAAGACGTCAAGCCATTCGACCTGGTCCCGGCGGCTCTCATGACGATGGGACGCCCCTTCCCCTTGTGGGGAGGGCCGCGCAAATATAAAATACGCTCAATATATCAATCTCTTGCCTCTCTCGCGCGTAAGTGGGGCATACCCCCGGGCCCGCAGATGCGGCAATTCCCAAAGTCGTCATGCCCGTGCTTGATCCACGACTGTCCGGCCATGACGGAAAGAGAAATTGCCGCACCTTGCGTGCCCGGGATTTTGCCCCTCCCTCTGCCGCCTGGCGGCAGAGGGAGGGGGAGAAGAAGCGCCGAGCCGGGGTCCTGCTCTGCGAAATGGTCAAGGGACAAGTCTTTTGTTCTGCATTATTTTTCAGCAATTGACATCACTGCCCTGGAAATGGGCATATCTTATGGCTAAGTTGTGAAGACACGGGAACGCGCGGGCTGGGGAGTCCCGACGACAGGAGGTCAGGTCCCGAGGTGACAGAGAGAGCGACACACCTTATCTTTGAACGAAACGCGCGCGGCGGCCGGTGCTGCGTCGAGAAAACAAGAACGATGGGGGAGTACGGCCGTCTTGATCCGTGCAGACTGGAGATGGTGAGGGAAGACCCCCATGCTTCGTGAACCCGCCAACGACAGCGCCCTTCCGCTGATCGGCATCTACGAAATCAGCAAGATCCTCGGGGCGACGCTCGACCTCGACAAGGCGCTGCACGACGTCCTCAATGTCTTGTCGTCCTTCCTGCAGATGCGCCACGGCGCCGTCGTCCTTTGCGACGAGGAAGGCACCGCCGTGCTTTCGGCGGTTTCCGGCATGTCCCTGCCGATGGCGCGTTCGGGCGCCTTGAAATATCCCATCGAAGCCGTCCACAAGGTGATCGCCACGGGCATTCCGATGGTCGTTCCCGAGGCGTCGGAAGATCCGCTGCTGAGCGATTACGTGGCCGCCAGCGAAGTGGTCGAAGACGAGGACATCTCGTTTTTCTGCGTGGCGATCAAAGGATCGGGAAAGCCCTTCGGGGCCCTGTCGGTGGAGCGGTCCTGGAGCCCGAACAGCCGCTATGTCTTCGAGCACGATCTCCGCTTCCTGACCATGGTGGCGACGCTGATCGGCCAGACCGTCAGCCTGCACCGCAAGGTCGCAGCCGACCGCGCCCGGCTGATGCAGCACAATGCGCGATTGGCCAAACAGATGGCGGAGATCAAGCCGTCTCAGCCGATCAAGGGCCTGGGAGACATCATCACCAATTCCGAGCCGATGGCCCGCGTCTTCTCCCAGGTCCAGCAGGCGGCGCCGACCAAGGCGACCGTGCTGCTGCGCGGCGAAAGCGGCACCGGCAAGGAATTGGTCGCCCGCGCCGTCCACCTGCTGTCGCCCCGCTCGCAGAAGGCGTTGGTCAAGCTCAATTGCGCCACGCTGTCCGAAACCATGCTGGAATCCGAACTGTTCGGCCATGAAAAAGGCGCTTTCACCGGGGCCGTCGGCGAACGCAAGGGACGCTTCGAACTGGCCCACGAAGGCACCCTGTTCCTCGACGAGATCGGCGAGATTTCGGCCAGTTTTCAGGCCAAGCTGCTCCGCGTCCTGCAGGAAGGCGAATTCGAGCGCGTCGGCGGCAGCAAAACCCTCAAGGTCGACGTTCGCCTGGTGGCCGCCACCAACCGCGATCTGGAAGCCGCCGTCGCCAAGAACGAATTCCGCGCCGATCTCTATTACCGGCTCAATGTGGTGCCGATCTTTCTGCCGCCGTTGCGCGAACGCCCGGGCGACATCCCCTTGCTGGCGCTCTATTTCCTGAAGCGCTTCAACGAGGAAAACGGCCGGCAGACCCGCTTCTCCGAACAGGCGCTGGACGTCCTGCAGCGATGTTACTTCCCGGGCAATGTCCGCGAATTGGAAAATTGCGTCTACCGCACCGCCACCATGACCCAGGGCGACACCATCAATGAGATGAATCTTTCGTGCCGCAGCGACACCTGCCTGTCGTCGATCCTGTGGAACAAGCGCAACGACAATGAGGCGGCCGCCACGCTGGCCGGCGCGCCGCCGCCCGCCGCCGCACCGATGTCCGCCCCGCCGCAGGCGATCGAGCCCTTGCCGGCGATCGGCGGCGCCGTCGACAGCCTGACCGAGCGCGAGCGCCTGATCGACGCCATGGAGAAATGCGGCTGGGTCCAGGCCAAGGCGGCCCGCCTGCTGGGCCTGACCTCGCGGCAGATCGGCTATGCGCTTCGCAAGAACAACATCGAATTGCGCAAGCTCTGACCGGCCATGGGGGCGCGCCGCCGGTCCGGACATCTGCGGCGCGGGTAGGATATCAAGCAACACGGACGGACACGGACAGCCACGGATGGCACGGACGAGCGCCGCAGGCATGCCCCTCTTCTCCAACCGAATACGGGGGGTGAAGATAGGGAAGAATGCCTGCGGCGCTTTTTCTTAAAATCCGTGTTCGTCCGTGGCTGTCCGGATCCGTCCGTGTTGCTCAAAGCCCTCCGGCACCCCGAAACGCTTCGCCCTCGCTAAAAATAACTGGCGCTGACCAGATAGTCGCCGCCGATCACCAGGCATTCGCCTTCGCCCTTCAGGGGATGGATGGGCAGCAGATGGTTGAAGAAGACGATCTTCACCTTGGGCACCAGGACGGTCAGGATGGTATCGCCGAAACAGTCGGCGACCTCGCGGTCGGTGCTGAAGGAGGCGAGATTGTTGAGACGCATCACCACGGTCTTCTTGTCGATGCGATGGACGACCTGATGTTCGTCGAACGAATTGACGCCGCGGTAGAGCGTCATCTGCGCCTGTTCGGGAGCGCCGAAGCGCTCGAAAATCCATTGGCAGAATTCATAGAGCATATCGAGCTGGGTATAGATCGAATTGTTGTGGAAACGGCTCGACATTTTCTCCGACACATAGGCCATCCAGGCCTGTGAGGAAAAGCGGGTGATGACCTCCTTGTGATAAGTCGGGAAAAGGCCGAAGCGGCTTTCCACCCAGCCCTTCAGCACAGCCCCTTCGGGAGCGTTCGAATCATACCCCCACCCTTTCAGCAGACGCAGAAAACTGGCGCGATAATGACGCACCGCATGCTTGCCGTTGGCTTGCTCGGTCCGCTCGCGATCCTGCTGTTCGGGATCGATCCCGAACATCGCCATCATATATTTGTAGAAGGCCTCGCCGGCCTCTTCCTGGCTTTCGGCCTGCGACAGCATTTCGAACAGGCTGGGGTTCATCTCGCGCAGGCCCGAGATATGCAGCGGCACCGGATGCGCATTGAAGGCCGTGCTGGCCAGCAGATCGGTGGGCATCCCCACCAGATTGGTGCTATGCCCAAGCCGACGGGGTTCCGTCTCCTCTTCGATGCGCACGAACGTCCCCCTCATCTTGCTTTTGAGCAAGATCTATACCTTAGGGACGGCTGATGATGGAACGATAATTGGTCGGGCCGGCGGCGAAGCGGCGAAACGACTCGCCGCTTCGCTCAGGACGTCTTGCGCGAAACCGCCGACAGCGGCACGAAATTGGCCTTCTTGCCGGCTTCCGCCCGCTGGAACACCTTGAAGACTTTCTCGGTGGCCGCATTGGACGTGACGAAATCGGCATAGGCATGCTCCAGGGCCTGGGTATAAGCCTGACTGAGGGCGGCCGAATCCGTTTGCTCGGACAATTCCGCTTGGGCGATGTAATCGTGAAAGCGTTTCAGGATATGCAGCCGGTTCACCCGCACCACCTGAGGGTCGTAGGGCACCTTGAGAAAGTCGAGGAATTCCTCGGCCGAGGACAATCCTGCCAATGTGTCGAGAAATTCACGCATCGATCGTCTCCTGCACGCGTTCTTCGGTCGATTTCGGCGGCACCGGCTTCGCGGGCCCTCAACTCGGCCAATGACCGCCAACCGCGGCCATGTCGGCCAGCGGCCGCGTTTCCCGATAAAGGCTCAGCAACTCCTCGGCCCCCGGCGAGCGTTTGGTGGTGGCGGCAAAAATCCGAAGACGGGCCAGCACGGCGCGGGCCTGCGTTTCCTCGATGGCGATGCCCAGTTCGCCATAGGCCCAGAGGACCGAGGCCAAACCCGAATGCTTGCCCAGCACCAGGCGATGCTGCCGGCCCAGTTCCTGGGGGTCGATCGCCTGGTAATTGGCCGGATCGCGCAGCAGGCCGTGGACGTGAATACCTGATTCGTGGGTGAAGATCCCCTCGCCGACGATCGACTTGTTGACCGGCACCGGCCGCCCGGAGGCTCCGGCCACCAGGGCCGAGATCGACCGCAGATCGCGCACCGCGACACCGGACGGACGTCCATACAGATGGCGCAGGGCCACCACCACCTCTTCCAGCGGCGCATTGCCGGCCCGCTCGCCGAGGCCGTTGACGGTGGTATTGACGTGGGTGGCCCCCCCCTTGACGGCCGCCAGGGAATTGGCCGTCGCCAGACCGAGATCGTCATGGGCGTGGATTTCCAGTTCCATCGCCGTCGCCCCTCGCAGCCGCACGAAGGCGTCGTGGGTGGCGAAAGGATCGAGAACGCCCAGGGTGTCGGCGAAACGGAACCGCCGCGCCCCGGCCTTTTCGGCGACCTCGAGAACCCGCAGCAGAAAATCCGGGTCGGCCCGCGAGCTGTCCTCGCCGCCCACCGCCACTTCGAGCCCGCCATCCCGCGCCTTGCGCACCATCCGATCGATCTCGGAAAGAACCCACAGGCGGTCGCGCTGGAGCTTGTGGGTGATCTGCTGGTCGGACACCGAAATCGACAAATTGACCATCGAGACGCCGGTGGCGACCGCTCCCGCCAGATCGTCGTCGCGCATCCGGCACCAGGCGATCGGCCGGGCCGTCAGACCAAGCGCGACGATGGCGCGGATATCCTCCTGCTCCTCGCGGCCCATCGCCGGAATGCCCACTTCCAATTCCGGCACGCCGGCGGCCGACAGGGCGCTGGCGATCGACAGCCGTTCCTCGCTGGTGAAGGCGACGCCGGCCATCTGTTCGCCGTCCCGCAAAGTGGTGTCGTTGATGACCACGAGAGCCTGATCCGACCAAGCTTGGACGGGCCCTCGATTTTCACATGACGGCTGCGACGAGCTCAAATGCCGCTCGGGCTTTGATTTGTCCATCATCGCGAGGCTCCTTACGAATAGGCCGGCTGAAAGTTTGCCGGCGCCGCCGTCTCGTTCGACCAATAGGGAGACATGGCGCGCAAGCGCTCGATGATGCCCGGCAAGACGGCGATCACCTGATCGACGTCCTGGTCGGTGTTGTCGCGCGACAGCGAAAATCGCGTGGCGCCATGCGCCGCCGTGAAGGGAATTCCCATCGCCCGCATGACATGCGACGGCTCCAGCGACCCCGACGTGCAGGCCGATCCCGAGGAGGCGGCGATGCCGGCCCGCGACAGCATCAGCAGGATGGCCTCGCCTTCGACGAATTCGAAGGCGATGGTGGTGGTGTTGGGCAGCCGTTGCTCGATGTCGCCGGTAACGATGCTGTTGGGAATGCGCGCCACCAGTTCGCTTTCGAGGCGATCGCGCAGGGCCCGCACGCGGATGTTTTCGTCCTTGATGCCGGCCAGGGCCAATTCGGCGGCCTTGCCCAGGCCGATGATCCCGGTGGTGTTCTCGGTGCCGGCGCGCCGGCCGCGCTCCTGGTGGCCGCCGCGGAACAGCGGGCGAAATTTGACGCCGCGCTTCAGATACAGGGCGCCGACGCCCTTCGGGCCATGGATCTTGTGGGCGGAGAGCGACAGCATGTCGACCGCCGAATTCGACAGACGAAGCGGAATCTTGCCGACCGCCTGCACCGCGTCGGTATGGAACAGGATGCCGAACGGCTTGGCCATCTGCGCCAGATGCTCGATCGGAAAGATGGTGCCGGTTTCGTTGTTGGCCCACATGATGGAAACCAGCGCGACATTTTCCGACAAGGCGTTTTCATAGGCCTTGAGATCGAGACGCCCCTGGCCGTCGACCGGAATGATGTGGAGCTTGTAGCCCTCATGTTTGGCCAGATGCTCGCAGACGCTCAAGACCGCATGATGCTCGACCGCCGAAATGACGATCTCGCGGCGTTCGGGCAAGGCCCGCAGGGCCGAGGTGATCGCCGTCGTGTCGGATTCGGTGCCGCCCGAGGTGAACACCAGTTCGGTGTCGTGGGCGGCGCCCAGAAGCTTCTGCAGCCGTTCGCGCGCCGTGCGGATCGAGGGCGCGACGCCGGCGCCGATCGCATGGATCGACGACGGATTGCCGAACTGCTCGGTGAAAAACGGCAGCATCTCGGCCACCACTTCGGCCGCGCAGGGTGTCGTGGCATTGTTGTCGAGATAGACCGCACGGGGCGCCGGGCTCATCGTCATCGCATCGCTCCTTCACGCCGCCTGGGCGGGAATGACCCGCACCGGCTTGCCGAGCACCGTCATCAGGCGTTCCTGGACGCCCGACAAGGTGATCGACGACATCTGACATCCGACGCAGCTGCCGCGCAGATTGACCATGACCGTATCGCCGTCGATATCGACCAATTCGATATCGCCGCCGTCGCGCTGCAAGGTCGGCCGGAGATCTTCGATCGCCGCCGTGATCATCTTGATCTTCTGCAGATTGGTCATCGGCGTATGGACAGGGGCCGAAGGCGCCACCGGACAAGAGGGGGCAGGGATTGTATCGATGACACCTTCGGCCGCCATAGCCGTCAGCACTTCTGAAAGAACATCCTCGATTTTCTCGTGGCAGGTCTTGCAGGCGCCGCCGGCTTTTGTGTAATTGGTGACCTCTTCGAGCGAGGTCAGTTTGTTGACGCGCACGGCGCGCTCGATCATGCCGGCGTCGACGCCGAAGCATTTGCAGATCAACGCCCCTTCTTCGTGATCGTCGTCGGCCCAGACTTCACCGCGATAATTGGCGATGGCGGCCCGCAGGGCCTCCGCCCCCATCACCGAACAGTGCATCTTCTCGGGTGGCAGGCCGTCGAGATAATCCGCGATGTCCTGGTTGGTCACGCCCAGCGCCTGGTCGATCGTCTTGCCGATGATGATCTCGGTCAAAGCCGAGGAGGAGGCGATCGCCGAACCGCAGCCGAAGGTTTGAAAGCGCGCGTCGGTGATGGTCTCGCTGGCCGGATCGATCTTCAGGAACAGCTTCAAGGCGTCTCCGCAGGAAATCGAGCCGACTTCGCCGATCCCGTTGGCGTCGTCGAGCACGCCGGTGTTCTTGGGATTGAAGAAATGTTCCTGCACCTTCTCGGAATAGTTCCACATCGGCTTGTTCCCCCTCAGCAGAACGATTTGCCGCAGCCGCATGTGGCCTTGGCATTCGGATTGTTGAAAACGAAACCGGCGCCCGAGACGTCGTTGACGAAATCCACCTCGGCGCCGTCGAGCAACGTCCAGCTGTCCGGATCGACGAAGACTTTGACGCCGGCGAAATCGACCACGGCGTCGCCGTCTCCCGGTTCGACTTCCAGGCCAAGCTTGTAGAGGTAGCCCGAGCAGCCTCCCGTCTCCACGCTGATCCGCAGTCCCCCCGCCACGTCTTCGGCGTCTTCCAGGACGCGGCGCACGGCATCCACGGCATTATCGGTAAGAGCGATCATCGTCGAACCTCCTTCGCAGGCCTGGCCTACGAGAGAAGAAACAGCAAATGCCGTGCCAGGAGTTAGTGCATTGATTTTAAAGGATTGACTGTTTGTCGGAGATACGACATCACCGGCACTTGTCGCAGATGCGACAATACCGACGACCGACAGGCGGCGAAGCGCCAAGGCGTCGATCGCGGCCCCCTGAACCGGTGGCCGGATCAACCGGAGGGGCCCCCGAGTTTTGAGTCACCACGAAGGCGCGAAGGAGAGTGAAGAAGATTTTTGCTCTTTATTTTCGTCATTGCGAGCGAAGCGAAGCAATCCAGAAGCCGGCGGTATGGCTGGATTGCTTCGCTTCGCTCGCAATGACGAAAAAATAGGAATAATTCCTTCTTCCTGTCCTTCGCGCCTTCGTGGTGAATAAAGTTTTCACCCGTCGGCGGCGGAAACCCGAATCCGTTGCCAGGCGAGATCAAAACATTGGAAGCCAATCGCGAGATGATCCTGCGTGACGGGCGCCGCATCGGACTCCTCGAGGTCGGAGCGCCCGACGGCATTCCGCTGTTTCACTTCCACGGCAGCGGGTCGTCCCGCTTGGAAGTCCTGTTCCTCGCCGCGCCGGCGCGCCGGCTCGGCGTGCGCCTCATCGGCCTCGACCGGCCGGGCGTCGGCGGCAGCGATCCAACGGCGCGCCGCCGTATCCTCGATTGGCCGGACACCGTGGCCGCAGTGGCCGACCGCTTGGGCATCGACAGATTCGCGGTGGAGGGCATGTCCGGCGGCGGCCCTTACGCGCTGGCCTGCGCCGTCAGGATCCCCGAGCGGCTGATCGCCTGTGGTTTGATCGATGCCCTTGCCTCACCCGACCTGATGGCGCGGGCGGGACCTCCCCTCATCAGGATCGTCTGGTGGCTGGGCAGGCGTTTTCCGCAGGTCTTCCGCATCGGCCTCCGCCTCCTCATCGGCGATTTCGCCTCCGACACCGAGGCGATCGCCAAGCGCATCCGCTTATGGTCGTCCTGGGCCAGCGCGGCGGACCGTGCGTTGCTCGACACCCCCGGGCTTCGCGAGACGCTGGTCCGGGTAATCGCGGAAAATGTACGGCAGGGCGCCGACGCGGCGCGCCATGCGATGGCCAACGACCTCGCGCCCTGGGAATTCGAGCCTCGCCGGATCGGCTTCGCGCCGATCCATCTCTGGCACGGCGAGCAAGACCGCATCGTGTCAGTTGCGGTAGCCCGCTTGCTGGCCCGGATACTGCCCGGCTGCCAGGCGAAATTTTATCCCGGCGAGGGGCACTTCTCGGTCTTGCTGACGCATACGGAGGAAATATTCCGGACGCTGGCGGCTCCCCTCGAATGAACCGAAGGGCGTTAACCCTTGGGTTCCCCGCCGACCGCGAAATGTTCGCCGGGGACCTCGCGCAGGATGACGCGCACCGATTGCGGCGGGGTCTCCAGGCTGTGCACGATGGCGTCGGTCACCTCCTTGATCAGGGCGCATTTCTTTTCCTTACCCCTGCCCTCGACCAGAGTGATCTCGCAAATGGGCATGTCTCAAACCTCCACATGAAAGGAAACCGCACCGAGGGACTGAACCTGCGCCCGCACATGGGTTCCCGCTGCCAAAGGCTGGGCGGCGGTGGCGCCGCCGGCCAGGACGATCGAGCCGGCTTCCAGGCGTTCGCCCCACAGGGCGACGAGGCGGGCGGCGGTCACCAGGGAGCGAAGCGGATGGCCGAGAATGGCGGCGGACGAGCCGACCTGCACCGGACGGCCATCCACCTCGACGACGATGCCGAGATTGCCCACGTCGGTATCGGCCGGATGCCAGCCGCCGACGAAGAAGGACGACGACGACGAATTGTCGGCCACCACATCGGCCCAGGTAAATTTGAAGTTTTCATAACGGCTGTCAATGATCTCGATGGCCGGCGCCACCGCCTCGACCGCCGCCAGAGCCTCGACGGCCGTCACCTTCCCGGCCAGCGACCGGCGCAACAAAAAGGCGACTTCCGGTTCGGCCCGGGGATGGATATAGGATTTGAACGAAAGGCCGCCCCCTTCTTCGCATTGCATGGCATCGGTCAACCGTCCCCAGACCATTTCCGCAACGCCGACCTGGAGCATCTTGGCGCGGCTGGTCAGTCCCATCTTCATGCCCACTCGCCGCTCGCCGCGCTCATACCGGCGGGCCATGGACAGGGCCTGGATGGCATAGGCCTCCTCGACGGTCAGAGGCGTCGAGGAGGTCAACTGGGGAATGGCGACGGCCGTCCGCGCCGCTTCGTCGACGGCTTCGGCGAGTTTTCTCAGATCGGTCATGCGGCTTCTCCGCCTTTCACGAGGTCGAGGGCGACGTCGATGATCATGTCTTCCTGACCGCCGACCATCCTGCGCCGCCCCAATTCGACGAGGATCCGGCGGGCGTCGAGGCCGTAGGTCTTGGCCGCCGTTTCGGCATGGCGCAGAAAACTGGAATAGACGCCGGCATAACCGAGAGACAGCGATTCGCGATCGACCCGGACCGGCCGGTCCTGCAGCGGGCGGACCAGGTCGTCGGCGGCATCCATCAGCGTGAAGAGGTCGCATCCATGCTGGACGCCCATCCGTTCGAGGACGGCGATGAGGATTTCCAGGGGGGCATTGCCGGCCCCGGCTCCCATGCCGGCCAGGGAGGCGTCGACCCGGGTGGCTCCATGCTCAATGGCGACGATGGAATTGGCCACGCCCAGCGAGAGATTGTGATGGCAGTGAATGCCGACCTGGGTTTGCGGCTGGAGCACCTGGCGGAAAGCTTCGATGCGTTCCGCCACCTGACCGGGCAGCAAGGCGCCCGCCGAATCGACCACATAGACCGTTTCGGCCCCGTAGGATTCCATCAGCAACGCCTGTTCGACCAGGTCCGCCGCAGGAATCATATGGGCCATCATCAGGAAGCCGATGGTGTCCATGCCGAGATTGCGGGCAAATTCGATATGCTGCCTGGAGACGTCGGCCTCGGTGCAATGGGTGGCGACGCGCACGCTACGGGCGCCTGCGTCGAAGGCCCGCTTGAGGTCCGTCTTGGTGCCGATGCCGGGAAGCTGCAGCACGGTGACCTTGGCATGCTCGACGACCTCGGCCACCGCCCCGATCCATTCGGCGTCGGTATGATTGCCGAAACCATAGTTCATGCTGGCCCCGGCGATGCCGTCGCCATGGCAGATTTCGATGGCGTCGACCCGGGCCAGATCAAGGGCGCGGGCAATCTCGACCACCGTGTCGAGACTGTAGCGATGCCGCAGGGCATGCATGCCGTCCCGCAGGGTGACGTCCTGGATATAAAGCTTCTTCTGTTCGGTCATGGCGCTTACCCCAGCTTCCGTTCGGCCCAGCGCTCAGCCGTCGCCAGCGCCGCGGAGGTCATGATGTCGAGATTGCCGGCATAGGCCGGAAGGTAATGGGCGGCCCCCTCCACTTCGAGGAAGATCGCCGATTTCAGCCCGCTGAATTCGCCGTAGCCGGGGATCCGCAGGGGATTGTTGTCGCCGATATGCTCGAACTGCACCGTCTGCTTCACGCGGTACCCCGGGACATAGCTCCGCACCTCGGCCGCCATCGCCGCGACGGAACGCTCGATGTCCTCGGGCTCGGCTCCCTGGCTCAGGGTGAAGACGGTATCGCGCATGATCATCGGCGGCTCGGCCGGATTGAGGATGATGATCGCCTTGCCGCGCACGGCTCCCCCCACCGTCTCGATGGCCCGCGCCGTGGTTTCGGTGAATTCGTCGATATTGGCCCGCGTCCCCGGCCCGGCCGAGCGGCTGGCCACCGAGGCGACGATCTCGGCATAGGGCAAGGCCCGCGACACCCGTTTCACCGCATAGACCATGGGAATCGTCGCCTGTCCGCCGCAGGTGACCATATTGACGTTGGGCTGGTCGAGATTGGCATCGATATTGACCGGCGGCACCGTGTGCGGTCCGATGGCGGCCGGCGTCAGGTCGATCACCTGCTTGCCGGCCGCGAGGCAGATCTCACTGTGCCGCCGATGGGCATAGGCCGAGGTGGCGTCGAACACCACCTTGATGTCCGGCCATTCGGGCATGGCGACCAGACCGTCGATCCCCTGGTCGGTGACGGCGACGCCGAGGCGTCTGGCCCGGGCGAGACCGTCGGAGTCGGAATCGACCCCGACCATGACCCCCATGGCGAGACGCTTCGAGGTGCGCATGATCTTGATCATCAGATCGGTGCCGATGTTGCCGGAACCGAGGATGGCGACTGTGTGCGGCATGACCGGTCTACTCCTTGGCGAAAACGGCACGGACCGAACCCAGTCCGTTGATCCGGGCTTCGAAGACCTCTCCCGGCTTGACCGTCGCCATGGGGCCGAGGGCTCCCGACAGAACGGTATCGCCGGACTTGAGGGGCCGCCCGGCCCGCGCCATGACCGCGGCGAGCCAGACCGTCGCGTTGAGGGGATTGCCGAGACAGGCGGCGCCGGCGCCAGTCGACACCGGTTCGCCGGCCGATTCCATGACCATGCCGCAACGCTGCAAATCGACATCGGTGAGACGCTTGATGTCGCCGCCCAGCACGTAAAGACCGGAGGACGCATTGTCGGCGATGGTATCCTGCAGGCGGATATCCCAATCCTTGATCCGCGAATCGACGATCTCGATGGCCGGCAGGACATAATCGACGGCGCGGATGACATCGGCCAACGTCACCTGCTCGTGGTCGAGGTCGCGTCCCAGGACAAAGGCCACCTCGGCCTCGACCTTGGGCTGGATGAAGCGGGAAAACGGTATTTCGACGCCATCGAGGGCCGCCATATCGGCGAACAGCAGGCCGTAATCGGGCTGGTCGACCCCCAGTTGCTGCTGCACCGCCGGACTGGTCAGGCCGATCTTGCGGCCGACCAGGCGGCGTCCCTCGGCCAAGTTCCGCTTGCTGTTGATCTCCTGCACCGCGTAAGCCGCCTGGACGTCGCCCTCGACCAGCAGCGAGCGGATGGGATCGCAGGGGCGGCCGCTTTTGGCCGCCTGCCACAACAGGTCGGCGGCTTGTTCGATCTTCTCTTGAGATGAGGGCACGGGAAGTCTCCCTTTACAGATGAACGCAGACATTGCGCAATTCGGAATAGAACTCGAGGGAATGGACGCCCCCTTCGCGTCCGATGCCCGACTGCCTGGCGCCGCCGAACGGTGTCCTCAAATCGCGCAGGAACCAGGAATTGATCCAGCAGATCCCGACCTCGAGGGCGCCGGCCAGACGGTGGGCCCGCGAGATGTCCTGGGTCCACACCGACGCCGCCAATCCGTAAGGCGTGTCATTGGCCAGGCGAACGACCTCGTCCTCGCCATCGAAGGGACGGATATGGCAGCAGGGCCCGAAGATCTCTTCCCTGACGACGGCGGAGTCGTCGCCGAGACCGGTCCAGATGGTGGGTTGCACCCAGGCGCCGTTCTGCAGGGCCGCCGGCATCTCGGGAATGCCGCCGCCGGTGACGACGGTGGCGCCGTCCGCGACCGCCTTCCTGTAATAGGACAGCACCTTTTCGCGGTGTCCCCGGCTGATCAGCGGCCCCAATCCGGTCGCCGCGTCGTGCGGCAGGCCCGGCGTCAGGCTTTCGGCCCGCTGCTTCAACGCCTGAACGAAGCGTTCGAAGAGGGGCCGCTCGACATAGACCCGCTCGGTTCCCAGGCAGACCTGACCGCAATTGGCGAAAGCGGATCGCGCCGTGCCCTCGATGGCGGCCTCGAAATTCGCATCGGCGAAGACGATGGCCGGATTCTTGCCGCCCAGTTCGAACGAAACGGCGCGGACGCCGTCGGCGGCCGCCTTCATGATGGCGGTCCCCGTGGCGGTCTCGCCGGTAAAGGTGATGGCGTTCACCCCCAGATGGCGGGTCAGGAACTCGCCGGCCGATTGGGGGCCGAAGCCGTGCACCACGTTGTAGACGCCGTCGGGAACACCCACGGTCTTCATGACCTCGCCCAGCAGGGCGGCGGTGGTGGGCGTCTCCTCCGACGGCTTGACCACCACGGCATTGCCGCAGGCGAGAGCCGGCCCAACCTTCCAGGTCATCAGCAGCAGCGGCAGATTCCACGGGCAGACGACGGCGATGACGCCCTTGGGCCGGCGCACCGCGTAATTGATCACCCGCGCCCCGTCGGGGGCGGTCATCTCGAAGGATTCGGTGGGAACATTCTTCACCACGTCGGCGAAGATCTTGAAGTTCGCCGCGCCGCGCGGAATGTCGAGATGGCGGGTGAGCGAGGCCGGCTTGCCGGTGTCGGCCACCTCGGCCTCGACGAAATCGTCGAAACGACGGTTGATCTCGTCGGCCACCTGATGCAGCAACGCCGCGCGCTCCGGAATGCCGAGCCGTCCCCAGGCGCCGTCGAGGGCGGTCCGGGCGGCGCGCACCGCCCGGTCGACCTCCTCCCGACCGGCCTCATAGACCAGCGAAATCAGCGAGCCGTCGACAGGACTGCGGTTTTCGAAGGTGCGCCCCAGGCTGCCCTTGACATATTCGCCGTCGATGAAGTTGAGCACTTCCCGTCGGCTTTTCGTGAGATTGGCGATTTCTGTCACTTGCACTTGCATCGGCTCCATCCTAAGTCCGCCTGCCGGGCCGTAAGGCCCTCCCTCAATTCAAACCGAGCGCGGCCAGGCCGGCCCGGGCGCACGCGAGGTCCTGCTGTTCACTGGCCCCCGAGACGCCGATGCCGCCCACCACCACGCCCTCCACCGCGATGGGCAGACCGCCGCCGATCATCACCAGGCGGGGCACTTGCCGCAGGCCGTCCCGCAAGTCGCGGTCCCCTTGCAGCAACGCCGCCCATTCGCCGCTGGGAAAGCCGAAGCTGGCGGCGGTATAGGCCTTGTCGGTGGCGATGCCGATGGAATGCAGGAAGGCTCCCGGGCAGCGCAGGAAGGCCAGCAGATTGCCCCCGGCGTCGACCACCGCGACATTGACGCGCACGCCCAGGGCTTCCGCCGCCTTCACCGCCGCGCCGACGGCGGTGAAGGCGGCTTCGGCCGAAAGGGCCAAAGACGGCTGCGTCAATCGCATCAGGTGACCACTGTGAGGAAGCGGTCGTTCAGCGCCTTCTGGTAATAGAAAATGCCACGGCCGATTTCGTTCTGGTCCCAGGTCCGGAGCGGGTCGTCCGGGTAATAGGTATAGCCGCCGGCATAGACCTCGTTGCGATTGCCCGAGGGGTCGAAGAAATAGATGGTCTGGCCGCGGGTGACGCCGTGACGGGTCGGACCGATGTCGATCGGCACGCCGTTGCGGATCATCAGGTCGGCGGCATGGCCGATGGCGTTCCAATCCTCCAGAAAGAAGGCCAGGTGATGGAACTTGCCCGGCTCGGCATGCTTGACGAAGGCGATGTCGTGCGCCTTGTTCGAGCAGGAAAGCCAAATGGCCAGCACCCCGTCGGGCAACTCGATCTTCTCGGTGAGCTTGAAATCGAGGACCTCGGTAAAGAAGGCCAGCACCTGCTCGATGTGCGGGCCGTAGAGCAGGCCGTGATCCATGCGGATCGCCCCCATGCCGTGCGGCGCCTGCCGCCAGATGTAGGGATTGTGGACTTCCGGGTGCTCCGCGGCCGGTTCGATCGCATGATAGAACTCGATGCGATGCCCCGAAGGAATGGCGACGCCGAGACGCCGCCCAACGCCGGGCTGCTGGCCGGCCGGCACATGATCGACGGCCAGGCCGAAGTCCCCGATGCGCTTCTCGAACTCCGTCAATGAGGCGTCGCTGTCGACCTTGAAGGCGAACAGGTCCAATCCGGCATGATCGGCTTCGCGCAGCACCACGGAATGCCGGTCGAACTCGTCCCAGGCCTTCAGATAGACCCGGCCGTCTTCCCCCCGCGAGACGACGCTGAGGCCGACATAGTCGACGTAATGTTTGAGAGCCGCTTCCATATCGAGAACCCGCAACTGGACGATGCCAGGACGCAGAACACCTGTAATAGCCATCGACAACCCTCCCTTTTTTGAGCCGGTCCCGTTTTTTCACGGGCTCCTGGCTTCCCACGAGTCGAATTCCTGAACGGTACGCGCCGGGTGTTTTTCTTGGCCTCGATGATCGCGAACCCGGTTTCGCGAGTCAACAAAATATCGATATTATTTAAAAAGACGGTATTTAAATATAAACTCGCTATATAAAAAAGCCTTGGCCATATTGCTTGTGACCGTCATTGCGAGTTCCGCACCGGCCGAGGCCGACCCTCCTGGATGAAAATGCCGTCACTGCGAGCGAAGCGAAGCAGTCCAGGACAGCCTGGCACTCTGGATTGCCGCGTCGCTTCGCTCCTCGCAATGACGGCATTTTCCTCTTAGCGAAGCGAAGCAATGACGATGGAGTCCCCTCACGTCACCACCGTGAGGAAACGGTCGTTCAGCACTTTCTGGTAATAGAAGATGCCGCGGCCGATCTCCGTATGGTCCCAGCACCGCACGGGTTCGTCGGGATAGAAGTGATAACTGCCGGCAAACACCTCGTTGCGATTGCCCGAAGGATCGAAGAAATAGATGGTCTGGCCGCGGGTGATGCCGTGACGGGTCGGGCCGATGTCGATCGGCACGTCGTGGCGGATCATCAGGTCGGCGGCATGGCCGACGGCGTTCCAGTCCTCGAGATAGAAGGCCAGGTGATGGAACTTGCCGGGCTCGGCATGCTTGACGAAGGCGATGTCGTGCGCCTTGTTCGAACAGCTCATCCAGATGCCCAGCAGACCATCCGGCGTATCGACCTTTTCGGTGAGCTGGAAATCGAGAGCCCCTGTGAAGAAAGCCAGCACCTGTTCGATGTTCGGACCGTAGAGCAGGCCGTGATCCATGCGGATGGCCCCCATGCCGTGCGGCGCCTGCCGCCAGATATAGGGATTGTGGATCTCCGGATGTTCCTCGGCCGGTTCGATCGCGTGGTAGAGTTCGATGCGATGACCGGAGGCGATGACGACGCCGAGACGCCGCCCGACGCCGGGCTGCTGGCCGGCCGGCACATGATCGACGGCCAGGCCGAAATCCTCGATGCGTTTCTCGAAGCGATCGAGCGAGGCCTCGCTGTCGACCTTGAAGGCGAACAGATCCATTCCGGCATGGTCGGCTTCGCGCAGCACCACGGAATGCCGGTCGAACTCGTCCCAGGCCTTCAGATAGACCCGGCCGTCCTCCCCCCGCGAGACGACGTCGAGGCCGACATGGTCGGCGTAATGTTTGAGCGCGGCCTCCATATCGAGAACCCGCAACTGGACGATGCCAGGGCGCAGAACACCGGTCATGGCCATGAGATGGCTCCCTCTGACTTGTTGGCGGAACGGGGCGGGACCTCCGCGCAGGTAATCGCCAAATCGCTTTGCGGATAGAGACGGCAGGCCAAGGCGACCCCATCGGCCTGTTCGGCCGCGCTGAGGTGGCTGCGGCTGATCTTGCCCAGACGGAAGCGGCCGGCGACGACACGGACCCGGCAAACGCCGCATCCGCCGCCCCGGCAGCCGACCGGGACCGCCCCCCGTCCCGTTCGCATCATGGCCGCCAGGACGGACTCGTCGGACCGGCAAAAGCAGGACCCGTCGCCGTCGATATGAATGAGAAAGCCCTCCGCCATCGTCAAATCTTCTGAAACAGCGGCGAGCGGGCCTTCGCCTGATTGGCATCGGCCGCCGACAAGAAGCGTTCGGTGAAGATATCCCGCTCGAACAGGCGCCCCTTCATCAGGGTGGCGACCCCGGCCTCGATCATCGCCGGCGGACCGCACAGATAGGCCTTCATGCCGCCGAAGCGACCGCCGGTCATCCGTTCGGCCACCTCATGGACGAAGCCGGTCTCGCCTTGCCACGGCTGGCCGTCGGGCTGGGACAGGGCCGGAACATAGGAAAAATTCGGATGAAGCACCGCAAGCTCTTCGAACAATTCGCGAAAAAAGACGTCGCGGGCCGTCCGTACGCCGTGAACGAGGGTGATCGGCTGTTCCCAGCCGCGCTCCAGAAGATCGAGAATCATCGATTTCGGACTCGACAGCCCCGAGCCGCCGGCCAGGAACAACGTCGGCACCCGCTGCGACTTGCGCACGAAGAAATGGCCATAGGGGCCGCTGAAGGCGACCTGGTCGCCTTTCGCCAGAGTCCGGTGGACATAGGTGGTCGCGCGTCCCCCGGGAACGAGCCGCACATGCAATTCGATCAAGGACTTCCGACTGGGCGGGCTGGCCAGCGAGAAGGCCCGCG
This sequence comes from Rhodospirillales bacterium, assembly GCA_015654615.1. Classification (GTDB taxonomy): domain Bacteria; phylum Pseudomonadota; class Alphaproteobacteria; order Rhodospirillales; family Magnetospirillaceae; genus Telmatospirillum. Next base: position 24,140 of record JAATGN010000298.1, read on the forward strand.
ACGCCTCCAGGCCGGGCAGATCGAGATTGATATATTGCCCGGCCTGGAAGTCGATGCCGTCGCCGTCCACCTCGATCCACACCCCCTTGATATCGGGGGTGAGATCGATCAGCTGCACGACCCGGCCCCGGTAATCCCGGACGGGGTGACCCTCGGCATCGGGATCGACGTCGATGTCGGCCTCGATGCCGATGTCCGAAAGCGGCGTGGCGCAGCAGGCCAACACCTTGCCCTCCTCGCGCTCGAAATCCATCAGGGCGAAGGGCGAGGCCGCTCCGAAATCGACGTCGCCTTCCGTCACCGCGATCTTGCAGCTGCTGCACAGGCCGTGTCCGCAGGCATGGGGAAGCCAAATCCCGGCCCGCAGACAGGCGTCGAGGATGGTCTGATCGTCGCGGATGTCGATGGTTCGGCCCAGCGGTTCGACGGTCAGGCGGTAACTTGCGCTCATTTCGGTCACCCCGGCCATCAGGTATGGCTGTTGTCGATGCCGGTCAGGCCCGGCGTGACGAAGCGCAACAGCGATTTATGGCCGACACCGTTATCGGCCAGGCTTTTGGCCGGATCGGGCGTGAAGGAGCGATGATCCAGGTCCCATTGCGTTGTGGACCAGTCGATCTTCGCCCAATCGGGGTGCACGCCGTAATGTTGCGGCAGCAGATCGTTCAGCACCGCCCCGAACGGCATGCCGGGCGGCAACGGAAAAGCCAAAGACGAACAGAACATCAGATGGTCGACCCAGTTGAAATAGACCACGATGTTGCCGTGGAATTTGTCGGCGCTGTCTTTGGCGACGCCGACGTAATCGGCGACGATGGCGGTGACGGGCATGGACGTTTACCTCCCTTTGTCTTTTCGTCATGCCCGGGCATGACGATGATGAGGCTCAACCGGCGACGCGGCTCTTCATGGCGACCCACTCTTTCCAGGTCTTCTCATCGGGCGAGCCGGCATAATCCATATTGTCGACCCCCTTTTCGATCCCGTACCAGTCAAGCACCTGATCGAGAGAGGCTCCGCCACAATTTCCCTGGAATATCTGATGGACCGGCAGCCACGCCTGAATGTATTTCTCGGGTTAGTGATCGAAGATGTTCTTGCAGCCATCCGAGCAGAAGTGATAGCGATCGCCCTTGTACTGCGATTCCCGGAAGGCGATTTTCGTCGGATCGTCCGGCTCGGTAAAAGCCATGGGAATTTGGCAAACCTGGCACAGTTGCGGCAGGGCGTTGTTGTAGTAACGCTTGCCGTCCTTTTCCAGCTGCCGCCAATATTCGAAACGCGGGCGATACAGGCGATCCCATTCCGCGCCATAGGATTGGCTGAGCCAATCCAGCTCCTCGTCGGCCGGGATCCAGGTATGGAAGGCCGCCGCATGGGTATATTGGTAGAAAATCGCCCAGGCCTCGGTGGACAAACGGTCGACCTCCTTGGCCGGAACGTCGGCAAATTTCGGCAGCCGGATTCCGTAGCGGGCCAGGTCGGCGAACAGCGCGCCGCCGGCATCGTTGAAATAGATGTTCCAGGCGTCCTTCCACGACATGACGCGCTTGGGCAGCATATAGTCCATCATCATCGCCACCAGGGTCAGCACGCGGTAGCCGCGCCAGAACCATTTGTCGATCCAATGCTGGACGATCGGCACATTGTCCTCATGCTGCTCGAGCACGAATTTGATGGCCTCCAGACCCAGGGTCATGTGCCGGGCTTCATCGGATTGGGCGGAAAAACCGAAGGTCACGGTGGCCATGTCGCCGTTGAAGGCGGCGCCGGACATGAAGGGAACGAACAGCAGGTTGGTCAGCACATATTCGAAGGAAAAGCCGATGGCGATCATGAATTCGAACGGCCCGGCGCTGAAGGCGTCGTCGAAGAAGGATTTGGGCACCGAGAGGTACCAGACGCGATCATGCATATGGCGGAAGGAATGCAGGCCACTGAAATGCTTGTTGTATTGAGCGATGGTGTGGACCTGCGTCTGGACGTGGCGCAGTTCGTCCAGCGACTGCATCTGCGCGGCGACCCGCAGGCCGGCATTGGGAAGTTGCCGCCCGATATGGGCGAAGCCGCGATGGGCCATATATTCGTCGGGTGAAATGCCGGTCAGGAACAGCTTCAAGGCGTTGACGTAACGGCCGTCGGTGATGGCGGTCTGGCCGTTGTTCTGCTGAAAACTGTCGAGGACGGCGTAGAGTTTCCGCTCCTTCTCCGCCTGATACTTCCAATAGGCGTCCATGGTCAGGCGGAAGGGGTCGTTGAAATCGTCCCAATTCCTGATCTTGATGCCTTCGAACGCGGCATCGGGAAAGACCTTTTCCGGCGGCTGGTAGGTGGTTTTCCAATCCAGTTCGCGGGTCAGGATGCGGTAACGATCCTTGAGGGGAATCTTCTTGATGGCGTTCATGGCGCGGATTCCTTCTTAATGATTCCAATGGATGATGAAATAGTCATCATCCTCATCGACATGCCCGGCCAGCGAGATGACGGACAGATGAATTTCATTAACGTCCCACGATCTGCCAATCTCGGATTCGACAGATTCTCGGAATATCACCAGTCTATTTGGACAATCTATTTTTACTATTCCTGGATATATATTTGTCAGTGCGTCTGGATTGTCCTTTTGAATGGCGACGATCAAACCACGCGCCTCATCATTATTATGTAATGTGATCGAGACATTACTCATGGCCGTTCCCTCTCAAGCCAAGCTTGGCGACACGCGCATCCAGGTCGGCCTTGACGACGGCGACCTGCGCCGGCCCCGCCTCGGCCCCGAGGACGGCGGCGGCGAGCGGCATGACCGCCTTGACCGCACGCTCGCTCCAGGCGTCGTACCAATCCTTGATCCATTGCCGATTGGCGGCGCTTTCGCCGGCGGCGGTCTTGACCACCGCATCGACCCAACGACCGGTCTCGTCCTTCCAATCGCTGATGAAGCCGCACAGGATGGGAATGGCGACGGCCCCGTTGAGATCGCCCTCTCGGGCGAAAACGTCATAGACCAGCGCATGGACGATTCCATCCATGGCCAGATTCTGGGCGACGAAAAGCTCGAAGAAATCCTCGACCACCAGCGAATCTTCGACCATATGGCGGAGAGCTTGCCAGATCGGATCGTGCAACCAGCGGTCCTTCGCTTCGGTCAGTGCCTCTTCGCTGTTGTGGCCGAGAGCCAGGCCGATCCGGCTGATCAACTGGGCAATCCCCAAGCGATCGCCCATGGCGAAACAGGTCGCCGCCGTCAGCGCCGCCCCCCAGCCGAAGACGGTGATGGAGCAATTGTTCATATTGGCGCCCCACTCGTAGTGGCGGAGCGGCAGGAGATAGGCCCGTACCTTGTCCCGCCACGCGTCCGGAATGGCGGCCAGAAGATTGCGCCGTTCGACCATGTCGAAGTTGTGCTCGACGGCCTCCTGCTGCCTGGCCCGGGCGATGTTGTAGGTGGCGTAATAATATTGGCGCGGATCCTTCAGGGCGTACCAATCCGCCATCACCACCTTGGTGCGCCCCTTGTCGAATTGTTCGAACTGGGGCGCCCACAGCGGGCGATAATGGAAATTGACCTCCGCCTGCAGATCCAGCGTGCCTTCGTCGTAACGGCTCGCCGCCCGGTCCCCGCCCAACCGGTCGGCAATGTGCTTGAAGGTCTGGCGTTTCGGCGTAATGACTTGCGTCTTGATCTCGATGGTCACGGCCTGCCCTCCCCTTAGCGGCTAGACGACGTCGCCCGGATCGAGCGTGCCGTGACGCCACTGCGCCCGTTCCACGTCGATGCTTTCGCCGTCGTCACGGCCGATGATGATGGTGCGGTAACGGCGACAGAATTCTTCAAACAGATCGACCGGCATCACCAGTTCAACCGCCAGATCCGGAGAACCGATGGCGAAATCGAATTCGATGAAATTCCGCCGCTTTCCTTTGACGCGGACGAAATATTTCACATCGTCATTCGCTGAATTATCTCTTACGAACATTTCCATCGCCATTTTGCCGTCCCCTGGCGAGCCGCATTTACGATCCCGATAGAGACGGCCAAGTTTGATGCTCTAAGAGCAATGGGCGTGCCAAATCTCCGAAGGGGTCGCGGCACCGGGAATTTTCGCGTCGCAGCAATTCAAGAGCGCGAAAACCTTGGCCTTTTTCCGTGGCAAAGCCGGAATTTGTTGCGATGCGGCAGCGACAGGCCATGATCCGATGATCATTTGCCGACCGGGCCGGCCTGCGGTCTTTGGCAATTTCACGATTTGATGAATTCCGCTGGCGGAGCCCTCCATAGGGCGCGGCAAACCCCCGTCCGGAAATCGCTGCTTCGTTTTCTTCTCCGTCATTGCGAGCGCCAGCGAAGCAATCCAGGATCCCGCCGCTGTTGCTGGATTGCTTCGCTGGCGCTCGCAATGACGGCGTCGGGCCCCTATCCGTGTTCATCCGTGTTGCTCAAATATCTTGCCCGCGCCGCAGGTCGTCGGGCAGCGGGCCTTCGCGCCCGCCTTTTTCTTAGAGGCGCGGGCCTCCGCGCCCGTCCCACTGGGGCCGAAGTCATTAATTGGCGGACCGCAGACCATCGACGGCGAACCGCGAGGCCGGCGACAGCTGGGGGTCGACCTGGCCTTTGAACTGCCCGGTGGTGCAATGCTGGGACTGCATGTCGATCATGGTGAAGGAATCGTCGATGCCGATCCCGGACCCCTTGTTGACCGGCAGGTGATAATCGGGATGGGATTTTCCGACGGTGAAGGTCTTCCACAGCTTGCCGGTGCGGTCATAGGTCAGGGTGCGGTTGGAGAACATGGTCTGGGCGTCGAAATACATCACCCGTTTGGAAATCGGATGGTTGGGATCGACCGGCACCACCTCGACCTCGTAGACCTTGCGCAATTCCCAGGTGATGTCCGGAAAACAGCCCCCCTTGCCGCCGAACGCCACATATTTGTAGTCGGGCTCGGCATGCTCCTCGGCCAGCTTCATCTCATTGTGATGGTAATAGGGCATGAGGATGAAACGGGTCCCCTTGAAGGTCCATTTCATGTCCGAGATGCGGCCGTTGTAGGCCTCGAGATCCTCGATCATCAGGTCCGAACCGAGGAAGGCATCGGTGATCTGTCCGGTCGACAGCTTCCGCACGCGGCGCTGAAAGCCGAGATAGAGCCAGGCGGAATCGAGCTTGGTGTCGTCTTCATAGCGATGGATGAGCAGTTGGGTATCGGCCAGATCCTGGGGTTCCAGCACTTTCACATAGATGGCCCGATACATCTGGGAGGGATTGGGGTCCAGGTTGGGGATGGGATCGAATTTCGTGCGATGCGTGAAATTGAGGAAATGCATGTTCATCTTGATCACCCGTTCGACACTGCCCGAGGCCATGTTCCGATAGGTCCAATAGAACGGGTAAATGGCCGCCGAATCACCCCAGTTGATGCCATATTTGAAATTCCAGGCGATCTTCTCGCCGGCCCGCGGGTCGCTGATCGACGGTTCCTCGGGAAACGGCCGGCCGGCGACGAAACCGGAGATTTCCCCCAACTTTTCGCCCAGCTTGACATCGGCGTGGTTTTTCCGCGTCGCCTCGACATAGGAGGGCAGCAGATCGAAGGATTCGGTGGCTCCCACCTTTATTTCGTACCAGCCGTTCTTGATCCATTCATAGGCGGCGCCATCCAGCACGTCCTTGGCCTGCTCGACGTTGGCGGCATTGATCGTCACGCCCGGCTTGACGAAGGGATGGGCGGGCAGCCCGGCCTTGTAGGGATAGAAGCTGTCGTCGACGACATCCGCGGCAGGGGCCGCCGAAGCGAAACCGGTGACGGCGACCGCCACGGCAAGGGCAGCGATGATGTGGATCTTCATTCTGGTCGTCTCCATCATTCTTGGTTGTGCGCCCCGCTTCCGGTCAGAAGCGGAACGTGGCGTTGGCGAAAACTTCGGTTTCGTGATGCGCCATGCCGATGACGCCGTCCTTGAAGCGGCCCAAAGGCTCGAAGCCCCAATCGCCGCCCAGATTGGTGCCGGTCACGGGAAACCCGGAGGCGTTGTTGCTGGCGCCGGTGTAGGGATTCTGGCTGTGGGCGTCGTCGAACGAGGTCCGGTAGTCGCCGAACTTGACGTTGGCCCCCAGACGGAACCGCCAACGGCTGGATGGCGTCCATTCCACCGACGGCTCGATGACATTGGCCCGCGCCTTGAAATCACGGGCGAAGACCGTCTGCGGACTGATGGTATCGCTGACGTACCAGCCCTTGATCAGCAGGGTGCCGATCCAGCTGTCCTGGAAATCGGGCATGCCCACCGTGCCGTACCCGGTGTTGCGGAGCTCGTAGTCGTTGATGTGCTGCCCGAACAGCTGGGCGCTGAACAGAAAAGCGCGGTTGGGGTTCAGGAACCGAATGAAGGTGTTGCGGTCGGCCCCGATGACATAGCGGATGACGTCGGATTTCTTGTAAAGCTGCGGCTGGGCCGTATCGGCGAACTCTTCGCCCTGGGTGTAGACGGTCTCCATGCGGATCGCCGTGTCGATCGGCTCGATGTTGAAGTCGAGCGAGCCGCCGTAAAGCGTGATCTGCGGAAAATTGATGTCGAAGGCGATCATATAGGGATAGGAGACATTGTTGGCCCCCAGCAGCGGGCCGAAGGTATTGACCGACGGAATGGCCCCACGCAGGGACGGCATCTGCGAGCGGAAGCGCAGGGCATTGACCGAGAAGCCGACCCCTTTCAGCTCGCCTTCCACCTTGCCGCCGAAGGTCGTATTGGACAGCGTGTAGTTCGGCGTATTGGCCTGGCGGATGCCGATCTGATGCGGGCCGAAGTCGGTGGCGACGGCGCCATTGGCGAAATTGGCCACCGTGCAGCCGTTGTCCCAGCAATTCTTCAGCCCGCGGAACAGCTGGGCGGCGCCCAGCGGATTGTTGGTCGAGCCGGCCTGGCCCAGATTGTTGGGCCGCCACGGTTCCAGCACCCAGACGCCCTGAACGTTGAGGTCATCGAACGGTCCGCGCGCCCCCATGCGATAGTCGGCCCGCAGCATTCCCATGGGAATGCGGATGTCCTGCAGATCGTCATAGATATTGTTGCGCGAATAATCGACCGGATTGACCACGTCGAGCACCCGGAACAGGTCGGTCCGTCCCCACACCAGCTGCTGGCGGCCGACACGCAGGGCCAGCGTATTGTTGCCGATGGGAATGTCGCCGTCGACATAGGCCTCGCGCAGGAAATCCAGCCGATCGTTGAACTCCGGCGCGGCAAGCTCCTGCGCGTTGTAATCCATGTAACCCTTGATGCAGCCGCGATGGTCGACGTCGCAGGGCCGCACCGGCGTGGCGAAGGCGACCCCCTTGTCCTGGCCGGCCCAGGCATCGACCAGCACCAGGCCCTGGTTGGGGTTGTTGGCGGTGTTGAAGCCGGCGTTGTTGCCGGGGGGAAGGGCCGCATTGGGAACGCCGGAGGTATTGTTGGCGCTGCCCAACCCCTGGCCGAACGGCACCACGGCGCCGTTGTTGTTGGTGAAGGACACCGAGCCGCCGGCCGTATTGCCGAAATGCCGGGCATTGAGATCGTAGGCGGCGTCGTAGGAGGCCCGCAGCGTCGTATGCAGGCGCAGCGACGAGAAGGTATCGGTGTGATCGACCAGATCCTTGTCGATATCGCTCTGGGCCGAGATCCGCCCCTTCGACAAGCCGGGGCCGTCGCGGAAGCGGATCTCCTCGTCGACCTTGTTCTTGATCCGCAGGTCGTCATCCTCGGCCACGGCCGACGGAGCCCAAGAAAACCATCCGACCACGCCGACGGCGCCCAGGACGGCGAGTTTCTTACGCAGAGTCATCGGTCCCCCCCTTTTATATGTTTCTTGGAGTCGTTCAGGCCGCCGCCACCTCTGGCGCGACGGCTGGCGCGACCTCGCGAACGATGAAGCGAGGCCGGAAGGTGGCAATCCACGCCGGGACGAAGAGCAAGGCGGAGATGGCGCACAGAGCGATCATGAAGATCAGGAGTTTGGCGGCATCGGCCTGGAAGCGCAGATCCGAGACGAACACCCAGGCGACGATGCCGCCCACCAGCGTCGTGAAGGTGCAGGTGACGGCGAGGCCGGTGGTGGCGACCGCCTTGCTCACCGCCTGCTGGACGTCGGAATGCTCATGCAGTTCGTCGCGGATGCGATCGATGATATAGATGGCGTAATCGATGCCGATGCCCAATCCGACGGAAATCAGCGGCACCGTGTTGATGTTCAGCCCGAGACCGAAGAGCGCCAGATAGGCGTAGGTCAGCGCCGTCGGCCCGGCCATGGCGGCGAACATCAGGGCGCCGGCCTGCAAAGCCCGGTAGGTGACGCCGACGATCCCGCAAATCAGCACGAAGACCAGTGGAATGACGCGCAGATTGTCATGGAACACTTCGTGATTGACCGCCGCGGTAATCCCCAGAAGACCGCCGGCCAATGCGATGGTGACGCCCTTGTCGGCCTTCGCCACCTCCCGGGCCCCGTCTTCGGCCAGGGCGATGGCCCGATCGACGGTCGGCCCCTGGTGGTCCTTGTAGAAGAAGGTCAGATCGGCCTTGTTGTAATCCGGCGTGATGAAATCGTTGAGGATGCCGGGGATCGGACTCGACGCCATATAGGCGAACAGGACGCCTCCCACCAACCGGGGTTCCTGCGGAATCTGCTCCCAGCGCTGATCGCCGTTGTGAATCAGCTTGTTGACCTGGCGCAGCAGATTGGGCACCGCTTTCACGCCCCCCAGGGCGGGATCCTGCATCATGTGATTCTGGAAGTGCTCGATCTCCGCCAGGGCCTGCGGATCCTTGAGTCCGCCCGACTTTTCGGCCCGGGCCACCAGCATCAATTGTTCGGAGCCGGGAAACAGCTTGTTCACCGCGCTCGACGAGACGTTGTAGTCATGGTCGCGATAGAGCAGGGGCGACCCCGGTTCCGACTCGCCGATGGTGATGTCGCGGGTGACGACGAGCACGAAGACCAGGGCGATACCGGACATCGCGGTCAAAGCCAGGGCGCTCCGCCGGTCGGCCACCAGATGGCCGAGGCGCCCGAGAACGGCCTTGAGGCCGCCGTGGCGGACCACCGGATTCTTGGGCGTCGGCAGGATGCTGAGCAGCAAGGGCACGGTGATCAGCACATTGAGAATGCCGGAGATCGCCCACAGGAAGGTGAAGACGCCGAGCTCGACGTTGAGCGGGATCGACCCGGTGCACAACAGCAGAAGCCCGATGGCGTCGCAGGTGATGCCGAGCGATCCGGGGTGGATCATTTCCTTCAAGGTGGCGTGCGCCGCCCGGTGACCGTCCTTGAAACGGCCGAGTTCCTGGTACCAGCGCTCGACGATCTGGATGCCATGCGACATCGAGCGCGCCGCGATCAGAAAAGGGATCACCAGCATCAGCGGGTCGAGGTGGTAGCCCAGCAGAACGATGAATCCCAGTCCCCAGATCGACGAGATGCTGATGCCCACCAAGGGCAGCAGCACGCCGTAGAAGCGTCGAAAATAGACGACGAGAAGCAGCACGATGATGACGGCGGTATAGGCGAAGACCTGGATGCTTTGCGGCAGGTAATGGTAGACCCAACCGATCAGGGCCGGCTGTCCGGTGGCGTAGATCTTCACCCCGGGCCGGACCTCCTGCCGACGCAGCTTTTCGAGGCCGTTGAAAATGCCCAGATAGTCGAGTTCGCCGTCGACCAGCTGCGCCTTGATCAGGGCCGCCCGTTGGTCGGCCGAGACGAGAAGCCCGAAGACCCGGGGGTCCGTCAGGACTTTCTCCCGCATGACGGCCAGTTCGTCGCCCACCGGCGGCTTGGCGGGATTGTAATAGACCTCGGAGCGGACATTGCCGTCCTCGGTCAGCGAGATGTGGCGCGTCGTCCGGTGCGTCAGGCTGGAAACCTGGTTGTGATTGACCCCCGGCAGATTGTCGACATCGCCGGTGACGCGATCGATCAACGCCAGGTTTTCCGGCGAAAAGATCGTGCCGTCCTCGACCTCGATGGCCACGGACAGGACGTTGGCGCCGCCGAACAGACCGCGGATTTCGTTGTGCAGCTTGATGAAGGGGTGCTGTTGCGGCAGCAATCCTTCGAAATCGGTATAGATCCGCAAACCCGGGATCGTGACGGCGAAAAGGGCGGTGATCAGAAAGACGACCGCCAGGACCGCCAGGCGAAATCTGAAAAGCTGGTCCGGCAAGGCATCGAGAAGCTTGCTCATGGAAATCTGCCCCTTCAATTGGCGGCTGGGGTCTCGGCAAGAGGGAGCGCCGCGAGGGTGGCGGTACCGGCGATCAGAACGGCGTTCCGGGTCAGGGCCAAGCCCCGCAAGTCGGCCTTCGGCACATCGCCCGGCAACGCTTCCCAGACTCCGGCCGCCAGACGGAACGCCGCACCCCCGGCCCCGACGGCGATCACTTGGCCGTCGGGCCGCATCAGAACGCCGTAGAAAGGAGCCGGACTGGGCGATTGCAGCGTTCGCCAGCTGTGGCCGCCGTCCCTGGTTTCCTGCACCACCCCCGCCAATCCGCCGACCACTCCCCGGTCGGCGTCGAGAAAGTGCATGGCATAGGGATAGAAGGTCTCGCCCAGGGACCCGGCCTGGTCCCACGAGGCGCCGCCATCCCGGCTGATCAGGGTCCGGCCGAACTCGCCGGTGACGACGCCGAAGGACGGCGTGGAAAATTGGATATTCAACAGCTGAATATCCTCGTCGAGGGATTGGTCCCGCCAATTCCGGCCGGAATCGGCGCTGGACAGCAGCGCCCCGCGGGCCCCGACCACCCAAATCCGGTTATCGGGCGTACAGGTGATGCCGAGCAGGGAATCGGCGGCCGGAATCTTGGCCGACTGCCATTTTTCCGCGTCCTTGTCGCTTCTCCACAGGGTGCCGGCGAAATCGAGGGCGGCGAACCCTCCGTCGCCGCACACCGCGATGCCGATCAGGGCCGGCGCCGTCGACAGCTCATGACGGACCCAGGTCTTTCCCTGATCGCTCGACACCGCGACGACGCCATAAGCGCCGACGGCGACGAAACGCCGGTCGTTGCCGGCGACGGCCTGAAAGCGGTCGGATCGTCTTATCGGGTTGGCCGGCCCCGACGCGGCGGTGCCGGCGGCCTCGTCATTCTTCCGGCAAGCGCCGGTGCCGGCGCCGAGCGTCACGGCGCAACACAGGGCGACGACGAGGCGACGCCAGCCGTTCCTGTTGCGGATCCAAGTCTCCCACATTCTCCCCGTCCTTTTCTTTTCGCGCCACCTGTCGGTGGGGGATCGCCGGCCCGTTTCTTGAGTCGGCTTTTTTCGGACAGTGGCAATCTCCGTGCCAAAAGCACTGAGGCGCGGTCATGACTATTTTCGTGACGAGAAAGCCCTTGGTGACTCTGACATTATTGGGTTTTGGTAATTTTTTTGCCGACGCTATTGCAACGCACCATGGCGGTCTCTCCGCGAGATCTTCACAAAATGGTTAAGACCGGGAGAAAGGCGTGTTGATCAAATGCTAAAGTTCCACCTTCGGCCCGGCTCCGCTTTTCGACGTTTGCCGGGAGGGGCGTCCAGGGCAATCGCTCGAACGAATATAGAACATGGGTTAAAGACGCAGCCAAATAGTGGTATTGGAGAGATGTCTCACCACGAAGGCGCGAAGGCACGAAGAAATTGGAAGGCGATAAAGAATTCGACCCGATCAGCCGGCAGGTGATCGGGCTGGCAATTGAGGTGCATAAGACCTTGGGTGCTCGAATCGGCGTATGAGCAATGTCTTTGCCACGAGCTTGCACGACACGATCTCGCGTTTCGTCGCCAGGTGCCGGTTCCGGTAAATTATAAAGGACTTCAACTTGACTGCAGCTACCGGCTCGACATCGTCGTTGACGAATGCATTGATTATCGAGATGAAGGCTATCGATAAGTTATTGCCTGTGCATAGCGCACAGTTGCTAACGTATTTAAAATTGACCGGCATTGGCGTCGGCCTTCTATATCAATTTCCATACGGTTGTCCTTCGTGATGGGCTGCGTCGGATAGTATTATCATAACTTCTTATTTCTTCGTGCCTTCGCGCCTTCGTGGTTCATGTCATCGCTCTCCCGATATCGCCGGAGCGGACGCCTCATGGAAATCGCCAGCTCCGCTCCAATTGAAATCATTCGAGCGATTGCCCTGGAGGGGCGTCTCTGCGGGTTGACCGCGGCGCGGCGATGACTCACCATTGGAACAGGTCCGAAGCGGGCCGGGACGACCGACATCGGATGGAAAGGAAAGCGTGATGACGGTGCAGGAGGTGTTGACTGTGCTGAGGTCAGCGACCGCGCCAAGCCGGGACGTCGACTTTCATATCGCCGAGGTGGTCTCGGCCGGGCATTGGACCGGACGCGCCTATTGGAGGCCCGACGACGACGCCCCCAGCCAATTCCGGCATGCCGATACCTATACGGCATCCCTCGACGCTGCCTTGGCCCTGGCCGAACATATGCTTCCGAAGGCTCGCGTCGCCTTGCAGTGGCATCCCGAGCACAAAATCGCCGAAGCGACCGTCGGAGACGGCGCGACGGTGGAGGCGGCGACCCCCGCCCTTGCCGTCGTCACGGCGCTGTTCGAGGCTTTGGCCGTTCGAACCTGAGTCCGATCGATCAGGCTACGGCGTTCTCGGTGAGGCGGATGATTTCGGACAAGGTCCGATCGATGTGCTCTTCCGTCAGGGCGCAGGCCAAGTCGGCGTTGCGCGCCAGCACAGCCTCCATGATGCCCTTGTGTTCGGCGTGCACATTGCGCCCGGTGTCCCGGGCAACCAGGCAGAAGCGCCGATAGCGTTCCGACTGCTGATAGAGGATGCCCCGAAAATGGTGCAGCCACTTCGACGCGCAGCCGGCAATCAGCGCCTCATGGAAGGCGCGATTGCGCTCTTCCCAACTTTCGGCCACTTCATCGGCTTCGCGTTCAAGCCGTTCTTCGACCAGGCTCAGGCGGTGGAAGGCGGCAACCACGCCGGCCTCCCAATTGTCGTCGCCGTTTTCGATGGATTCCCTGAGAGCCAGCGTTTCCATCATCTTTCTGAGACGCGTGATGTCGCGAAAATCGTCCATCGAAACCGGCGAGACCTTGAAGCCGCGCTGGCCTTCCGCGGTGACGAGGGCATCGGACAGCAAGAGCGTCAGGGCTTCCCGCAGCGTGCTGGAGCCGACCTGATAACGGGCGCGCAGCTGCTCGATCCGCAGCTTGCTGCCGGGCTGCAAAATTCCCCGGACGATGTCTCTTCGGAGATTCTGATAGGCATATTCGATGAGCGTCTTGGCGTTCTGCCGGATGTGCTCGTCGTCTTCCGCGGACGCAAGGGGAGCCGTACCGTCCATCGTTCGCCTCTGCATTTTTGTCGCTGCCGAAGCCCCCACTCTAGCGCAGGGAGCCTCATCTGCCAAGATAAACGATTATATTGATATTATCGCTCCAATACAAAAATATCGATATTCCTGATTGACATCCTTTTGCAAGTTGCGCAGATTTGCAATTCCCCTCGGGGTTGAGAAAGCATCATCCGAAGGCTTCGAACCGAGCCCCCGGATATCCTTTTCGCAGATGGCGGCCGCCGCCGTTTGAGGCGCCGCCCCTTGGGAAAACCAGCGAGGCCGATGCCATCGATTTCAATGTCCCGTGTCAGGAAGAAATGATGCACATATCACCAGCCGCATCGAGCAAAACCTGTCTGCCCCCCCCTGAGGTGGATCGCCGCAAGGCGGGCGCCTCGGCGGCAGGGACAAAGGACGATTTGAGCGTATTGCCGGACTGGGACGATCTGCGCGCCAAACTGCGCTTCTCGGTGCGCGACGGACGAATCTGGCTGGACGATCAGCGCATGCTGCTCATCCATCTGTCGTCCTTTGCCGCTTTGCGGCGCGAACTGATCGACATGTTCGGGGTCGAATGCACCCGCGGCCTGTTGACCCGCATGGGCTATGCTTCGGGCACCCGCGACGCCGAGATCGCCCGCAAGGTCCGTCCGGGAGCCAGCTATTTCGATATCCTGGCCGCCGGCCCGCAGTTGCACGCTCTCGAGGGGATCGTGGCCGTCGATCCCGGAAAGGTCGAAGTCGACGTGGCCAAGGGGATTTTCTACGGCGAATTCATCTGGCGCGATTCATCCGAGGTCGACAGCCATCTCGCCCATTCGGGGGGCAGCGTCGAACCCGTCTGCTGGATGCAGATCGGTTACGCCATGGGCTATACCAGCGCCTTCATGGGCAAGCAGATTTTCTTTCGCGAGGTCCAATGCCGCGCCATGGGCCATCCGGTCTGCAGGATCGTCGGCAAGCCGGTCGAGGAATGGCACGATGCCGAGGAGGATCTGCGCTATCTGCAGCCGGAAGGCATGGTCTCCTTCGCAAATCCAGCCAAAAAACAGGCGGTCAGCCTTCCCGAGCCGCGCGATCACATGATCATCGACCAGTTGGTCGGCACCTCGTCGGGCTTTTCCTCCACCTGTCACATGATTCAGAAAGTGGCCAAGACCAGCGCCACCGTCCTCTTTCTGGGCGAAACCGGCGTCGGCAAGGAAATGTTCGCCCGCGCCCTGCATCGCCTTTCGAACCGGGCCGAACAGCCCTTCGTCGCCATCAATTGCGCGGCTATTCCGGAAAATCTGGTGGAATCCGAACTGTTTGGCGTCGAGAAGGGCGCCTTCACGGGCGCCCTGCAGTCTCGCCCCGGCCGGTTCGAACGGGCGGAGGGCGGCACGCTCTTCCTCGACGAGGTCGGTACCCTCAACCTGATCGCCCAGAGCAAGCTGCTGCGCGTTCTGCAGGAGCGCGAAGTCGAGCGCGTCGGCGACATCCGCAGCCGCAAGATCGATGTCCGCGTCGTCGCGGCGACCAACGTCAATCTGCAGGAGGCGGTCCGGGACGGCCGTTTCCGCGAAGACCTCTATTTTCGCCTGAACGTCTTTCCGGTGCGCATTCCCCCGCTCCGCGAGCGGCGCGACGACGTTCCGATGCTGATGGAGCATTTCCTCAAGCGTTTCACCGCATTGCACGGCCGCCGCATCGCCGGTTTTTCCGAACAGGCCGTCGGAGCCATGTTCGACCATAATTTCCCGGGAAATATCCGCGAGATGGAGAATATGATCGAGCGCGCCGTCATCCTCGCCGCCGACGACTCGGTCCTCGATATCGGCCATCTGTTCCCCGGCGACGGCACCTTCGGCGCCGGCATGATGGGCATCGATCGCCAGGGACGATGTCATGCCGAGCCCCCTCGCCCGCCGCCCGGTCAGGATACCGGCCTGGCCCACCTCATCGACCGCGCCCTCGAAGACAACACCCCTCTCGAGGAGGTCGAAACCATGCTCATCCGCGCCGCCGTCCAGCGCGCCGGCGGGAACCTCTCCCTCGCCGCGCGAAGCCTCGGCATGACCAGACCCCAGATCGCCTATCGCTTCAGCAAACTCGACGAGGAATAGGGCGGATCGCCGGGAACCGTCCCCGCACGGTCGCGGCGCCGGCCATGGACGAACGATCAGGCGACCTTCAGGCCGAGACTGCTCAGCAGAACGGCGGCCTGCTGCTTGGAGATGATGGCCCCTTTGAACTTGGACGCATCCAGAAGCCGCAGCGCCCCCAGGTCGGCGCCTCGCAGGTCGGCGCCTTCGAAGCGGGCGCTCGTTACGTTCGCCTCCCGCAGGTTGCAATCCGTCAGCACGGCGTCCCTGAAATCGACTTCGGTAAGATCCGCCCCCTGGAAGTCGATGCCGTCCAACTCGGCGCGACGGAACGACAGCCCGTGAAGCTGTGCGCTGACGAGAAGACATCTCTCGAAGGCCAGCCCGAGCGTATGGGCATCGACGATCTGAACTCCGGTCAGCTTGCAGTCCTGAAATGTCGCCGCAGACAGAACCGTCCGACGCCAGTGCGTGTTGTTGAAATCGCAGGACATGAACTGGGCTTCGGTGAGGTCGCACGATGAAAAATCGGCCCGGGCGCCGCGACAATGGAAGAATGCGCAGCCGTGAAGATCGAGCCCCTTCAGGGAAACCTCGGTCAAATTCCACCCGACGAATTGAACGGGCTCGGCATGGCGCCGCAGCGTCGCTTCGATCTCATGGCGGGTCGGGATTCCATCCGGTGCGGGCGCTTCGATCAATGTGCTTTCCATCGGAATTCGATCCCTCCCGCCGATACGCGGACATCCAACCGGACCGGACATGGATATTCCCAACACCAGCCGAGATCAAGCCGGCGCGACGCCATGCCAGGGCTCCGAACTCAGATAAAAAACGTTAAACTCATTCGTCATTCCCGCGAAAGCGCTATTGAATTGACACATCTTCGCTCTTTTGCCCCTCGCCCGCTTGCGGGAGAGGGGATTAAGGTATTGATACATTGAGAGTATTCGAGATGTGTGCCTGCCCTAGAGCAGTTTGCGCGGGGATGACGGACTCAAATTAACGATTTCAAATTCTGAGTTCGGAGCCCTGGACACCGGGCTGGATCGGCTACCCGGCCTTGCGCAGCAAAGGGCTCTCCGTCTCGAAACAGGTCCCGAGATCGGGGCACTGCTGGCAATTCGGCGACTTGCAGAGACGCAGCCCCTCCTGCTCGCACATCATCCGATAGAAGAATTTCTTCCAGCGCATGTTCTTGTCGTTCAAGGCGAAA
>JAATGN010000250.1 GCA_015654615.1 Rhodospirillales bacterium
CGAGGATTGCTTCTATCTCGCCGATCCGCCCTTCACCGCGTACCAGGACGTCCTGGAGGCCTTTCGCCGCCGCCGGCCGTCGCGTCCGCCGCGGCGCAAGGCCGCTTTTCTGCCTCTTCTGAAACGGGCCGGGCTGGTCGGGCTGAACGCCGAGGCGATCGTCGCCCATTCCGAGGAACATGCGATGCAGGACCTCCAGACCACCTTGGCCCCCGAACGGCTGGTCGACGCCGCCGTCCAGGCGAACCTGCTGACGCCGGCCGGGGCCGAGCAGGCCATGCGCGATATCGCGGCTTTCTTCCGCTCCGACCAGTCCGTCTTCGCGCTGATCCTGTTCATGGCGTGGGGCGAGAAACCGGCCTCCTGAAGCCGCATCGCCCATGTTCCCGTTGCACAAGGCGGCGTCGGGACAACATTCTGTTGTTTTACCGCACGGCCGGCGGCCGATCCGCCGTGGAAGAATAGGCAAAAGTGGCACCGGCGTCCCTGCCGGGCCTGCCGTCACCCCCCCCCGCTGACGCAAGGGCGTTTGCATCCCCTACGGGGTGCCGCAAACCCCGAAGCCGAATTCAATCTCGTCGTCTCGATGGACGGGCTGGTGCCGATGCCGCCGTCGGTTCGCGGGCGAGCGTGAGGAAATGCCCGACGGGACCGGGGGCGGACAGTGGCCGATAGGCCAGATTGAGGGGAACCGTAAAAGCCGATCGGGCGTCCAGAGGCCGGTAAACCACGCGAGTCGCCTGGACCGCTTTCAGCGCTTCCGGAACCACAGCGATTCCTCGCCCGGCCGCCACCATCGCGACGGCGGTTATCAGCCGCGGCACTTCCTCCACGACATGAGCGTTGAAGCCGGCCCGATGGCAGGCCGCCGTCAGCGCATCATGAATGCCCGGCCCGTCGGCCCGCCGGTAGGATACGAAGTCCTCCGTCGCGAGTTCCCGCATCGAAAGCGGTCCGGCCGCCGCGTCGGCCAGGCGGTGCGAAAGCGGCAAAGCGACCACCATCGGCTCTTCATGCAGGCAAATGGCCCGCAGCCCCGGATATCGGGATATCGAGGAGCGGACAAACGCCACATCGATCCGCTGTTCGGAAAGCGCATCGCACAGATCCCGCGTCGTGTTCTCCTGCATGCTGAGCCTGACCAACGGATAACGCGCCCGAAACGCCTCTAGCAGACGCGGGGGAAGGCCGTGCAGAAGGGCGGAACTGGTGCAGCCGACAACCAGCCTGCCTTCCTCGCCGCGCGCGGTCCGCCTGAGCCGCTCCACGGCGTCGTCCGCCGCGGCCAGCAGCGCCTTGGCGTCTTTCAGAAATGACATGCCGGCTTCGTTCAGACGGACGCTGCGCGCCGTCCGCTCGAAGAGGTTTACCCCCAGTTCCGCTTCGAGCGCGCGGATTTGCTGGCTTAACGGCGGTTGCTGCATGCCGAGCCGCGCCGCCGCCCGGGTGACATGCCCTTCTTCCGCGACAGCCACGAAATAGCGGAGGTGCCTGAGTTCCATGAAGCCTCGAAGGATATGAATATCATCTGCTTTAGAGACTATTGATATATTTTACATTTCCTTGAGCCCGGCGCAACATGACCTTGAGCGAACACCGTCAAGGAAAAGCGATGAGCATCGATTTTCATGCCCGGGAGAACCGCTACACCTACGCAAGCCGGCAGGCGCACCCGGATTGGGCCGCCGCAATCCGTTCCGTCGTCGATCCGAGCGGACTGCGCGTGGCGGACGTCGGATGCGGCGGAGGCATCTACAGCGCCGCCTGGGCCGATATCGGAGCGGCGGAGGTCGTCGGCGTCGATTTCTCGGAGCAGATGGTCCAAGCCGCGACCGAGAAAAACAGCGGACGGCCGAACATATCCTTTCGAAAAGGAGAGGCCGTTTCGACGGGCCTGCCATCCGGGAGCGTCGATATCGTTTTCGAACGCGCCCTCATTCACCATCTGGCGGATTATGACGCTTGCTTCAGGGAGGCCAACCGACTGCTTCGGCCGGCGGGGCTCTCTGTCATTCAGGATCGCCGTCCCGACGACGTGCGGCTTGCGGGGTCATCCGATCACATCCGGGGATATTTCTTCGAATGCTTCCCGAGGCTTCTCGATATCGAAATGAGCCGCCGCCCGACCGATGCTGCGGTCGAGCGGGCGTTGCAGGAGGCCGGTTTCGCTCCTCCACGAAGGATGACCGTCTGGGAGACGCGCCGGCGTTACCAAGGATTCCAGGAGCTTTCCCAGGACCTCCTCGGTCGTGTCGGCCGCTCGATCCTGCACGATTTGACCGATGCGGAACTGGCGCGGCTCGTGGCGTTCATCGGCCAAAGGATTGCGCCGAACAGGCCAGTCACGGAACGCGACCGCTGGACGATTTGGTGCGGCGGAAAGGCGTGACGCCTTGGGATATTTCCCCACCCGGCCCTCCCCTTTGTGGAGGGGGCTGGGTGGGGGGCATGATGGCGCGAGGCGCGAGGGGTTCGTAAAGGAATAACCGCTTCAAGTCCTCAGCCGTCATCGATCCGATGCCGCTCAGGTCTTCGGCTTGCGGGCCTGGTCGATCATCTGCTTCAGGGCCTGCTGGTTCATGGCGCCCGGAGCGATCTGGTCGCCGATGATGAAGCCCGGCGTGCCGCTGATGTTCAGGGCATGGGCCAGCTGAATGTTGTTCTTCAGGATGGTGTCGATGCCCTCGTCGTCCATGTCCTTCTTCAGTCTTTCGACGTTGAGGCCGACTTCGGCCGCGGTCTTCATCACGGTCGCGTCATTGATCGGGCCCTTCAGTTTCATCAGGGCGCGGTGGAATTCCTCATATTTCTTCTGGTTGCGGGCGGCCAGCGCGGCCCGGGAGGCGGTCACCGAATCGGGGCCGAGAATCGGCAATTCCTTCATCACCAGGCGGACCTTGCCGTCGGATTTCACCGTGTCCATCACCATGTCCATCATGGTCTTGCAATAGGGGCAGCGATAATCGAAGAACTCGACCACCGTCACATCGCCCTTGGCATTGCCCAGCACCGGCGATTCCGGATCGTTGAGGATTTCGTTCTTGCGGTCGGTGATGGCCTTGCGGGCGCTGATCTCGGCCGCCAGTTCCTCTTTCTGGCGCAGCGCTTCGATCGCGTCGGCAATCACCGAGGGATTTTCCATGATGTAGTCATGGATCATTTTTTTCACCGCATCCTGCTGCTTGGCGGTCAGCGGCTGGTCTTCCTGCGCCCGGGAGGCGGAGGGCAGGACGACGAGCGAGCCTGCGAGCAACAGAGCGGCGGTCAGGGTGCGGAAAAGCATGGATAGAAGCCTTATGCTTAAGGGCAAGCGGCGCCCGGGGAGTTCATCGGTAGCGTAGCGCGGCATCATGCGTCAGTCCGCAGCCCGGAGCAAGGATAGCCGTCCGTGAGGTCCGGGGACGATCGGGTGCATTCGTTTAATGGCCCTGTTTCTTGGCCTGATCGCGCATTTGCTCGGCTTGGGACCGAATATCCTGCATGCGGATTTCCGTGGGCGTGCCCCTCTTGAGGTTTTTCAAGGCCTTCATGGCGTCGTGCAAAGCCTCGTTCCACCGGCCGGTGAGCAGGGCGTATTCGGCCATCGAGGCCGAGGCCATGGTGTCGTCGCCCATGCGGCCATAGGCGGTGGCCAGGAAACGCCAGCCGCTGGCGTTTTCCGGCTCGTGCCGGGTGACGAAGGTCAGATGTTCCTTGGCGTCGGGAAGCTGGGCGGGGTCCTCGGCCTCCAGTTCGACCTGCCCCAGTTCTTCCCGCAGCAGGGCATTGTCGGGGAGATATTTGACCGAAAGCTTGTATTCGGGAATGGCTTCGGCCGTCCGCCCGTTCTCGAACAGCATCTGTCCCTTCAATTCATGGAAATAGGGATCCTGCGGCCGTTCGGCGATCAGGCCGTCGATCAGGGGAATGGCCCGGCCGAGGTCCGGCTTGCGGTAATAGGCGATGGCCCGCGCATACCGCGACTCCAGGCTGTTGTCGTCTTCCTTGTAGTGAAAAAGCGTGGTGGCCGCCGGTTCCATGAAGGCGATCAGTTTCGCCTTGATGCGCCGGTGGGGTTCGACGTAAGCCGGCGGGACCGGGGCATCGGACCAGGGGGAGGTTTCCACATGGTGGCGCACTTCGTCGACACGTTCGCGGGTCAGCGGATGGGTGCGGACATAGGGGTCCTGGCGGGTCGAGACCAGCAATTCCTGGTCGCCCAGCATTTCCATGAACTCCAGGAAGCCGCGGGCCGACTGATGCAGATTGTCGAGGAAGGTCAGGGCCGCCGTGTCGGCCGAACCCTCGATGGTGCGGCTGAAGGCCAGATAGCTGCGTTCCGCCATCTCGTTGCCGCCCATCATGATCGCCGAGCCGACGTCGCCGCGCCGCGCCGCGACCGCGGCGGCGGCGCCGAGGATCATCGAGGCCAGAGAGGTATAGCCGGCGTTTTCCATGGCGCCCTGGCCCTTGACCAGATGTCCGCCAGCAATATGGCCGCATTCATGGGCGATGACGCCGATCAACTGGCCGGCGTGTTCGGTCTTCGTAATTAATCCGGTGTTCAGGAAAAGATTGAGTCCTTCGGCGACAAAGGCATTGATTTGGTTGTCTTTGACCAAATGGATCTCGACCGCGCTGGGTTCGACGCCGGCTTGTTGGAAGAGTGGCGTTGCGTACATGCGGATGGTATTTTCGATTTCCGCATCTCGGATGAACTCTAACTGCTGCGCCGAAGCGGTTCCGGGGGCAAATGTGACGAGCAAGAGGACGGCCAGATTGGAAATGCGTTTCATCAACAAGGTAATTTCTCCGCTGAAGCTCCAGGGTATCCGCCACGGTGCCAAGCGTCAACGCGCCGTCCCGGCCCTGATGATTTGTTTTCTGCTGGCGGCCTGCGGCGGCCCGCCCAAACCGGTCGGCGTGGTCGGCCACGTCACGGGGTTCGCCGGCATGGTCGCCTCCGACGAACCGAACGCCACGCTGGTCGGCCGCGAAATCATCTCGGCCGGCGGCAGCCCGGCCGATGCCGCCGTCGCCATGTCCTTCGTGCTGAGCGTCACCCTGCCGTCGCGGGCCAGCCTGGGGGCCGGCGGCGTCTGCCTGGTCTACGATCAGGCCAAGAACACCGTCGAGACGCTGGATTTCATCGCCCCGCCGCCCAAGCAGATTCCCGCCGGGGCGGATCGGCCGTCGGCCGTGCCGGGCCTGCCGCGCGGCCTTTACGCGCTCTTCGCCAAATACGGACGATTGAAATGGGAGGCGCTGCTGGCGCCGGCCGAACGCCTGGCCCGTCAGGGATTCCCGATGCCCCGGGTCCTGGCCGGCCAATTGACCTCGGTGGCGGCGCCCCTGCTGGTGAACGCCGAAATGCGGCGTATTTTCGCCGACGCCGATGGGATTCCCCTGGCCGAAGGCGAGCGTCTGGTCCAGATGGACCTGGGCGCCAGCCTGACCCGTTTTCGCACCCAGGGCGTCGGCGATTTCTACACCGGCCAATGGTCGCGTGAGATCGTTCAGTCGGTCAACGCCATCGGCGGCTCCCTGAGCGACGCGGAAATGCGCGACTTTTTGCCCGAATGGAAGGAAGCCGTGGCGGTGCCCTTCGGCGACGACACCGGCTATTTTTCGCCGCCGCCGGCCGCCGCCGGGCTGCTCGAGGCCGAATGGTGGAGCCTTCTGGTCCGCGACGGCGCCTATGACGCGGCAAGCAGCGGGGCAAGGCCGCATCTGCTGGCCGAGACCTTCGCCCGCGGCTTCGCCGACCGCCAGCATTGGTTGGGGAGCGGCGGCCAGGTCTCGATTCCGCCAGGCGATCTGATCGCCAAGGCACATCTGGCCGAGGTCATGGCCGGTTATTCCGAAAATGCCCATCAGGAGCAATCGGGCGCGCCGCCGAGCCAGGCCATCACCGGCACCGGGGTGGTCGTCATGGACAAGGACGGTTCGGCGGTCGCCTGCAACCTCGGCCTCAACAACAGTTTCGGGATCGGCCGGATCGTTCCCGGCACCGGCGTCCTGCTGGCGGCGGCCAGCTGGGTCGGCGGACGCGGACCTTTCGACATGGGGCCGATGCTGGTGATCAACGGCAATTCTCACGAGTTCCGTTATGCCGCCGCCGCGGGTGGCGGGCCGGTGGCCCCGACGGCGCTGCTGCAGACCGCCTTGGCCAGCCTGGTGGAGGGCAAGCCGCTGGGCGAAGCGGTGGCCGCAAAGCGGCTGTATGCGGTGCCCGCTCCGGATGTGGTGTTCATCGAGCCGGAATCGCAAGCCGCGAAGGAACTCGAAGCGCGGGGGCACCAGCTCAACGAGACGCCCTTGCCCGGTCGGGTCAATGCCATTCAATGCGGCAGCGGATCTCCCAGCTTGTCGCGTTGCGCCGTGGTCTCCGATCCACGCGGCGACGGATTGGCGCTGATCGCCGGGGACGAATAGGCGATGGCTCTCAAAGTCGCCAGGCGCGGACAGGTTCCGCCCTTCATCGTCATGGACGTCATGCGCGCGGCGGCCGAACGGGTGGCCGCCGGGCACGACGTCCTGCACCTGGAGGTCGGGCAGCCTTCGACCGGGGCCCCGGCGCCGGTGATCGCGGCGGCGAAGCGCGCGATGGACAGCGAAGCGCTCGGCTATACCCTGGCCTTCGGCCTGGATGCCCTTCGGGAGCGGATTGCCGGGCATTATCGAGCGGCCTACGGCGTTGCGGTCGACGCCCGGAACGTCATGGTCACCACCGGATCGTCGGGAGCGTTCCTGCTGTCTTTTCTCGCCGCCTTCGAACCGGGGGACAAGGTCGGGCTGGCCAGTCCCGGTTATCCGGCCTATCGCAATATCCTGGCCGCCCTCGGCGTCGAACCGGTGCTGATTCCGGTGGGCCCGGCCAGCCGTTTCCAGCCGACATGCGCGGTTCTGCAATCCCTTGGGCGGAGGCTCGACGGCCTGATCCTGGCAAGCCCGTCCAATCCGACCGGAAGCATGGTCTCGGCCGCCGAATTGACGGCCCTGTCCGCCTGGTGCGGGGAGCAGGGCGTCCGCCTGGTTTCCGACGAGATCTATCACGGCCTCACCTACGAGGCGCCGGCCGCGACGGCGGCGGGAACGGCGGGCGCCGTCGTCATCAACAGCTTCTCGAAATATTTTTCGATGACCGGGTGGCGTCTCGGCTGGATGGTGGTGCCGGACGATCTTCTGCGGTCCGTCGAATGCCTGGGCCAGAATCTCTTCATTTCGCCGCCGACCTTGTCCCAGCACGCGGCCCTGGCGGTCTTCGACTGTTTGGACGAACTGGACGGCAATCTGGCCCGCTATGCGCGGAACCGGGCGATTCTGCTGCAGGAATTGCCGGCCGCCGGATTCGATCGTCTGGCCCCGGCCGACGGAGCCTTCTATCTTTACGCCGACGTCGCGCGCTGGACCGACGACAGCCTGGGTTTTTGCCGCCGCATGCTGAACGAAACGGGCATCGCCTGTACGCCCGGTGTCGATTTCGATCCGATCGAAGGCCGCCATTTCTTGCGATTTTCCTTTGCGGGAGCCACCGAAGACATGGTCGAAGTCGCGCGTCGTCTGAAATCCTGGTCGAAATAGCCACACATAGGGGCGTCATATCGACGCTTGGGACTCGGTGCGGTCATTCCGTCCCAGGCCGTTATCTCTTGGTCCGGATTATGGCGAAAATCCGTGGCGTCTTGGGGATTTTGATCGATGCGCCGGTCGAATCGCTCGACTTTTCGTCGAGGCCGCCATCGAAATTCCGCAATGGGTCCGCCGTTCGGAGAATCGGGGGGGCTGAAAAGCCGGCCGGGGCCTCAGGCGCCCGTGGGTCCGGACAGCCTGAGATCGATGGCCGCCAGAAAGGCGAAGACCGATTCGCCGGCATAATAACGTTCCTGCAGGGCGTGGCGGTCGAAGCCGAGGTCCTTGGTGCTGGTGTGGTGCAGGCGTTTCAGGCCGGCTTCGACGTCGCCATGCCAGAGCGTGAAGCCACCGTCTTCGAGAGGATAAGTCATATCAAAGGGTTCCAATGATTCCATGCGATTCGACGGTCCAGATCCGCTGGACGCCGATCGAGCCGGATCCTTTTTGCAAAGATGCGCGATGAATGCAAGCCTCGTTTTGTTAGCGGTATCATATTCGCGTCAGCGGTGGCCCGCGCCATCCAAAGCGAGGGTGACGGAGGTTTCGTCGGCCGAGGCGGCCCGGACCAGCAAGCTGTTGACGGAGGCCATGGCGGTGTCGATGGCCCAGCGGACCTGACGCTCGCCGGCGGTATTCCGCTCGGCGACCACGGAGGGTAAAATTCGGCTCTGCAGGAATCCCGCGACGCCGGCGAAGGCGCGGGCGGCCAGCGGCAGGCGATCGGCCGGCAGCCGGTACGAGCCGGCCGCTTCGAAGGCATCGGCGGCTTCGACGAGCAGATCCATCATCGCGGCGGTGCGAGGATCGTTCCGGTCCGTCTTGTCTGCGACGAAGCGCAGCAGTTTCACGTAGAAAACAGGGTCGGCAGGGATCGGGTCGGTCAAGATGTCCGGTCTTCGAGGAGGAGCGACACGGCCATTATGGCGAAAAGCCCCGGTGATCGGCCAGAAGGATCTGCGGTCCCCGGCAAGACCGCCTTTCCGCGGTTTCGGGCCGCCGCATCGATTCCCGCCGCGGCGGCCTCCGTCGGCGCCTCAACGCGGATCGGCCGGATCGGTCCGGTTTTCCTTGGCCAGGCGTTCCGGGCCGAGCAAGCTTGGATGCGGCCTTGCGTAATAATATCCTTGCAGCAAATCGACGCCGGATTGAACGGCGAACCGATGCTGCTCGAGCGTCTCGATGCCTTCGCAGACCACCTGGGCCTCGAGGTCGTGGATGATCTCGACCAGTTTCGGCAAAATCAGCCTGGCGCGCGGATTGACCATCGATTGCATGATCAGGCTGCGATCCAGTTTGACGAAATCGGGCGACAGTTGCCAAAGCCGGTCGAAATTGGAATCCAGGCAGCCGAAATCGTCGATGGCCACCCGATAGCCGCGCTGCTGGTAGTCGGAAACGGCTTCGACCAGACGGCTGAGATCGTCGATACGCGATTCGACGATCTCCAGGACCACTTGCGTCGGCTTGAGGTCGCAATAGGTCAGCAGGGTTTCGAAGGCGCTGCCATGGCGGCCGCCGCCGACGTTCAGCAATTGCCGTCCGTCGATATTGAGAAACAGAAGTTCCGTCGGATTGGCCTGCCGGACGAAATTGACCACATGGATCATCCGGCAGAGGCGGTCGAAATAGACGATTTCGTCCGAGGTCGCCGGATGGGCGAAGGCCTGGGCCGGCGAGACCGGTTCACGGTCTTCGTCCTGGGCGCGCAGAAGGGCCTCGTAGGCGATCGGACGCATCGTGCCGGCCTGGAAAAGAGGCTGGAAGGCGCTGTAGAGGCGAAGGCCGTCGAATCGGCCGACGGCGACGCCGTCGGTGAGGCTCATCTGGCGAACGGCATGGGAAGGATGGCCTTGCCACTGATCGAAATAGGCGAGCAACTGATCAAAATGCGTCGCAACCCGTCTCGTCCTGGGTACGGTGACGTTCATATTCATGATCCCCTACGTCACCATGTTTCGTATGTTAATCGTATTAATTTATTATTAAAGTGATGAATCTGCGGAGACGGCGGCGAGAACAACTCAACCATTCGAAGAATTTTATGAGTGCCGTCGAGGGGATGTTGAGCGGATTTCTATGAAATAACTTCGGTACGGCTACAACCGTGACATGTTTATTCGTGATGCGCCGGATGATTGCCGTGGCGCCCCCGTCAGTGTCTCGTCTTCAACAAATCCTTGGCCTTGTCGGCTTCTTGAAGGCGCTGGTCGTCGGCCAGGGCGATCAATCCGCGCTCGGCAAGATAGCCGTCCTTGCCCCATGCCTTTTCCGAGGTGAAATCGGCGATATAATCACCC
>JAATGN010000443.1 GCA_015654615.1 Rhodospirillales bacterium
TCCCGGCCTCTCCGGTCGGTGGCGCAAGACGGCAGCCTCCTGCCATCCGCATGCCGCGACGGACGACACCGTCGTCGCGCCAGCGGAGCAGAGCCCGCTTTTCGGCGATTTATCCAAGAATTATCCCGTCCGGCGGCGATGCGGAAAAGCGGTCGAACGAGATGACCGGAAGCGGAGGGCGCTGCCCTTCGGCCGGTCGCGCCGCCGCTGGACATCATCGGAAAACCGCCGGACGCCACGATGGACCGTCACCACTATATGGACCGTATAGTCCATTCAATATTGACAGGATCGGGCCACTGGGCTCATTGTGACGAACGAACAGAAAGCAAATTGCGAGGTGTGAGCCGGGATTTGCGGTCGGCGCCATCCAACGCCGAATGCGGTTTCCGTGCCGCATCCTCGTCCAACAAAACGAGGAACGCAGCCATGAACAGCCCCCAATCCGTTCGCCACGCGGCGGCCGGCACCTTTTTGACGCACAGCGTCACCGGCATCGACGCGCTCGCCCCCTCCTGCCTGATCGGCCTGATCGGCGACGGCATCCAGCAATCGCGGTCGCCCGGCATGCATATGCGGGAAGGCGCCCTTCAGGGGCTGCGCTACGTCTACAATCTGATCGACACCGACAAGATGAAGCTCGGCCAAAAGGATTTGCCGGACCTGCTGAGCGCGGCCGAACGGATGGGCTACAACGGCCTCAACATCACCTATCCCTTCAAGCAGACGGTGATCCCCTTCCTCGACGCGCTTTCGGACAACGCCAAGGCATTGGGAGCGGTCAACACGGTTGTCCTCAGGGATGGCAAACGATTCGGCCACAACACCGACTGGTGCGGTTTCGCCGATGGATTCAAGCGCGCCCTGCCGGATGTCGCGAAGAGCCGCGCCGTGCAAATCGGCGCCGGCGGAGCCGGCGCGGCGGTGGCCCACGCCGCCCTGACGCTGGGAATCGAAGACCTGCGCATTTACGACATCGCGCCCGAGCGCGCCGCCCACGAGGTCGCCGCCCTCTGCGCCCGTTTCGGGGCGAACCGGGCCCGCGTGGCGACGAAGGACGACCTGAAAGCCCTGATCGCCGAAGCCGACGGCCTCATCCACTGCACGCCGACCGGCATGGCCAAAATGCCCGGAATGGCCGTTCCGGCCGCCTGGCTGCGGCCGGAACTATGGGTGGCCGAAGTGGTCTATTTCCCGCTGGAGACCGAATTGCTGAAGACCGCCAGGGCGCTCGGCTGCCGCGTCGCGGACGGCGGCGGCATGGCGGTTTTCCAGGCCGTCGAGGCTTTCCGGCTGTTTACCGGAATCACCCCCGACGCCGACAGGATGCGGGCGCATTTCGCCGAATGGGACAAAATTTAAGACGCTCTCCAAAAAAAACGAACAGGGCGCCAAAAAATCAGGAAAGGAAACGTCATGAGTTCCGAAACGATTACCACCGCCCCCTTGGCGGCGTCTTCGACGCGGCCGACCCGGGCGCGCTTCGTCATCCTCGCCCTCCTCGCGGTCGGCACGATGATCAACTATCTCGATCGGACCGTCCTCGGCATCGCCGCGCCGAGCCTGACCAAGGATCTCGGCCTGACGGCCACGGTCATGGGACTGGTCTTCTCGGCCTTCTCGTGGACCTATGCGGCGGCGCAGATCCCCGGAGGGGTCTTTCTCGATCGGTACGGCAGCAAGGTGACCTATACGCTGGCCCTGGCGTTCTGGTCGGCCTTCACCGCCCTGCAGGGATTCGCCACCGGGCTCTATTCGCTGCTGTTCTACCGCTTCGGCCTTGGCATCGCCGAGTCGCCCTGCTTTCCGACCAACAGCCGCATCGTCGGGACATGGTTCCCGCAGCAGGAACGCGCCCGCGCCACCAGCATCTACACGGTCGGCGAATATATCGGCCTGGCCGCCTTCGGCCCCGGCCTCTTCTGGATCATGGCCAATTACGGCTGGCATTCCCTGTTCCTGGTGGTCGGCGTCGCCGGCGTCCTGTTCTCGCTGACGTTCTGGTGGGGCTACAGCGAGCCGCAGGATTGCAAGACGGTCAATCAGGCCGAACTCGACCATATCGCCGCCGGCGACGGTCTCGTGCCGAAATCCGCCGAAAAGGTGCCCTTTACCTGGGAGAACTGCAAGAAGCTCCTCAAGTTCCGGCAGATCTGGGGGGCCGGGATCGGCCAATATGCCGGCAACACGGCCCTGGTCTTTTTCCTGACCTGGTTCCCGACCTATCTGGCCACCGAACGGCATATGGGCTGGGTGAAGATGGGCTTCTTCGCCGTTCTTCCTTTCCTCGCCGCGGCGATCGGCATTTCGATCGGCGGCTGGGCGTCCGACCAGTTGCTGAAAAAGACCGGATCGGCCAACATCGCCCGCAAAGGTCCGATCATTTTCGGCCTGCTGCTGGCCTCCACCATCGTCACCGCCAACTATGTCGACAGCGACAATGCGGTGATCGCCATTCTGTCCCTGGCATTTTTCGGGCAAGGCATGGTCGGCCTGGGCTGGACGTTGATTTCCGACATGGCCCCCAAGCATCTCATGGGCCTGACCGGCGGCTTCTTCAATCTTGCCGCCAATCTCGCGGGCATCGTCACGCCGATCGTCATCGGGGTCATCCTCAGCGTCACCGGATCCTTCGTCGGTGCCCTGGCCTTCGTCGGCGCGGTCGCCCTGCTGGGAGCCTGCTCCTACATCTTCATCCTGGGCGACGTGAAACGCCTCGAAATAGAATAAGGAAGGCCCCGCGGAGTTCACCGTTTCCCACCCCCACCCTCCTCCCCATCAAGGGGGAGGGCTGGGGTGGGGGACTTTAAGCGTTTGAGCGCTTCGTCAAAAACCCGAGGACCGCGTCGACCAGCATCTGCTTATGGATGGCGCGCACCTCGGGATCGAAGGTGTCCCGCTTGAAAATGGCGCGAAGCGTGTATTGGTTGGAAACCCTGAAAAAACAGAAAGACGAAATGAGATAATGCAGATCCAGAGGCTCGACATCGAGACGAAATACACCGTCTTTTTGCCCCCTCTCCAAGATGGATCGCAACTGGTCGATAATCGGTATGTTAAGATCCTTGATCATTTTTGATTCTGCGATGTGTTCACCGCGATGCGTATTTTCGATCGCCACAAGCCGAATGAAATCGACATTCGCCTCTTCATAATCGAAGGTGAATTCCACGAGGCGCTGGATCGCCGCGACGGGAGCCAGCCGTTCCAGATCGAGCCCGCGCTCCGCCGCCCGGATGCAGCTGTAGGCCCGCTCGAGGACGGCATTGAAAAGCCCCTCCTTGCTTCCGAAATAATAGTAGATCATCCGCTTGGCTGTGCGCGTCCGCGCAGCAATGGCATCGACGCGCGCACCGGCCAGGCCATAATTCGAGAACTCTTCCGTCGCCGCGATAATGATGCTTTCCCTTGTCATTTCGGGATTATTTTTCCTAACCCGCGGCTTCTTCACTATTTCATTTACAGTCAATGCCTTGTTCTCCACACGACCGGCAACTGGAAACCATCACGGCACCGCGAAGGATAAAAAATTAACTTAACATATCGCCGCTCCGATCGTCATCCGCCCCCGTCACAGCCGTCGTTGCGGAAAATTCTGGAATAATTTTCCATTTTGAAAATTTGATCCAATAACTTAAAATCGAAGGAATTCGCCATCCGCCGGAA
>JAATGN010000093.1 GCA_015654615.1 Rhodospirillales bacterium
CCTGGATGTGGAGCCTGATCGAGGACAAGCTGCTGGACGCCATGAAAAACAACCCCGAGGTCCAGGCCAGCCTGCCCCGGATCTGCCGGGAGGTCGAAAGCGGCGCCCTGACGGTTCCGCTGGCCGTGCTCGACCTGCTCAAGATGTTCGGCCAGGACGTCGGCCTGGACGGGTAGGGACCCGGTCGTCGGGCCAATCGTCCGCGGTGCGGACGGGGTATTGAGCAACACGGACGGACACGGACAACCACGGACGAACAAGGGATAAGAAATAGCGCCGCAGGCCTCTTCCTTGAAATGCCTGCGGCGCTTCTTTTTAGCGTTCACCCAATAACGGCTTCGTTTTCTTCTTCGTCATTGCGAGCGCCAGCGAAGCAATCCAGGGTCCTGCCGCTGTTGCTGGATTGCGTCGCTCCGCTCGCAATGACGAAGTTATTTCTTATCCGTGTCATCCGTGGCTGTCCGTGTCCGTCCGTGTTGCCAAAAGCCCTCCGGCATCCCGACGCCTATCCGCATTCCCCAGGACCCGGCGTCGGGAAAATCGGCGCGGGGCTTGGCATTTGTTCGGAAGTGGCGCAGTTATTTCCCGGCGAATGTCAGGAAGTGGAGAGCAGAGAATGAGCCGTCGTGAGTGCATCGCCGCCTGCGTCATCGCGGCGGCGGCCTGCGTCTGGGCCGGCGCGGCCGTGGCGGGCGGCTATGTGACATTGGGCTGCGACGACTGGCAGGAAGAATTCCTGGTCGGAACCGGGCGGCAGTTTCGCGGCCAGGGGCTGGAACTGTGGCCGATGGTCTGCCTGTCGACCGGCAAGATGTCGTCCTACGCCCGGGTGATGAACGCCGAGCATTTCGCCCTTCTGCAGAGTCTCGCCGCCCAGGCGGCGCCCGACACCGAACGCCTGACCGACTGGATCGAGGCGAACGGCGAGACGGCCAGCCATCTCATCGCTCCGGACATGTTCGGACAGATCGAGGGATTGACCTTCGCGGATCTCCGCTCCAGCGTCGCCAATGCCGCCCGGCCGACCGAGGAAAGCATCCTGACCAGTCCCTTCGTCTATTACGTCCAATCGACCTGCACCGGCCGCCTGGTGCCCTTCGACTATTATCTCGAGCGCATGGAGCCCTGTCCGGCCTGCAAGGGCGGAATGCTCCAGGTCATCGAGAACGGCAACCGCGCCGAATGGGAGTGAGGGCGCGCGCCGCCCTGGCAGGCCGGGCCGCCGTCCCTATGTATGGAGGATCCGGCCGCTTGGATGACGAGCTGCGCCGCCACAGCGGAGATGTCTGACCGGTCATGCGACGCCGTCCCCTTTCCGGTCCCGTCGTGACCTACAGCGGCAAATCAGGCGATCTCGGAATCCTGAAATCCCTGGCGCCCTATTTGTGGCCCAAGGGGCTGGACCTGCGCCTGCGCGTCGCCGGGTCCCTGCTGTTCCTCATCGCGGCCAAACTGCTGAATGTCGTCGTCCCGGTGATTTTCAAGCATGCGGTCGATGCCCTGTCGCCGTCCCAGGCGCTCGTCGTCGTGCCGGTGGGATTGGTGCTGGCCTACGGTGCGGCCCGTGTCCTGGCGCAAAGCTTCGGCGAATTGCGGGACGTGCTGTTCGCCAAGGTCGGGCAGCGGGCCATCCGGACCATCGGGCTCGAAGTGTTTCGCCATCTGCACGGCCTGGCGCTGCGCTTCCACCTCGACCGGCAGACCGGCGGGCTCAATCAGGCGATCGAACGCGGCACGCGGGGCATCGAGTTCCTGCTCAACGCCCTGCTCTTTTCCATCCTGCCGACGCTGCTGGAGATCGGCCTGGTCTGCGCCACGCTGTGGGCGCTTTACGACATTCGTTTTCCGGTGGTCACCGTGGGGACCATCCTCGTCTATATCGTCTTCACCCTGTGGGTGACCAATTGGCGGATCAAATATCTGCGCAGCGCCAACGAATCGGGCCAGGAGGCCAATACCCAGGCGATCGATTCGCTGATCAATTACGAAACCGTCAAATATTTCGGCAACGAGGAGCATGAGGCCCGCCGCTACGATCAGAGTTTGCGGCGCTACGAACGGGCCTCCGTCCAGGTCAAGGCCTCGGTTTCGATCCTCAATCTGGGACAGGGCGCCGTCATCGCGCTGGGCGCCACGGCGATGATGGTGATGGCGGCCCACGGGGTGGCCGACGGGCGGCTGCGGGTGGGCGATTTCGTGCTGGTCAACACCTATCTGATCCAGCTCTATCTGCAGCTCAACGCCCTGGGCTTCATCTACCGCGAGATCAAGCGTTCGCTGATCGACATGGAGGAGATGTTCTCGCTGTTGAAGGAGAACGAGGAAATCGCCGACGCGCCGGGGGCCCCGGCCCTGGTGGTGGCCGACGGCGGCGTGGCCTTCGAGGACGTGCGCTTCGGTTATGGGCCGGAGCGCGAAATCCTCAAGGGAATCAGCTTTGTCGTGCCGCCGGGCCGCAGCCTGGCCATCGTCGGACCGTCGGGCGCCGGCAAGAGTACGCTGTCGCGCCTGCTGTTTCGTTTCTACGACGTTTCCGCCGGCCGCATCCTGATCGACGGACAGGATATCCGCGGCGTGACGCAGGCCTCTCTGCGCGCCGCCATCGGCATCGTTCCGCAAGACACCGTGCTGTTCAACGACACGATCTATTACAATATCGCCTATGGCCGTCCCGGGGCGGCGCGCCAGGACATCGAACAGGCGGCCCGGCTGGCCCGCATCCACGACTTCATCGTTTCCCTGCCGGAGGGTTATGCCACCCGGGTGGGCGAGCGCGGCCTCAAATTGTCGGGCGGCGAGAAACAACGGGTGGCCATCGCCCGGACGATTCTGAAAGGCCCGCCCATCCTGCTGTTCGACGAGGCGACCTCGGCGCTCGATACCCAGACCGAACGGGAAATCCAGATTTCGCTCCGCGAGGTCTCGGAGAACCGGACGACCCTGATGATCGCCCATCGCTTGTCGACGGTGGTCGATGCCGACGAGATCCTGGTCCTCGACAAGGGGCGGGTGGTCGAACGGGGCCGGCACGGCGTCTTATTGTCGGACGGCGGCATCTATGCCGAGATGTGGCGTCGCCAGCAGGAAACCGCCCATCTGCAGGCCGAGCTGGCCCAGGTCCTGGCCGATGAAAATTTGGCGTGATCTCTTGGTCAGGGACACGAAACCGATTAGGATTCCGCCTCGGCGAGGAAAGAGGGTCTTGCATGTTCAAATTCATCGGCAAAGCGCTCGCCGGCCTGGTCTTGACCAAGGACGCGCAGAAAGCGGTCGGCCGGATTCAGATCGGGAGCGGCGCCGGGAAAAGCAAGCCGAAATCGCCTTTTGAGGCCCGCGAGCAGGCCATTGCCGGCGCGCAGAAGGATGCGCAGGAGCTGGTGACCCCCGACCGCGCCGAATTGATCCGGCAAGCCATGAAGGTGCGCGCCGCCAAGCAGACGATCCTCGCCAATCTGGACGACGAAACGCGCAGCAAGCTGGTGGCGGCGGCGATGAAGGCCTTGCTCAAGGAAAGTCCGGACAAGGAGTGACATCCCGGGGCGATCGCCCGAGGACGCCGTTGAATGCCTCGCTCGACACGGAGGGACGGAAGGCATAGAAATCATATCGGGGCGTGTTTCCGGGCCGCCGATGTCCGGGCCTGGCACAATTGGGGTCGTGGATGATTTCCATACAAGAAGAAGATCGACTCAAAAAGGAATTGGTCGGTCTATTCGGCCATATGAACAAGATGCGTCGCGAACTTGCCGTTCTGCAAGGCGATGATGCCGGCAGTTTCGTCACGATGGCCGATACCCTGGATGCCATTGTCGAGAATACCGAGACAGCCAGCAACGCGATCCTGGAAAGTATGGAAGCGATCGAGGAGATGGTGGGCGAACTGCGCCAGAGCACCGATCCCACGGTCGCCGCGGTATGCGGCCGGATCACCGAGCGCAGCAACCAGGTCTTCGAAGCCTGTTCGTTCCAGGACCTCACCGGCCAGCGGATCACCCGCGTGGTCAATTCCCTGAAATTCATCGAAGAGCGGGTCTCGGCGATGGTCCGCATGTGGGGCAAGGAAGAGCTGGCGAAGGTCGTCGAAGAGGTGAAGCGGGAGGCCGAGCCGCTGGCCGAGGAGCGGATTTTGCTGCACGGTCCGCAACGCGAAGGCGTGGCGCACACCCAGGACGAGGTCGACAAGCTTTTCAGCCAGGACGACATCGACAAACTGTTCGGCTGAGCGGGGCCCGGTCCGCAGATTCTCCTTGACGGGCCGGCGCACACACCGTAAAAACCCGGCTTCCCAACATCCGTTTGGTTCGAAGAAGAAGGTACCCTCTCATGTCGCGTCGTTGTGTTGTTACCGGCAAGGGTGTGTTGACTGGCAATAATGTCAGCCACGCCAACAACAAGACCCGTCGTCGCTTCCTGCCCAATCTGCAGGAAACCGCGGTCCTCAGCGACGCCTTGAACCAGTCGGTCCGTCTGCGCGTTTCGACGCAGGGTTTGAAGACCATCGAGCACAACGGCGGCATCGACGCCTTCCTGCTGTCGGTCACCGACAGCAAGCTGACGACCGAGGCCCTGCGCCTGAAGCGCCGCATCCAGCGCGCTTTGGAAAATCGGGTCGCCGCCGCCGCTTGACGTCATCGCCGCCGGCGTACGAATTTAGGCTCGCTTCCTGAAAGGAGGCGGGCCTTTTCGTTATGCGGTGGACGCGGGAAAAGGGTTATCCGCAGATGACGCCGATTAGAACGGTTTGCGACCAAACGGGATCAATCCCTGTACCATCCTCCCGGCGAAAAAGCTTGTGAAGCAAGGGAACGTGGCACCGGCGTCCCTGCCGGTGTCCGCCGCCCTGCGGCGGAAACGTTCCCGTCAAGATCGATCCCCTCGGCCGCTCTTGCGCTGCCGGCTTCGCCGGCACACCGGCGGGGACGCCGGTGCCACTGGGATTATTTCACAAGCTCGAAAGCGGGGATCCGGGAGTCTCGGAAAC
>JAATGN010000172.1 GCA_015654615.1 Rhodospirillales bacterium
GTCTTGTCGGGAAGCCCTACGCTCTCCAAAAGCCTCTGGCGAACAGCGCCAGGAAGATGAACATCTCCAGGCGGCCGAACAGCATGGCGACGGCCAGCAGGATCTTGGCGGCGTCGGGAAGGGCCGAAAAGCCGGTCAGCGGACCGACCGTCGGGGTCAGGCCGGGGCCGAGATTGGCCAGGGCCGAGGCGGCGGCCGACAGCGACGTCCAGAAATCCAGGCCGACCAGACCCAGTCCCATCGCCACCACGACGAAAGACAGGGCGTAGACGAAAAGGAATCCCAGCACCGATTCGGCCACCGCATCGGGAATCGGCTTCTTGTCGTACTGGGGCAGCATCACGGCATGGGGATGCAGAAGCCGTCCCATCTGCACGCGGGCGTTGGCGTAGAGAATCTGGAAGCGGAAGATCTTGATGCCGCCGGCCGTCGAACCGGCGCAACCGCCGACGAAGGTCAGGAAAAACAGCACGACGACCGGCAGTCCGGACCACCGTCCCCAATCCAATGTGGCGAATCCGGTTCCCGTCATCACCGAAGCCGCCGTGAAGGCGGCATGGCGCAGCGCCACCAGCGGCTTGGCGTCCTGTTCGATGATCAGCCACAGGGCCAGGATCAGGCTCGCCACCAGAAAATAGCGCAGATAAAGACGAAGCTGACGGTTCTTGCGGGCCATCTGCCAGCGCTGTTCGACGATCTGCAGATAGATGATGAAGGGCGCGCCGCCCAGCAGCATGCCGAGCAGCACGGTCCAATCGATGGCCGGGTTATGCCAGCTGCCGATCGATCCGTCGGTGGTCGAGAAGCCGCCGCAGGAGATCGTCGACATGGCGTGCAGCAGGGCGGGGAAGCGGCTCATCCCGGCCGCCCACAACAGCAAGGTGAGGATCCCGGTCAGGCCGGCATACAGCCCCATGATGCTCATGGTCACCGTGGCGGCCCGGGGCATCACCCGATCGCCCAGTTCGCCGCTTTCCAGCCGGAAGATCTGCATGCCGCCGATATTCAGGGCCGGCAGAACGGCCAGGGCCATGACCAGGAAGCCCATTCCGCCCAGCCATTGCAGCAGCGCCCGCCACAACAGGATGCCGGGCGGCGCCCGGCCGATGCCGTGCAGCACCGTCGCTCCCGTGGTGGTGACGCCGCTGACCGCCTCGAACAGGGCGTCGACGGCCGAGAAACGCAGCCCGGAGAAGGCGAAGGGAAGGGATGCCGCCAGGCAAACGGCGACCCATCCGGCCACGGTCATCAGAAAGACCTGGCGGAGCGAAAGTTCGTCGCGGCGCGCTCCGTGGCTGCTGGCCATCAAGGCGAGGCCGGTGAACAGGGTGACGCCGGCCGAGGCCGCGAAAATTTGCCAATCGGCATCGCCATGCGCGAAATCGACGGCGGTCGGAAGGCCCATGGCGACCGCCAGCAGGGCCAAAACCAGGCCGGTGCCGAAAAAGACGGGGCGCAGATCGAACATCGCGCCCTACTCCTGCCAGAATGTTTTGGAAAACAGGATCAGCACGGTGGCCAGTTCCAGCCGTCCGGCCAGCATCCCGAACGCCAGCAGGCATTTCGCCTCGTCGGGCAGATCGGCATAGCTGGACCCGGGGCCGATCAGATGCCCCAGGCCCGGTCCGACGTTGGCCAGGGCCGACGCCGCCCCCGACAGCGCGCTGGTGACGTCGAGCCCGATGGCGGTCAAAGCCAGGGCCAGCAGCACGAAGCAAAGAAAATAGAGCATCATGAAGCCCAGCACCGAGCGGACCACGGCATCGGTCAGCCGGATGCGGTTGAAGTCGATGACGAAGATGCCGTGCGGATGCAGCAATCGGCGGATATGCACGCCGGTGACGGCGAACAGGACTTCGTAGCGGAACACCTTGATGCCGCCGGCCGTCGACCCCGTGCAGCCGCCGATGAAGGTCATGGTGAAGAAGGCCACCTGGGCGAACCCGCCCCAGGAGTCGTAATCGCCGATGTGGAACCCCGTCGTGGTGACGATCGACACCACGTTGAACACCGACTGGCGAAGGGCGTCATAGGCGTCGAGGTCGCGCATCGCCCAGTTCCAGAAGGTCATCAGCAGGGAAAATCCGGCGATGATGATCAGATACCAACGGACCTGGCTGTCGTCCAGGATGCTCCACCGGCCCCGTTTCCAGGGCGTGACGAATTGGGTGAAGGTCACCCCGCCGATCAGCATGCCGAACACGCAAATCCATTGGGCGGCGTCGCCGAAATGTTCGAGCGACTGGTCCGAAGTGGAAAATCCGCCGGTCGCCAGCGCGGACATGGCGTGGCAGACGCTTTCCAGCGGCGACATGTCGGACAGCATCAGGGCGATGCTCAGCAGCAAGGTGAACAGCGCATAGACCAGCAGGATGCTGGAGGTCACCTGGGAAATCCGCGCCTTGACCTTCTCCGTCTTGTCCGAGCTTTCCATGCGGAACAACTGCATGCCGCCGATTCGCAGGACCGGCAGCAAGGCGACCGAGGTCACGATGATGCCGACGCCGCCCAGCCATTGCAGCAGGGCGCGCCACAGCAGGATCGCCCTGGGAACCGTGTCGAGGCCGGTGATCACCGTGGCGCCGGTGGTGGTAATGCCCGAGATGGTCTCGAAGACGGCGTCCATCGGCGACAGGCGCAAGCTGCCGAAATAAAAGGGCAGGGCGCCGAACAGGCCGGCCAGCAGCCAGCTGCCGGTGGTTACCAGAAAGGCCTGGCGGATCCGCAGTTCCGGATCTTTCACCGTGCGATTGGCCGAAATCAGCGCCAGCCCGAAAAAGCCGGATGCCATCGAGGAAAAGGCGAAAGCTTGCCATTCGCTATGGTCGGTCGCC
Source organism: Rhodospirillales bacterium (assembly GCA_015654615.1). Classification (GTDB taxonomy): domain Bacteria; phylum Pseudomonadota; class Alphaproteobacteria; order Rhodospirillales; family Magnetospirillaceae; genus Telmatospirillum. The sequence goes on from JAATGN010000172.1 coordinate 2,835, forward strand.
AGATCCACCACCAGGGGCGCACCCATGGCGGCGGCCAAGATCAGCAAGACGAACCCGTTGATGAACAGGACCGGACGAATGTCGAGCAAAGAGTCTTCCCCTGAATTTGCAGAGGACTATTGGCTTGAACCCGGCGGCCTGTCCAGCGTCTTCACGTTTGGCGGCCGGGACGGGGCTTGCGCGGATGCCGTGGAATGGCGGCAAAGGCCGTAACGACGGGGAGACATTTCGGGATGCCGAACGTTTTGAGCAACACGGACGGACGCGGACGGGCACGGACGAACACGGATAGAAAAAGCGCCGCAGGCATTCTTGCGTCCTTGTCCCCGCATTCGAGGAAATGACGGAGAATTATGCCTGCGGCGCTCGTCTGTCTTATCCGTGTTCGTCCGTGCCCGTCCGCGTTGCTCAACATCCCATCCGCCCGCAAAGCGCAGGGCGACGGCCCGATCCGGCGCGCCGGGGTCAGATGTTCGACAGGCTGCTCGACGGATTGCCGATCAGCGCCATGAATTCGCGCCGCGTCGCCGGATTGTCGCGGAAGGCGCCCAGCATGCGGCTGGTCACCATGGTGACGCCGGGCTTGCGGACACCGCGCGTCGTCATGCATTGGTGGGCCGCCTCGATCACCACGGCGACGCCGCGGGGATTGAGGACCTCCTGGATCGCGTTGGCGATCTGCGAGGTCAGCTTTTCCTGGAGCTGCAGGCGGTGCGAATAGATGTCGACGATACGGGCCAGCTTCGAGATGCCGACCACCCGGTTTCCCGGCAGATAGGCGACATGCGCCTTGCCGATGAAGGGCACCATGTGGTGTTCGCAATGGCTTTCCAGCCGGATGTCGCGCAACACCACCATTTCGTCGTAACCGTCGGTTTCCTCGAAGGTGCGGCGCAGGATGTCTTCGGCATCGACGCCATAGCCGGCGAAGAACTCCTCATAAGCCCGCACGACGCGGGACGGCGTGTCCAGCAGCCCCTCGCGCATCGGATTGTCGCCGGTCCAGCGGATCAGGGTGCGGACCGCTTCCTCGGCCTCGGCCCGCGTCGGCTTTTCCGTGTGGGGGACTGCTTTTTTTTCGAAGGCGACGGGCTTTTGTTCGGTCACGGCGTTGATCCCTTTGCTACTGCTTCCCCCCGGGCCTAGGTGGCGATGGCCGGATGCCGTTGCAAGGTCGGTGAGTCGGCCCGCGGTCCCGCCATCCGCCGTTTCAGTTGAGGCGCATCTTCTGATGCGGACTGTCCAGGGAGAAGGCCGGGACGGCGATGTCGAACCGTTCGCCGTCGAGAGTTTCCATCTGATAGGTGCCGACCATGATGCCCGAAGGCGTCGAGAGCGGCGTCCCGCTGGTGTATTCATAGGAATCGCCGGGATGCAGCACCGGCTGTTCGCCGACCACGCCGGCGCCCTTGACCTCCTGGATCCGGCCGATGGCGTCGGTGATCTTCCAATGGCGCCGCAGCAACTGCACGGTTTCGTCGCCGCCGTTTTCGATGCGCACGCGATAGGCCCAAACGAAATGATTGTCGGCCGGCGACGACTGATCTTCCAGATAGATGGGCTGTACCGTGACCGTCAGGGAACGGGTGGTCTCAGAATACATCGCCGTATCCTGCAAAGTCTGGGCGAAATCCGCCTCGTTACCCTTTACGGTCATTCTCGCCTTGCATGCTGAAGTGTCCGGATCTGGTCGCGGCGCGAACGAGGCATCTCGAACCCGCGACCGCCCCGAGAACGCCAGGATAGGCCTGGCATCTCCGGGAAACAAGCGGCGATGCTGGTCTCTGCGATCTCGCCGAAAAGTAGAATGCAGCGAGTCCTTATTCGGCGAAACGGACAACGACCCGGCGATTCTGCGGTTCGCGGGTCCCATCGGCGGTGGAGACCAGCGGATCGGCCTTGCCGCGGCCTTCGGTGACCAAGGTCCTGGCCGGCACGCCGGCGGCCACCAGGGCCTTGCGCACGGCCTCGGCCCGCTTCACCGACAGACGGACATTGTAATCGGCCGACCCGGTCAGGTCGGTATAGCCGGTGATGGTCAGCTTCGGATAGCCGGCCGCCCGGGCGGCATTGGCCAGGCTGGTGATGAGATGGGCGGCCTCGGGCGTCAGCAGGGCCTGGTTGAAGTCGAAGAACAGCTGGTAGCGCTCGGCCGCCGACGGCTTGGCGGCGACACCGGCCGGAGCGGCGGCGGACGCGGCCGCTCCGGCGGCGGGTTTCGCCTGCACCGCGATGGCCGCCATGGCGGCCTGGAAATCCTTGCGGCAGGCGGCGATTTCCTCGCTCTTCCAACCTTTGTCCTGCTGTTCCACCCAACAGTCGAACTTGACCTGGGCGGTGGCGGTCAGGGCCGGAACGCGATTCGGCGCATTGCTCTCCAGCGTCTCCATCAGCTGGATGCGGGCGGCGCTCAGATCCTGGGCGGCCTGGCCGTCGGCGAAATGCCAGTCGGCCAGATCTTCCGGCGGGACGGCCGTGCCATGCGCCGCCGCCAGCCCTTTCCGGGCGAAATGCTGGGAATTGAACCAGCTGTATTGCGTGCGCTCGGAGGCCGAGAAAGCGCGATATTCATGCGCCAGGGCCTGGGTGAAGGGCGAGCCGGAGGGCGCTGTTCTTTCCAATTCCTCAAGCTGGTAGGTGGTGCCGGGAAACGACGCGCATCCAACCATCACCATGGGCAGAGCCATGCTGGCGAGAAACTTGGAAAACTTCATGCTTATCCTCCCTGGGGCGACCGAACGAACGGCAATCCGCATGAGATCACGGTTCGTCGATCCGAAATAGACCCTTTGGCAACGGCAATCAAGCCGATAGAGTAATTCCGGATTGACCGGAATTACTCTTGGTTTTCAGTGGGCGGCATCACTTCCGCATGAGCTGTGGCGTTCGCCCGGCGTGCTCGGTTTCAGGAACTGGTCTTCAATGCATTCGCCAGGTCGTCGATCAGATCCTGGGGGTCCTCCAATCCGACCGACAGGCGAAGACCGCCTTCGGTAATTCCCATGCCCAGCTTTTCCTCGGGACTCCGGCTTTGATGGGTGGTGGTCCAGGGATGGGTGATCAGGCTCTTGGCATCGCCCAGATTGTTGGAAATATCGATCAGCTTCAAGGCATTGAGCAGACGATAGGCGCCCGGCTTGCCGCCTTTCGGGGTGAAGGCGACGATGGTGCCGCCGCCGGCCATCTGGCGCCCGGCCAGATCGTGCTGCGGATGGCTGGCCAGGGCGGGATACAGCACGCGCTCGACGCCGGCATGGCCTTCGAGGAAGGCGGCGACCTTGCCGGCGTTCTCGACATGGCGGCTGACGCGCAGCTCCAGGGTTTCCAGGCCCTTCAGCAACAGCCAGGCGTTGAAGGGCGACAGGCAGGGGCCGGTGTGGCGGAGATAGGGTCCCAGGACGTCGGCGACGAAGGCCTGGCTGCCCAGCACGGCCCCGCCCAGACAGCGGCCCTGGCCGTCGATATGCTTGGTCGCCGAATAGACGACGACGTCGGCGCCGAGCCGCAACGGCTTCTGCAGCAGGGGGGTGGCGAAGACATTGTCGACGATCAGCAAGCCGCCCGCCGCATGGGTCAATTGGGCCACGGCCGGAATATCGATGATTTCCAGCGTCGGATTGGAGGGCGTCTCGATGAAGACGCAACGGGTCGGCCGGGCCAGGGCGGCCTTCCACTGGTCGAGATCGGTGCCGTCGACGAAGGTCACCTCCACGCCGTAGCGGGCCAGCAGGTCGCCGATGATCCACAGGCAGGAGCCGAACAGGGCGCGCGAGGCCGCCACATGGTCGCCGGCTCTGACCTGCGACAGGATGGCGGCATGCACCGCCGCCATGCCGCTGGCGGTGGCGCGGCAGGCCTCGGCCCCTTCGATCAGGGCCAGGCGGTCCTCGAACATCGCGACGGTGGGATTGCGGAAACGCGAATAGACGAAACGCTCGCGGGTGCCGTCGAAGCTTTCCTCGGCCTCCTCGGCGCTGCCGTAGACGTAGCCGGAATTGAGGAACAGCGCCTCGCTGGTCTCGCAAAACGGCGTCCGCGCCGATCCGCCGCGAACCAGTTGGGTGGACAGGCGCCAATTTTCAGGAATGTCGGTCATGAAAGTCTCCGTACGCAATAAAAAACCCCGACCGGGGAGAGGTCAGGGCTCGGTAGAACGCGCACTTGACCCTTTTAGCCGTTTGTTTAACGTGGCCGCAAGCCGGTCTGCCAAATCACCACGATGGTCGAGACATATCCCCGTTCAACCGTCTTCGTCAACCCTGCGCCGCTCATTTTTTCGCACCCTTTCGCCCGCCTTGCCCTGCACACCATGATCCGTTTATGCTGCAACGCAGCATGCGGCGTGCAAAATGAGGGAGCGAAGAAGTCATGAGCGACATCTATTCGTTGAAGGGCAAAAAGGGATTGGTCGTCGGCATCGCCAACGATCAAAGCATCGCCTATGGCTGCGCCCGGCAATTCCGCAGCCTGGGGGCCGATCTGGCGCTGACCTACCTGAACGAGAAATCCATGAAATTCGTCCAGCCGCTGGCCGAGGACCTGGGCGCCGAAATCTTCCTGCCCTGCGACGTCCGGGTCGAGGGGGAATTGGAGAACGTCTTCGAGGTGATCACCCGGACCTGGGGCAAGCTGGATTTTCTGCTGCATTCCATCGCCTTCGCGCCGAAGGAGGATCTGCACGGCCGCGTGGTCGACAGTTCGGCCGCCGGATTCGCCATGGCGATGGACGTGTCCTGCCATTCCTTCATCCGCATGGGCAAATTGGCCGAGCCCCTGATGCCGGGCGGCGGCACCCTGCTGACGGTGTCCTTCTACGGCGGCAGGAAGGTGGTCGAGCATTACAATCTGATGGGCCCGGTCAAGGCGGCCCTGGAAATCAGCGTGAAATACATGGCCGCCGACCTGGGCGGCCAGGGCATCCGCGTGCATGCCATCTCGCCCGGACCGCTGCGCACCCGCGCCGCCTCGGGCATCGACCGCTTCGACGAAATGCTGGAACAGGCCGCGGCGCGGGCGCCGCAGCATCAATTGGTCAGCATCGAGGATTGCGGCGCCCTGGCCGGCTTCCTGGTCAGCGACGGCGCCAAGGCGATGACCGGCAGCACCTTTTTCGTCGACGGCGGCTATCACATCGTGGCGTGATTTTACCAACCGCCGGGCCGCTGTTCCACCGCTGGACAGCGGCCGCTTCCAAGGCGTGGCCGCTGTCCAGCCGGGCGATGCCGGATTGGGTGGTTCCCATGCGGCTGGCAAGCTCGGCCTGCGACAAACCGGCGCAGGCCCGCGCCTTTACAAAATTCCAATCGAACGAATGACCCGCGCCGGATTTCCTCCGACAAGAGTATTCGGGGGAACGTCCTTGGTGACGACCGAACCTGCCGCGACGACCGAATTCTCGCCGACGGTTACGCCACCGATGATGGTCGCGCCAGCGGCGATCCACACGCCTTTCTCGATGACGATGGGCTTTCCGATCGTGGCGGCGCGTCGCTGCGCGGGGTCAAGGGGATGACCGGTCGTGATGATGCTCACGTTCGGCCCGATCATCACATCGTCTGCGATGTCGAGGCCGCCAAGGTCATAGAAAGTACAGTTCTGATTTACGAAGACATTATGCCCGACGCGGATTTCGTCGCCGCCGGCCGTATAAAATGGAGGGATCAGTAAAAAACTCTCGTCCACCTTTTTACCGATAAGCCGGCTGAACAAGGCCCGAATTTCGTCCGCATCGTCGAACGTCAAACGGTTAAGTGCGGCGGTGATCGCCATCGCTCGTTTGACGTTTGCCGACATGGCCGCCGATTCCGGCGTCCTGCTGTAAATCGTCTTGGTGCGATCGTCGTTCGGCATTCGTTATTTTCCTCGGGCTTGCAGTTGAGCCTGCGTTTCGGCGCACGCGGGCGGCACCGAGATTCGCTTTGAGTGTAGCCACAAAGCGAAAGGGCGGAAAATCCGTCCTTACAGGCGAGCCGGTTCGGTCTTGGGCAGATAACGCACCAGCACCAGGCATAGCAGCGCGGTTGCCGCCAGATAGACTCCGGGGGCCGAAGGCCAGCCGGAGAGCCTCACCAGCAGAGTGGCGATCAGCGGCGCCGTTCCGCCGAATAAGGCCAGGGCCAGGTTGTAGCTCAGCCCCAGCGCGGTGCAGCGCGAGGTCTCCTGGTGGAGCGAGACGAACACCGCCGGCAGCGTACCGAGAAAAGCCGCGACCATCAGGGCCAGCCCCAACTGGGCGATGGCGGCGGCGACGACGCTGCCCTGCCCCGCCAGCATGACCATCGGCACCGCCAGCAGCGCCGTTGCCACGGCGCTGCCGGCCAGCATCGGCCGACGCCCGTAACGGTCCGACAACAGCCCGAACAATGGCGTCATCGCCAACCCGAACACCAGGCCCATCGTCTGGATGCCGAGCGCGACGCGATAGGCCAGGCCGGCCACCGCGGTCATGTCGCTGGCCAGCCACACGAAGGCCAGGTAATAGCCCGCCGAGACCACCCAGTTGAGCCCCGCCGCCAGGACCATCTGCCGCCCCTCGCGCCGCAGCGTCCGGAGCACCGGCTGGCGCGACAGCGCGCCCGCCGCCGCCAGCCGGACATAAGTGGGCGAATCGGGAATGCCATGGCGCAGCCACAGGCCAAACGCCCCGACGACGATGCCGGAAAGGAAAGGCAGGCGCCAGCCCCAGGCCAGCACCGCCGCTTCCGGCAACCAGGCGGTCATCAGCCAGCCGATGCCGCCGCCCAGCACTCCCCCGATCATTGCCCCGAAGTTGGCGATGCTGCCATAGAGGCCGCGCCGGTCCAGCGGCGCCGATTCGACCAGCAGGATGATCGAACTGGAGAACTCGCCACCGGCCGACAGGCCCTGCAGGATTCGCAGCAGCGCCAGCGCCAGCGGCGCCGCCAGGCCGGCCGTGGCATAGGTGGGCAGCAGCCCCATTCCGCAGGTGGGAACGGCCATCAGGACCACCGACAGCACAAGCGACGGTTGGCGCCCCAGACGGTCACCGAGCCATCCGAACAGCAGACCGCCCAGAGGCCTGGCCAGGAAGCCGAGGGCAAACACGGCGTAAATGTCGACCAGCGCCGCCAAGGGATCGGTCGCGGGAAAGAACAACTGGGCGGTGACAGGCGTCAGGGTGCCATAGAGGGCGAAGTCGTACCATTCCAGCAGGTTGCCGACGACGCAGGAGGCGAGAAAGCGTGTGCGTCGCCGGGAATGGTCAAGCTGTGTCATCGGTCCCCTTAAGCCCGAGCGGCGCCGCTTACGCCTGTGGGCCTCGCAAGGCTTGAACATTGCCGCCAGCCCGAACCGCTCGGCCAACGGCATCTCCTTGGATCAATAGGGCGGCGGTCTGCGAGCGCGCTGCTCTCTCGCGGCCTCCGTCCACCAGGAAAGATCGTCCGCGAAGCGCGGAAAGCCCTTTTCGAGGGCCTGGCCGGCGTCACCGGCCGGCGTCCCATCGACGGTGAGCGTCTGGGCGATCGTTCCCACGGCGAGGGTGCTCGAAATCACCACCATCCCCATCTCCGCAAGGGTGCCATGCCAGGCGGTTCCGGCCCGCACGCCGCAGAAACGGCCGGCGGAGTAGCTGACGATCGCGGCCGGTCGCCAGAACCACTCTTCCAGGAAATGATCCGTCAGGTTCTTGAGACCCGGCTGCATTCCCCAGTTGTATTCGCCGACGACGAAGACGAAGGCGTCGGCAGCCCGGATTTTCGCGGCGAGGCGGTCCATCGCCGGGGGCGCCGAGCCTTTGGGATATTCCTTGTACATCCGGTCAAGCATGGGCAGTCCGATGTTCTTCGCATCGATCAATTCGACGTCGCTTCCTCTCCCACGGAACGCGGCGACGATGTAGTTCGCCAAGCGGATTCCCATCCGATCCGATCGGTAGGAGCCGTAAAAAACCAGGATGTTGTCGGCCATCGGCAGCGCTTCCTATCCCTCCGCCATTGTCGGCATCGGCGTCCCGACATGAGGTGCCGCTAATCCGCAGACGGATGTGCCTGCATCCGGCTTCCCGTCGCCTGAGCAAAACTTTTGGCGCTGGGCAAGGAGTGGCCGTTTTCCAGTCGGGCGATAACGGATTGGGTGGTTCCCATGCGACCGGCAAGCTCGGCCTGCGACAAACCGGCACGGGTCGGCGCCCTGGCCAATTCCGCGGCAATCTTGAACTCGGGAGCCAATTCGTCGTATGCGGCCTTGACCTTGGGATCGGCCGGCAGGCGGGCCTTGGCGTCCTCGAATGGGCTGGTCATGCCAACAACTCCGTCTCGCTCAGGATCTCCCCGCGCCATGTCATGATGACATGCTATCGCGTTTTTGCGATAGCACAAAGGAGGCGTCATTTCCCGGCGGATGAGCCTTCGCCGCTTTGAACAACCCAGGCCGGCCGCCATCGTCGATGAGGCGGTCCCCCCGGCGGCTGGCGACGATAGCGTGCTTCTGGCCCGCAACTGTCGGAGGCTGGTGCTGGTCCACGGAACGACCGTCATGGGCGCTATGCGGCTTCGATATCGGTCTGAGGAAAATCGTCGCCCTTGTAGAGAAGCGGTACCCTTTCGTGCCGCGCGCAAGCATATGCGAAACAATCTCCGAAATTCAGGGCGGCCGGATGGCGCGACTTGCCGTAACGGTCATAGGCGTCGATGGCAAGAGCGCGAGTTTCGGCGGCGACCGCAACGACGGTGATTCCCATGAGTTTGAGATAATCCTCGACGGCAGATTCGGCATCGCGCGCGGTCAAACCCAGGATACGAGCCACGGCGACGACCGTTTCCCAGACGGCCAGAGGCGAGGTGATCCGTTTCGGGTAGCTTTGCATGCGCGCAAGCAGCGCGCGGGCGTCGGTTTCATCGGTCAGCATCGCGGTAAGAGCGGAAGCGTCGACAAACATCACTCATTCCCATAAAGGCCGTCGATGAAGGCCTTGTCGGCCGGCATTCCGCTGGCGGGATTGGCCCGGGCGCGCAATGCCCGACAAAAATCGACGCCTAGATCGACCAGGGACGGTATGGCCCGTTCGCGCTCCAGCTCGTGCAACAATGCCTGGCGAACCACTTCGGTCTTGCTGACCTTCTTGATGGCCACAAGCCGTTTCGCCAATCTGTCGACTTCGGGGTCTTTGACGAAGAGGGCCATGAAATATCTCCTTCTTATATCCTAATATCTCACAAGGATATCCTGTTGTCACGAATTCGCGGCCATCTCCATTCCGATCGGCGGTAATCCGAAGGCTCGACCGCAGATTTTTTGTCGCCGCGTGAAGAGGAGGGAGCTTGATGGGGCATGATGCCGGGGAACCTTGGGCAATTTCTGGCAACGGGTTCGGTTAGGGGCTTGCGTTCGCCCCGCCAAACCCTTTACATTCTGCGCTCCGGCGCGGGTGTAGCTCAATGGTAGAGCAGAAGCTTCCCAAGCTTACGACGAGAGTTCGATTCTCTTCACCCGCTCCAACGAAATCCGGAACTTAGCCGCATTCCCTGGACAAATAGTCGATTTTTTGGGACAAATTGGGGCATTTGATCTGTCCCGAGGTGTCTCATCATGGCGACCGTCGAAGAGCGCGGCCCGCATCAATTCCGGGCGAAAATTCGTCGCAAAGGCGTGACTGAGACCAGGACTTTTGAAACAAGGTCCGAGGCCGAGGCATGGGCGCGAATCGTCGAGGGCAAGGTAACCGGCGATGAATATCAGGATCGGCGCCTTGTTCGGGACACCACATTGTCCCAAGCCTGCCAGTGGATGAGCGACACCCTGCCGGACACCCCGGATGCCAAGAACAAGAGGTCGAAGCTGACATACTGGCAGGGGACGGAATTCGCCTCCTGGTCCCTGGCCAGCCTGCGCCCGGCCGACCTGATCCGTTGGCGCCGCGAAGTCCTTGATGAGGACAACGCGGAAGACGACGAAACGGCCGGCCCGGCCGCCAAGGTTGGACCACAGACCGTGGTCCACCGGCTCAACGTGCTCTCCCAGGTCTACAAGAGGTGGGCGCTGGCCCATGACCAAGACATCAACAATCCGGTTATTGAGGGCGTCCGCCCCGGCCTGCCGGACGGCAGAAACAGGCGACTTCGTGACGGCGAGGAGCGGCGGCTTTTGAACGCTTGCCGGGCGTCGTCCCGCCCGTGGCTACGCTCCGCCGTCGTCATCGCGCTGGAAACCTGCATGCGCCAAGGAGAACTCGCCGGTCTCACATGGGAGCGGGTCAAGCTGGACGCGGTTTACCCATGCTGCGATCTGCTGAAGACCAAGAATGACCGCGCTCGACGGGTGCCTCTTTCTCGCCGCGCCATTGCGGCATTCCGGGTGCTCCGCCGTCTGACCAACGGCTCTACCGTGTTGCCAGTGGAAACGGGTCGAGGCATCGCACACGCCTTCCGGGATGTCGCGCCAGATGAAGCATTCCCGGATCTTCGCTGGCATGACCTACGGCACGAAGCGATCTCGCGCTTGTTCGAACTGACTGACCTACGCGACACGGAAATCATGGCCATCTCAGGCCATCTGCGGCCCGAAATGCTGGCCCGTTACACCCATTTGCGGGCGGATCGTTTGGGAGCAAGATTGCCTGGTGGCAAGAACGCACAGCGAAAATAATGACGCAGGTCAGGGGGCAACTAAGAATCATCGATAACGACGAGGTCTATTTTTTGGTCTGATGTGCCTCAACCATCATCAAAATTGTCGTTGCAGTAAGATTCAACGCATATCGAGCCAGGTATTCCGGAACAACTAAAGGAGATGTCCCCTGTCCATGCCCGCCATTTTTATTACGAACCGTAGGAATCCCACTTTCTAGCAAAGATCGAATGGAAGAAAATTGTGAATCAAAATAAGCGGGAAATAAGCCGTTTTTTATGCAGATAGCAATTAAATTCTTGGCCGTATCATTTGATTGTGTCGTCCAGCCACGCAGGTTGCAAATCGTCTTCATCGTGCTCTCAAATGCCTTCAATGCGTCAACAAGGCATTCTTGGTAACGGCCGTGCCGATAGTGTTCGTGAGATTTTAAAAATTCTTCATTTGCACCTTTGAAATTTTTATCTCGGAGGACTCCCAGTGCGGGTTTAACTGCCTCAGCATGTAAAAATTCTGAATCGATACGGATAATTTCGCCAGATTCAAATTGATAGCCAACACCGTGTTCCTTGAAGCGCTCATTTAACTCAGCTATGGCATCAGTTGGTTCGATTTTTCGATCTGTATTGTACTGATAAGACTGATCTTCAGCGATATTAAATTGAATTATCTTAAAACATATCTCAACAACGTCTAAGGCCGTCTCAATGGATTTCTCATGCAAGAAAAAATTAAACACAGAATCTTTGTCTGATGTTGGGTAGTCTACTAATTTAAATACGCCTAGTTCTCTACATAGGATGTTATTTACAGACTGATAAGCGTTTTCGGCATGATCGGCGTGGTAGTGATCGACCCCAAAAGCATCGTTAATAATGTGAACAATTTGGACGCGCAGAGGATTTGGGAGATCGTCATAGACGTAAACATCTGGCACTTCGCCACGAGCACGCTTCTGACGTTTGGAAAATAGGTCAAAGACAGCCATAGCGTAAGCCAATGTTCTCCATATGCACGGCCGATCCGTCCACTACAAGGACAGAATACCCTCTTCGAAAGGCGTGCGGAATGTCCTATTTCAGGCCATTTGGCAGCCAAGACCTCATTGCATCACCGACTTCGCCACCCCGGTCCACGCCGCCGCAATTCGGGTTGCCCGCGTTGCTCGGCTGGTGCCGGCAGATTGGTGACTTGGACTTCTAACTGGTCAAGACGTTCGGCATCAGTCTCGGCTGACGTCGGCATGATTCGGCCAAGCTGAGCACCGCGTTCCAACTCCCGCATGAGCTTTTCCAGCTTTTTGGCCTCCGCATCGGCCTGGGCCGCCACGGCGGCCCCTTTCTCTTTGAGTTCGGCCGCCAGGTCCCGCATGCGATCCGCCTCTTCCCGGATCTCGGCCACGTGCTGGGGAAGATCGCGCTGCCACGCCTGCTCGAGCGCGGCCAGATCGGCGCTCGCCTGCCTGCCCCGTGGGCGCAGCGTGTCCCGCTCCGCGTCGATCTCTTCGCCGGCAGCGCCATGCCTGGCGAAAAAGCCGAGCCGCTGCCAGCGCGCATCAAGCTCTTGCCGGCGCCGGCGGGCCTCAGCCAAAGCTGATTGCGCCGTCGGCCAAGCGGGCTGTAGCGCCGGCCGTCGCCGCTCGGCAACCTCACGAGCCTCGTCATCGCTCAGGCGAGCGGGAACGGGCGCCGGCATGCCTGCCAGACGAACCAGGAAAGGCCGGTCCTGGCCATCCGGCCCGCGCCAGATCGCGCCCCGGGCAATGGCCATCGCATCGACGGCACGCTGGACCGCTTTCACCCACTGCTGGCGGACGAAGGCGATGTCGTCGACCTGGGTGCGCGGCAAAGCCGTTCTTGAAGGCTGTCGTTCCTCTGTTTGTTCGGCGGCACCTGAAGATGGGAAAATCTCTTCCGATGGATAACGCCTCGTCTGACGGGCTTCGTCGGCCATCTGGTCCTTCACCCGCTCCACGATACCTTGCAGGTCTCGGTTGGTCACCACGAGGCCGGCCCTGGTGGCTGCCTCGGCAGCGGCCAGTTTGTAGGCAGTTGTCCCGCTCAGTTCGAGATCGCTCCAGTCCTTGGCCTTCGCCATCTGGACCTGCAGGTCGATTGCCTGCCGGTCGGTCTTCTGCACCGACAGGGCGCCGCCGCTATCGCGGACCCGGGCTCCGCTGTACAACTGGGCGACCGTTTCCTCGGGTCGCTGGCGCACCCAGTGCAGCGCAGGCGCCAGGTCTGACGAAAGCTTCGTCCGATACCATGACTCGAGCAGGCGTTTTTTGAAGGCTTGGCGTTGCGCTTGGTCGGCGGCCGTCGCCCGGTCAAGACCGGAGCGGTAATGGGCTACGCGCTCTTGTCGGTCAGCAGCCTGGTCCGAAGGTCGGACACCAAGTCGATAAGGACCTGCTGCCCCTGGAGCAACTCGCCCAGGGCCTGTAGCGCGAGATCGATTTTCGACACCCCGGCCGGCGGGTTGAGGAGCGACATGAGCTCGGTCGTTTTGAGGTCGATGGCCTCGATTCGCTGTGCCGGCGTGAAAGCCGAATTTTCGTTTGTGCTGTTCAAGCTCTAACTCCATTTCCTGCTGTTGGGTTGGCGTCACGATTTCCGTTTCCGCGCGCCAGTCGTCTGGGTGAATTCTCGGTTTCCGCTTGGCACGTTCCTCGGCCAGATCGATGACTTTCCGGCGCTCTTCGCGGATTTCCTGGGCTTCTTCGGCGCGGTCGGATTTCAGGCCGCGCTTCCTCATGCCGTGGCCTTTTCCCATTTTCGATTCGGGCGGACGGCTGAGCATTGCAGCCTTTTCGGCATCGCCTTCGGCCAACGCCTCCGCTCGTTGCGCGGCAAGGGATCGATGATCAATTGCCGCTTCCACGCCGGCGGCGGCCAGGTGCCGATTGCACATTTCCGCCCACCGCTGCCGCATCCCTTCGAGACCTTCGGTGCTCGAGACGAAGGCGCCCTTCTTGCCTTTCTTGAAGGCATCGTCGCCCGTCCAATACGCGCGGAAGTCGTCGGCCTTTTTTGACGAAAACCCGCTTGGTCCGTCGGGATCGAGGTGGCGGGTGGTGACCATGACGTGGATGTGCGGTTGCTCGCCGCCGTCGCTGGCCTCGGGCGCGTGAAGCGCCCATTGCGCAACCATGCCGCGACTGGCGTATTCGGCGGCGACCCACTCCCGTGCCAGGATGACCTGCTGTTCGCGGGTCAGTTCGCGCGGCAGAGCGATACGACACTCGCGCGCCAGTTCGGAATCCTTCCGCCGCTCGGTCGCCTCGACGGCGTTCCATAGCTGTTCGGGGTCGACCGTCCACGCTGGCGCACCGTCGGGCACCGAGATTTCGACGTGCTCAACGTCAGTCCGATCGGAATAATCCCAGCGGCGTCCGAGGCGCGCGTCATGGTAGATGGTACCAGCACGGTAAGCTGCTTTCGCTACCGCGCTGTGCCCCTGGCCGCGCGAAAAGACTTTTGCTTCGAGCGAGTAAATCGCCACCGCTTACTCTTCTTCGACGAAAACGATCTTCAACCTCTTGTCCTTTGACCTCGGTTTTCCGTCGAACCATTCGATTCTGTCCGCCGCCAGCAGATCGGCGACCTTCGCAACCATTTCCGCGCTCTCGTCCGGTACAACGATTCCTCGGATTTCCGTTTCCCATCCGACGTACCGCCCGGACCCATGGCGGTGATAAAATGCGAGCGGCGCGAAGGGCACCCGCAGCGATAAACAGGAGGCTTTCAGCCAGCGGATCCGGTCATCCTGCGGGAATCCCGACCGCCCATCGGCTGGACCGTACAGCTTCCGCCATCCCGCCGGTGCATCGCCGGCGTCACTGACGTTCCCGCTGCGATCCGTGCGCAGCGCCAAGCCTGCCGGCGTGACCTCCAACATTTCCTCCAACCCTTCCATGTTTTCTTCCTTCCGTCCGCCAGGACCGCGCATGTTGCCGCAGGCAACATCTAAGCGCGCTCTTCGAGAAACCTTCGTCGTTCGCTGAGCGCAATTTCATACAACACAAACGTTGATGCGCCGTCAATACATGATATCGTGTAGTATAAATAAGTCATGTTCATATCGTGTATGAACTATCTTCCACACGATACGAAGGATTGCGTCATGCGTTCACTTGACGAAAGATTGCACGAAGCCGAGCTAACGCTTGCCAGACGTAAGCAGCAACAGCGTCAGTCACTGACACGACAGAAAATTATCATCGGTGGCGCCATCTTGTCGGCCGCACTCAAAGAGCCGGTGGCAGCGAAGCAGTTGGCCGACCTGTTGCGAGCCAAGGTCGCGCGGGGCCCTGATATGAAAGCCGTTGCGCCAGTCCTGACCCGGCTTGACGAAATCGTGGGCGCCGATCAGCCGGAGGCACCGGACGGCAGCGACCCTGCCCCGCTGTCCGACGCCGATTTCTCTTCACCCGCTGCGGCGACCGGCGCCGACCAAGTCCGGCCCCCCGATATCGACCTGAGCAATGTGAGCCGCCGTCCGACACGACGGCACCGCTTCTTTTAGCCGGCGCCGGCCGTCGCGGAGACGACGAACCGGCGCCTAAACCATCAGCGTGAAAGGACCACGACGATGATCTGCGAGGACAATACCATTACCGCGACCACACTGACCCCACGGCAGGAGGCGGCGCTGTGGGCCTTGGTGGATACCGGCCCGGCAATCTCGGTCGAAGCTTTGGCCTACCTGCTTCCATCCCTGCCTCCGAATCATCCCGAGACGAAAACCGCGTTCGGCCTATTCGCAGGTCTGTGCGGCATGCTTGGTGGCCCGGCATGGCACACGAACATGGCTGACGATGATTTTGCGGAAGGATTTTGGAACGGGTTTGTTCGTCGAAACCGGCACATCGCAACCGGGAAATGGCGTAGCTGAGCTTTAACGATTTCCTGAAAGGCGCGCTTAGATGTTGCCTTCGGCAACATGCGCGGTCCTGCGGACCAGGGGAGAGGACAAGCCCTCTCCCCGCTTCGCTCCCCACACCCTTGCTCGGCAGGCCGCGAGGAACAACTAAGCGGCGGCCTGGCCGTCGTCTCGCGATCCCAGCAACTCGGGGCCCGACCGCTCTGGAAGAGGCATTCCCAGGCCCTACGCGGGCCTGGACCCGATCACCTGGAGGACGCTCCCGATGGTCGCGGACAGAAAAGTGCTAATTAATTGAATTTATTGAGTTTTCCACTCATGCCACAGTTTTCGTGAACAAAAGCGGAAAACACAATTATATCAATACATTAGTTCCGAAATTGACGGGTGCAAAGTTGCTTGGTTGTTCTCGTTGTTGGTGGACTAGGGGCCGCCGGGCCCCACCATCGGGAGGACGTCGAGTGGGCGGCGCAGCCGCCCATTGTCCCCTGAATCAGGCGCGGTGCTGGGCGCCGTGCCAGACGCGCAGGATCGAGACGCCGTCCCGGGTGACGCGATAGACCAGGATATAGGGCCAGTAGGAGACCAACTCGCGGGTGCCGGGCACCAGGCCGGGACGCCCCCGATGTGGGAACAGCGTCAGGCTGTCGCCGGACAGCAGCAGTTCCCGGCCAACCTGACGGGCGGCGATAGGGTTTTCCTCAGAGATGTGGCTGACGATCCGCGCGAGGTCTTCAAGAGCCCTCGGTCGCCATTGGACCGGCACCGTCATTCCGATAAGGGCGGCGGAGCGTCGAAGTTGCCGGCCGCGATTTCCAGCAGCCAAGCCCGAACCTTCTCATGCGAGATCGAGGGGCGCGGATCGGCATCGGCCTCGGCGACGGCGGCCGTCAGCGCGGCCAACTCTGCGGCCTCTTCGTCTTCCGGGTCGAAAATGGATGCTAGATCTGCCATGCATTCAATATAGGCGCGGTCGGCCGGAAAAACCACCGGAATGGAGAGCGTGAGGCCTGGCTCGGTCATAGCCGCCGCTGCCGCTGAGCTCTGTATTCCCGCATGTGCTGCCGATAGGCGGCCACGCCGGCGGGAAGCCCTTTGATCAGGAAAACGATTAGCGCAAACGCCGCGAACAGTAGTCCCAAGCCCATAATTTCGCTCCCCTATTCACGCCGATCCGCCGCCAGGTGGTCACTCGTCTTGCCCGCCGGCCGCATCGAGCCACCGTCACCCTCTCCACCCTCGTGCCGTGCTCCACCATAGCCGACAGCCGGCGCCGCGCGGGAAGCGACCTGGCCGGCGCCAGTCTGAACGGCGGTAACGACCGGGGTCGCGTGCTTCTCGGCATCGGTGCTCGCATGCGTCGGGACCTGCAGCAGCTGGGCAACCCAGTCTCCGAGCAGGTGTGTGAGCGACATTGATTTGTACATCAGCGTCGTCAGCAACGCGACCAGTAGGATTGAGAGAGTGAGCAAACCCGACAGCCCACCAAAGTGGCCGGCCAGCGCACCCTGCGCCGCGTCGAAAAACAATTGCACCACCAGGCCGGCGACGCCCTGGAAGACCAGGTAGCCTAGAAGCAAGCCGAGCACGGCCAAAGTCGGCCGCGAGAAGATGTCGATCAGCCAACCCCAACCTCGGGCCGCTCGCGACCCAAGGCCGGCGTTTGCTTCAAGGGTCAAATGGAAGGTCCCCCACAACGGCGCCGCGACGACGCCGACGACGATGCGGATGATCCAGTCGGAGAGCAGCAGCATTAACCAGACAAATGGCATCATGGGAATGACGTATGCGAGCAGTACGCCCTCGCTCCAAAGCGCCCCCACGCCGAGCCACATGGCCGGCGAGATAGCATCGGCCGCGCCGGTGACGCCTTTCGCGATCCCGACCACCGTGCCGCCAATGATCGGGATTGAGCCGGCAACACCGGCCGCTGCGCCAGCGACACCCTTTGCTGCGACATAGGTCGCAACGGTTGTCGTGGCGATGCTCACCATCTCATGTCCCATTGCCATCAGTGACGCGACCGGGTCTTTGCTGGTGTTGGAATTGGCCCCCATCCATTGGTAGACGGTGCGGAATCGGGCAGGGTCGATACCCGCGAAGGACGAGTCCTCCCCCACGCCGGCGAGGAACGCATCCGGCGCCGTCGTCGAGTTACGCTGGGCCGTGTGAAGCTGCTGCCCCATCCAGTCGGCCGCCGCCGCCATCGCCGCCCGCTCGTTTACGTAAACATCGCCGGTCCACCAGTCCAATTTCGGGGCGGTGATGGTCGGCGGCGTGGTCGACGCCTCCATCAACTGCCCCTGCACGCGCGATAGGGTGATCGCGTATGCACCGGCCGACACCCACCCCATTTTGTTCGCCGCCGTCGACCAGTCGCTGTTCTGCTGCGCCGCTGTTGAGTTGGATTCTATCGAGGCAGAGGCAGCATTCGCGATGCTATCAGAATAGGATTGCAGGTCAGCCGCCGGCGACCAGGTGGGCGCTGTGCCGCCGAACGGGGGCAGGGCAAAGGTAGCGAATTGGCTGGCTATCGGATTCAAATCGTTCAAGATTTTCGTCACGCTGCCCCTCTGCGCGGCGACGACGCTTTGTTGCAGCGTGCCCGACGCCGGCGGTGGGAAAAACACTTGGCCGCACTGCCCTTCGACGCCGCCGGCGGCGGCAGCACCATCTGCACTCAGGTAATTCTGCCCAGACGGCGTGGTGATAGTGACCGTCGCGCCGTTACTGCTGGCTGCGCTGTGGGTCTGGATGGCTGTGCAGGCGGCGATCTGCCAGAGGGCCGCGACCACCCGGGCCGCATCTGGCGCCGGCGGGTTCGCCAGCGGCAGGCCCTGCCCGACCGCAGAAGTGACCTTCGACCAGGTATTGTCTGCGAGGGCGCTTCCCATTTCCGCGACGTTGATGACGAGGTATTCACCAGTGTTGTAGCCATTCGGCGGCAGTGGCACCAACAGGCCAAGCCCAAAAATCAGGCGAATAGGGAACCAAATCTGTAAATGTTTCTCGCCGAGCA